>NZ_JBEYYU010000091.1:0-26314 GCF_040645755.1 Streptomyces sp. NPDC046716
TCTCGCGCAGTTCCCCGCGCCCCTGAGGCATGCGCTTCGCGCAGCCTCCCCTGGGGGCGCACGGAGTGTGCCCCTCAGGGGCGCGGGGAACTGCGCGACCAGCCCCCACCGGGCCGCAGGCGCGATGCGACCGGACTCAGCAGGGGCGCTTGCGCATCTCCATGACGTAGTCGTGGGGGGCGCCCGCCGAGTCGGCGGCGTCGGCGATCTCGCCCAGGTAGCGCGCGGAGGGGAGGCCCCCCTCGTACCCGTTCAGTACATACAGCCAGGCGGGCTCCTCGCCCTCCAGGGTGTCGATGCGCACCCGCATCCGCCGGTAGATGTCGAGGCCGACACCCTCCCAGCGGTCCATGGAGTCCTCGTCCATCGGAGCGATGTCGTACAGCGCGACGAAGACCTGCGAGCGCGGCGCCTCCACGATGGTGGCCAGCGAGCCCTCCCAGCCCATCTGCTCGCCCCCGAACGTCAGCCGCCAGCCGGTGAGCCAGCCGGTCGAGCGCAGCGGCGAGTGCGGGGCGCGGCGGCTCATCAGCCGCGCGTCGAGGTTGCCGGCGTACGCGGCGTAGAGCGACATGGGTCCGAGGGTACGACAGGGACGGCCGGGACCCCGGGTGAAGTCCGTACCAGGCAGGATCCGCGGCACGCACCCCGACAGGACGCCCCATTGTTGCGTGCGGGACAATGGGGCATGTGACTCGGATCGTGATCATCGGTGGCGGACCTGGCGGATACGAGGCGGCACTGGTGGCCGCCCAGCTCGGCGCGGAGGTGACCGTCGTCGACTGCGACGGTCTGGGCGGTGCGTCGGTGCTCACCGACTGCGTGCCGTCGAAGACCCTGATCGCCACGGCCGAGGTGATGACCACCTTCGACTCTTCGTACGAGGAGTTGGGGATCATCGTCGAGGACGACACCCCCGATCCGGACTCCCCGGCCCGCGTCGTCGGCGTCGACCTCGGCAAGGTCAACCGCCGGGTGAAGCGCCTCGCGCTCGCCCAGTCCCACGACATCACCGCGTCCGTCACGCGTGCGGGCGCGCGCGTGCTGCGCGGCCGGGGCCGGCTCGACGGCCAGCAGGACCTCGACGGCTCCCGCAAGGTCATCGTCACCGCCGCCGACGGCACCGAGGAGACGCTCACCGCCGACGCCGTGCTGCTCGCGACCGGCGCCCACCCGCGCGAGGTCCCGGACGCGCAGCCCGACGGCGAGCGGATCCTGAACTGGACGCAGGTGTACGACCTGGACGAGCTCCCCGAGGAGCTCATCGTGGTCGGTTCCGGTGTGACGGGTGCCGAGTTCGCCGGCGCCTACCAGGCCCTCGGCTCCAAGGTCACGCTCGTCTCGTCCCGCGACCGGGTGCTCCCCGGCGAGGACCCCGACGCCGCCGCCGTCCTGGAGGACGTCTTCCGGCGCCGCGGCATGAACGTCATGGCCCGTTCGCGCGCCGCCTCCGCCAAGCGCGTCGGCGACCGCGTCGAGGTCACCCTCTCCGACGGCCGCACCATCTCCGGCACGCACTGCCTGATGGCGGTCGGCGCCATCCCCAACAGCGAGGGGCTCGGTCTGGAGGGCGCCGGGGTCAAGGTGAAGGACTCCGGTCACATCTGGACCGACAAGGTCTCGCGCACGACCGCTCCTGGCGTGTACGCGGCCGGAGACGTCACCGGCGTGTTCGCCCTGGCGTCCGTGGCCGCGATGCAGGGCCGTATCGCGATGTACCACTTCCTGGGCGACGCGGTGGCCCCGCTGAACCTGAAGACCGTGTCGTCGAACGTGTTCACCGACCCCGAGATCGCCACCGTCGGCGTCTCGCAGGCCGACGTGGACGGCGGCAAGTTCGACGCCCGCGTCGTCAAGCTGCCGCTGCTGCGCAACCCGCGCGCCAAGATGCAGGGCATCAGGGACGGCTTCGTCAAGATCTTCTGCCGCCCCGGCACCGGCATCGTGGTCGGCGGTGTGGTCGTCGCGCCCCGCGCTTCGGAACTGATCCATCCCATTTCGATCGCGGTCGACAACAATCTGACGGTCGAGCAGATCGCGAACGCGTTCACCGTGTACCCCTCGCTGTCCGGATCCATCGCCGAAGTCGCCCGGCAGCTCCACACCCGCAAGCTCGCCGAAGAGGGCTGACCCCGGCCCGCCCGGCCCCGCGACCGGCCCGTTGTCACGGTGCGTCGCGGCCCATGCGGGAGGCATACGCACGGCGGGTAGGCACCCCGCCGTGCGTATACCACTTCCGGGGGTCTGGCATGAACAGAATCTGTAATTCGGCGCAAACTGCTGAAACCAGACGGTCGTTGGGGTTACTGTCAGTTTCGTGTTCGCTGCAGAACGTCGTCAATTGATCCTCGAAATGGTGCGAGCCAACGGGGCTGTATCGCTCCGTGAACTCGCCCGCGTCGTCCAGACCTCCGAAGTGACCGTACGGCGGGACGTGCGCGCACTGGAGGCAGAAGGACTCCTCGACCGCCGGCATGGCGGTGCGGTATTGCCGGGCGGATTCACGCGGGAGTCCGGTTTTCCGCAGAAGTCACATCTCGCGACCGCAGAGAAAACGGCCATCGCCGATCTCGCCGCGGGTCTCGTCGAAGAGGGCGAGGCCATCGTGGTGGGCGCGGGGACGACCACGCAGGAGCTGGCCCGCCGGCTCGCGCGTGTGCCGGGCCTGACCGTCGTCACCAACTCGCTCCTCGTCGCCCAGGCCTTGGCTCATGCCAACCGGGTCGAGGTCGTCATGACCGGTGGCACGCTGCGGGGTTCCAACTACGCCCTGGTGGGCAGCGGTGCCGAGCAGTCCCTCCAGGGGCTGAGAGTGTCGCGGGCGTTCCTGTCCGGGAGCGGCCTCACGGCCGAGCGCGGCCTGTCCACGTCCAACATGCTGTCGGCTTCGGTGGACCGGGCGCTCGTCCAGGCCGCCGCCGAGGTGGTGGTCCTCGCCGATCACTCGAAGCTCGGCACGGACACCATGTTCCAGACGGTGCCCACGGACGTGATCACGCGCCTCGTCACCGACGAGCCGCCCGCCCACGACGACCGCGCCGCCACCGAGTTGCAGGCGCTGGCCGATCAGGGAGTGCAGATCGCCGTCGCGGGTTCGGGGGCGACTGCCGCCGGGGGTGGTGAATCGGCTCCGGCACGGCAGTCCCGCCGGGATGTCCCCCTGCCCGTCCAGCGCCGGGGTCAACTCCCCGGAGGCGGTCACCCCTTGCGCAGCGCTGCCGCGATGGACCCGGCTCCGGAGCGCTCGGCGAGGGTGGCGGACCTCCGGCGCCGCTGAGGGGCGCGGGGAACTGCGCGCCCGGCCACGACGAGACGCGCACCCGGCGACGGCCCCCGGGGCTCCGCCCCGGACCCCGCTCCTCAATCGCCGGAGGGGCTTGATGGGGCAGAGGCGCGCCGCCGCCAGGAGCGCGGCCGGATGCGCATTGCCGCCAGGGGCGCGGGGAACTGCGCGCCCGGCCACGACGAGACGCGCATCCGGCGACGGACCCCGCTCCTCAATCGCCGGAGGGGCTTGATGGGGCAGAGGTGTGTCGCCGCCAGGGGCGCGGGGAACTGCGCGCCCGGCGGACGGTCACTGGGTGATGCCGCGCAGCGTCAAGGTCAGGAGGCGGTCGGCCAAGCCCGGGTCCGACGGAGTCTCCTCGGCGGCCAGCGCGATCGCGTTGGTCAGCTGCAGCAGATCCGTGATGGAGACGTCCCGGCGCACGGCGCCCGACTCCTGGGCCCGTGACAGAAGCGCCTGCCCCGCGTCGCGCATCGGCGCACTGCACCGGGCGAGAGCCGAACTCGCGTCCTGCGATGCCGACATGAGGGCGCCCGACAGGCCCCGGTACTCACTCGCGTGGGTGATGATGTCCCGCAGCCACGCCACGAGCGCGGAGCACGGCTGCGGGGCGTCGAGCAGCGCCCGGGAGCGGTCGAGCAGTTCGGTCACCGCCTCCTCGAAGACGGCGCTCATCAGCGCGTACCGGTTGGGAAAGTGCCGGTACAGGGTGCCGATGCCGACCCCGGCGCCGCGTGCCACGTCCTCCAGGGACGCCCCCGTACCGTGCTCGGCGAACGCCGTACGGGCGGTGGCGAGCAGCCGCTCGTAGTTGCGGCGGGCGTCCGCGCGCATGGGGCGGGCACCGGCGGGCGCGGTCTCGGACGTCATGGGGCCTCCCAGGGTGCGGGCCTTCAAGGATGCCTGATCGCTCCGGTGCGACGGCGAAGCGCCCGCCGGCCCTCTCACGGGGGCCAACGGGCGCTCGGTACAACCGGATCGGACCGTCAGTCCTTGATCTCGCAGATCGCGGCGCCGGAGGTGAGGGAGGCGCCGACCTCGGCGGACAGGCCCTTGACGGTGCCGGACTTGTGCGCGTTGAGCGGCTGCTCCATCTTCATGGCCTCCAGGACGACGATCAGATCGCCCTCCTTGACCTCCTGGCCCTCCTCGACAGCGATCTTCACGATCGTGCCCTGCATCGGGGAGGCGAGGGTGTCGCCGGAGGCGGCCGGGCCGGACTTCTTGGCCGCGCGCCGCTTGGGCTTGGCGCCCGCGTTGAGCCCGGTGCGGGCCAGCGACATGCCCATCCCGGCGGGCAGCGAGACCTCCAGGCGCTTGCCGCCGACCTCGACGACGACGGTCTCGCGACCGGCCTCGTCCTCCTCACCGTCGGCCGCGGGCGCGGCGAACGGCGGGATGTCGTTGACGAACTCGGTCTCGATCCACCGGGTGAAGATGGTGAACGGCTCGTCGGAGCCGGTCAGTTCGGGGGCGAACGCCGGGTCGGTGACGACCTTGCGGTGGAACGGGATGGCGGTGGCCATGCCCTCGACCTCGAACTCGGCCAGCGCGCGCGAGGCCCGCTCCAGGGCCTCCTTGCGGGTGCGGCCGGTCACGATCAGCTTGGCCAGGAGCGAGTCCCAGGCCGGGCCGATGACCGAGCCGGACTCGACGCCCGCGTCCAGGCGGACACCGGGACCGGCAGGGCCGTCGAACTTGGTGACGGTGCCGGGCGCGGGCAGGAAGCCCCGGCCCGGGTCCTCGCCGTTGATGCGGAACTCGAAGGAGTGACCGCGCAGCTCCGGGTCGCCGTAGCCGAGCTCCTCGCCGTCGGCGATGCGGAACATCTCACGGACCAGGTCGATGCCGGCGACCTCTTCGGTGACCGGGTGCTCGACCTGGAGACGTGTGTTGACCTCCAGGAAGGAGATCGTGCCGTCCGCGCCGACCAGGAACTCGACCGTGCCGGCGCCGACGTAGCCGGCCTCCTTCAGGATCGCCTTGGAGGCGGAGTACAGCTCCTCGACCTGGGCGTCGGACAGGAACGGCGCGGGGGCCTCCTCCACCAGCTTCTGGTGGCGGCGCTGCAGCGAGCAGTCACGGGTCGAGACGACCACCACGTTGCCGTGGGAGTCGGCCAGGCACTGGGTCTCCACGTGCCGGGGCTTGTCCAGGTAGCGCTCCACGAAGCACTCACCGCGGCCGAACGCCGCGACGGCCTCGCGCACCGCGGAGTCGTACAGCTCCGGAACCTCGTCCAGAGTGCGGGCGACCTTCAGACCGCGCCCGCCGCCGCCGAAGGCGGCCTTGATCGCGATCGGCAGACCGTGCTGCTCGGCGAACGCGACGACCTCGTCGGCGCCCGAGACCGGGTCCGGGGTGCCCGCGACCAGCGGGGCACCGGCGCGCTGCGCGATGTGCCGGGCGGCGACCTTGTCGCCGAGGTCACGGATGGCGTGCGGGGGCGGACCGATCCAGATCAGCTCCGCGTCCAGCACGGCCTGGGCGAACTCCGCGTTCTCCGACAGGAATCCGTAGCCGGGGTGGATGGCGTCCGCGCCCGAGTCCTTGGCGGCCTGCAACACCTTGGCGATGTCCAGATAGCTCGTCGCCGGGGTGTCACCACCCAGCGCGAAGGCCTCGTCGGCCGCGCGGACATGCAGAGCGTCCCGGTCCGGATCGGCATAGACGGCAACGCTCGCGATCCCAGCGTCCCGGCACGCCCGGGCCACGCGGACAGCGATTTCGCCACGGTTGGCGATGAGCACCTTGCGCACGATGGCTCCCTCCTTGAAACAAGCCGAGTTTAGGGACAGCCGACACGGGCTTACGACCCATCCCCAATGGTGAGCTTGCCCACACGGAGTGTGACTCGAGGGCCGCTCGGTCCCGGAAATCCCTTGTCGCGCCTGGCTGCGCGGGATCCCTCGGTCGAACCCTATCCCCGCCGTGTGGTCTAGGTCTCTGTGAGACCGCGCTGCGGCCAGTCGCCTTTCTTTGTGGAGTCCCTACGAATGGCCCAACGATTCTTTGCCTTCGGCAGACCCCTTGTCCGGAGGTTTACCCGTTAGTAGCGTTCGCGATGTCTCGACGTACTCGCAGTAACAGGCGATGGCTCAGGGGAAAGTGGGTGGGGCCGGTGGCCCGCAGGCCGGTGGCGTGGGTGGCCGCGATCGTGCTCTTCGCGGAGGCGCTCGGAATCGCCTTCCTGAACTGGTTCCTCGGCCTGGTGGTCGACAACCAGAAGATGTCCCTGGCGGGTCTCGACCCGCGTGCGATGACCATCGGCGCGTGGGTCGCGGGCGGTGTCTTCGGCCTCTATCTGGTGCTGTGCGCCGTGGTGCTGCTGCGCACGGCGATCACCGACCGGGGGCCGGGCGGCTTCGGGCGGATCCTGCTGATCAGCGTGGCCGTGGTGCACGGGCTGCTCGGCGCGTTCGTCATCGGCCCGGCGGGCTGGTTCGCGTTCCTCGCCATGATGGTCGTGCTCGGCCTCGTCGTGCTGACGCTGGTCGCCTACGACCGACGGGAGAACGCCCCGGCGAACGGCGCGCCCGGGCCCGCTAGCCCTCCCGCGCCCACAACTCCGTGACGCTGACGTCCAGTCGCGCCAGCAGCCGGCGCAGCAGCGGCAGGGACAGG
Organism: Streptomyces sp. NPDC046716; assembly: GCF_040645755.1. Taxonomy (NCBI): domain Bacteria; kingdom Bacillati; phylum Actinomycetota; class Actinomycetes; order Kitasatosporales; family Streptomycetaceae; genus Streptomyces; species Streptomyces sp. NPDC046716. The sequence goes on from NZ_JBEYYU010000091.1 coordinate 6,911, forward strand.
CCGATCACGTTGCCGTGGTCGCCGTCGATGCCGTCGATGAAGGGCGCCGAGCGGCCGTCGAGGGTGAAGGCGCCCGCGACGTGGAGCGGCTCGCCCGTCGCCACGTAGGCGGCGATCTCCGCGTCGGTCGGCTCGCCGAACCGGACCACCGTGGAGCCGGTGCCCGAGGCGTACCGGCCGGAGGCGGTGTCGTAGACGCAGTGGCCCGTCTGAAGGGTGCCCGCGCGGCCCCGCATCGCCTTCCAGCGGGCCGTGGCCTCCTCGGCGTCGGCGGGCTTGCCGAGCGCCTCGCCGTCCAGGTCGAGGACGGAGTCGCAGCCGATGACGAGGGCGCCCTGCGCCTCGGGCCGGGCGGCCACGACGGAGGCCTTGGCCTCGGCGAGGGCGAGCGCGAGCTCCGCGGGGGTCGGGGCCGTCACGGCGTCCTCGTCGAAGCCGCTGACGACGACCTCCGGCGCGAAACCCGCCTGCCTCAGCAGGCCGAGACGGGCGGGGGACTGGGAGGCCAGGATCAGGCGGCGGGACGGCGTCATGGAGCCAGCGTATAGAACCGCAGGACCCTCACAGGACGCCCAGCACGAACATCGTCAGCACCATCGCCAGGGCCAGCACGACACTCGCCCGACGCAGCATCCCCTGCGTCGCGCGAAGCTCCTCCGGAGGCTTGTCCTCAGGGTCAGACCACAGCACGACATCGATACTGCGACGCGCACGCGCGGGGCGCCTGAGTACGCGTACTCAGGCGCCCCGCACAGACGGACCAGATTGTTCCGGTCGGCTCACGCCGGCCAGAACGTGCGCGACCAGCTCGCCGGGCCGGGGGCGGGCATCCGGTGGCGGGCGATGCGGGAGGGGTCGGCCCACGCGTCCCGCTCGGCCGCGGCCGCCGGGGCCTCGGGCGCCGCCGCGGCCCGGGCTCTGACCACCGCCAGTGCGGCGGCCAGCTCCTCGGGGGTCGGGTTTCCCCGGACGACCTTGATCATCATGGTCGGTGGCTCCCTTCGGCCTAGAGGGGGATGTTGCCGTGCTTCTTCGGGGGCAGGCTCTCCCGCTTGGTGCGCAGCTGGCGCAGGCCCTTCACGACGTGGGCGCGGGTGTCGGACGGCAGGATCACCGCGTCGATGTAGCCGCGCTCGGCCGCCGTGTAGGGGTTGAGGAGCGTGTCCTCGTACTGCTGGATGAGCTGCGCCCGCGTCTCCTCGGCGTTCCCGGCGGCCTCGGCCGCCGCGATCGTCTTGCGGTGCAGGATGTTGACCGCGCCCTGCGCGCCCATGACCGCGATCTGCGAGGTGGGCCACGCCAGGTTCAGGTCGGCGCCCAGGTGCTTGGAGCCCATCACGTCGTACGCGCCGCCGAACGCCTTGCGGGTGATGATCGTGATCAGCGGGACGGTCGCCTCGGCGTACGCGAAGATCAGCTTGGCGCCGCGCCGGATGATGCCCTCGTGCTCCTGCTCGACGCCCGGCAGGAAGCCGGGGACGTCCACGAAGGTCAGCACCGGCACGTTGAAGGCGTCACACGTGCGGACGAACCGCGCGGCCTTCTCGCTCGCGTGGATGTCGAGGCAGCCGGCGAACTGCATCGGCTGGTTGGCGACGATGCCGACCGGGCGGCCCTCGACCCGGCCGAAGCCGGTCAGGATGTTCGGCGCGAACAGCGACTGCGTCTCGAAGAACTCGGCGTCGTCCAGGACGTGTTCGATCACCGTGTGCATGTCGTACGGCTGGTTGGCGCTGTCCGGGACGATGGTGTCCAGCTCGCGGTCCTCGTCCGTGACGGCCAGGTCGGCCTCCTCGGGGAAGGCGGGCGGCTCGCTCAGGTTGTTCGACGGCAGGTAGGACAGCAGCGACTTCACGTACTCGATGGCGTCCTTCTCGTCGCCCGCCATGTGGTGCGCGACACCGGAGCGCGAGTTGTGCGCCCGCGCGCCGCCCAGCTCCTCGAAGCCGACGTCCTCGCCGGTGACCGTCTTGATGACGTCGGGTCCGGTGATGAACATGTGGCTGGTCTGGTCGACCATCACCGTGAAGTCGGTGATCGCGGGGGAGTACACCGCGCCGCCCGCGCACGGGCCGACGACCAGGCTGATCTGCGGGATGACGCCCGAGGCGTGGGTGTTGCGGCGGAAGATCTCGCCGTACATGCCCAGCGCCATCACACCCTCCTGGATGCGGGCGCCGCCGGAGTCGTTGATGCCGATGACCGGGCAGCCGGTCTTCAGCGCGAAGTCCATCACCTTCATGATCTTCTGGCCGAAGACCTCGCCGAGGGCGCCGCCGAAGACGGTGAAGTCCTGCGAGAACACGGCCACCGGGCGGCCGTCGACCGTGCCGTAGCCGGTCACCACGCCGTCGCCGTACGGTTTGTTGGCGTCCAGGCCGAAGTCGGTCGAGCGGTGCCGCGCGAACTCGTCCAGCTCCACGAACGAGTCCTCGTCCATCAGCAGATCGATCCGCTCACGGGCCGTCAGCTTGCCCTTGGCGTGCTGCTTCTCGACCGCGCGGGCCGAACCCGCGTGGGTCGCCTCGTCGATCCTGCGCCGCAGATCCTCGATCTTGCCTGCGGTGGTGTGGATGTCGGGCTTCTCTTCCAACTCGGACATCGGGATGCGGCTCCCTGCCTGGACAGTTCGTGGGGTGGGGGACGGTGCGGTGGCTACTGACTCGTAGCGTAGTGGCGCGAATACTGCTCGGCAGTGCGGCGTTTGCCACACCTACGCTGGGTTGCATGACGCCGCGAGATGGTTCAGACGTGCCCGAGAACAACCGCTGGTCGGACCTCGACCGGCCACCGCTGGGCGAGGCGGGGCTGCGCCGCTCCCTCCTGCGCGGGGACGGACTGTGGTCGTCCCTCGAAGTGGTGCCCCGTACCGGCTCCACCAACACCGACCTGGTGACCCGGGCGTCCTCCGGCGCCGTCGCCGAGGGGGCCGTGCTGATCGCCGAGGAGCAGAGCGCGGCGCGCGGGCGGCTCGACCGGCGCTGGTCGGCTCCGCCGCGCTCGGGGCTGTTCTTCTCCGTGCTGCTCAAGCCCGGGGAGCACGAGGTGCCGGTGGAGCGCTGGGGGTGGCTGCCGCTGCTCGCCGGGGTCGCGCTCGCCACGGGGCTCTCGTCGGCGGCCGGGGTCGACACGGCGCTGAAGTGGCCGAACGACCTGCTGCTCACGGTGGGCGGCGAGGAGCGCAAGGCCGCCGGGATCCTCGCGGAGCGGGCCGGGGCGGACGGGGTCGTGGTCGGGATCGGGCTGAACGTGTCGCTGCGGGCGGAGGAGCTGCCGGTCGCCACCGCGGGGTCGCTGGCGCTGGCCGGGGCGAAGGTGGTGGACCGGGAGCCGTTGCTGCGGGCCGTTCTGCGGTCGTTCGAGCGGTGGTATCTCGAGTGGTGTGCGGCGCAGGGGGATCCCGGGGTGTCGGGGTTGCAGGCGACGTATGCCGCCGGGTGCGCGACGCTGGGGCGGTCCGTGCGGGCTCAGTTGCCCGGGGGGCGGGATCTTGTGGGGGAGGCGGTTGCCGTGGACTCTGACGGGCGGCTGGTGATCGCCCCGGCCGACGGGCCCCGTGAGTCGGTGGGCGCCGGCGACATCATCCACCTGCGTCCGGCGTAGCCCTTCGGCTGCGGCCCGGTGGGGGCTGGTCGCGCAGTTCCCCGCGCCCCTGAGATGCGCACTTCGTGCGCCATCTCATCGAGAGAGGCGCGGCGAAGACGCAGCCTCAGGGGAGGCTGCGCGGAGCGCATGTCTCAGGGGCGCGGGGAACTGCGCGAGGAGCCCCACCGGGCCGCGGACGGGAAACAACCCGGCGACCCGGTTCGAACGGAGTGACCTGGCGCACAGGGGCTGCCGTAGAGTTGAGCCCGGTCGATACCTGACCGTGGCAGATCGGAAGGGCAGCAGGCGTGACCGTCGACGACTCGGGCTTTGGCACGGGTGGCCAAGGCGACCCCGAGAAGTCGGAAGGGGCCGAGGAAAACCCGGAGGATCCCCTCGCCCTGCGGCTCGAAGGGCTCATCCTCGGCGCCGAGCGCCGCTACACCCCGTTCCAGGCCGCCCGCAGCGCGGGCGTCTCCATGGAGCTGGCCTCCCGCTTCTGGCGGGCCATGGGCTTCGCCGACATCGGCCAGGCCAAGGCGCTGACCGAGGCCGACGTGCTGGCGCTGCGCCGGCTCGCCGGTCTGGTGGAGGCGGGGCTGCTCAGCGAGGCGATGGCCGTGCAGGTCGCCCGGTCGACGGGCCAGACCACGGCGCGACTCGCCGAGTGGCAGATCGACTCGTTCCTGGAGGGGCTCACCGAACCGCCCGAGCCCGGCATGACCCGTACCGAGGTCACCTATCCGCTGATAGAGCTGCTCCTGCCCGAGCTGGAGGAGTTCCTGGTCTACGTGTGGCGGCGGCAGCTGGCCGCGGCCACCGGGCGGGTGGTCCAGGCCGGGGACGACGAGGAGATGGTGGACCGGCGGCTCGCCGTCGGCTTCGCCGACCTCGTCGGGTTCACGCGGCTGACCCGGCGGATGGAGGAGGAGGAGCTCGGCGAGCTGGTCGAGGCCTTCGAGACCACGGCCGCCGACCTGGTCGCCGCGCACGGCGGGCGGCTCATCAAGACGCTCGGCGACGAGGTGCTGTTCGCCGCCGACGACGCCGGGATCGCGGGCGAGATCGCGCTGCGGCTCATCGAGACGATGAGCAACGACGAGACCATGCCCGAGCTGCGCGTCGGCATGGCCTTCGGGACCGTGACGACCCGGATGGGCGATGTCTTCGGGACCACCGTGAACCTCGCGAGCCGGCTCACCTCGATAGCGCCCCGGGACAACGTGCTGGTGGACGGCGCCTTCGCCGAGGAGCTGATCCGCACCGGCGACGCGCCGACGTCGGAGGCCGAGGCCGCCGTCGAGGCGCAGAAGGCCGAGCAGGACGGCGAGGAGCCCCCGTCGTACCGGTTCGCGCTCCAGCCCATGTGGCAGCGGCCCGTGCGTGGTCTCGGTGTCGTCGAGCCCTGGACGCTGACCCGCCGCACCTGACACCCTCCGGTTAACGTCAGTTAACCGGAGTGGAGGAGTGCGGTCGTGGCTGAGGACCAGCGGTTCGGGGAGTTCGTCGGGGTCACGCGGCACGAGGGCGGCACCGTCGCCGAGCTGACGCTCGACCGGCCCAAGGCGATGAACGCGGTGTCCAGCGACATGGCCCGGTCCATCGGCGCCGCGTGCGACGCGCTGGCGGCCGACAGCGACGTACGGGTCGTGGTCGTCGCCTCCAGCGGCGAGCGGGCGTTCTGCGTCGGCGCCGACCTCAAGGAGCGGAACTCGTTCTCCGACGCCGAGCTGGTCCGGCAGCGGCCCGTCACGCGGGCCGCCTACACGGGCGTACTCGACCTGCCGATGCCGACGATCGCCGCCGTGCACGGCTTCGCGCTGGGCGGCGGGTTCGAGCTGGCGCTCGCCTGCGATCTGATCGTGGCCGACGACAGCGCCGTGGTCGGGCTGCCGGAGGTGTCGGTCGGGGTGATTCCCGGCGGTGGCGGTACGCAGTTGCTGCCGCGCCGGGTCGGGGCCGCGCGGGCCGCCGAGCTGATCTTCACGGCGCGCCGCCTCGAAGCGCAGGAGGCGCGGGAGCTCGGGCTCGTCGACCACCTCGTGGGCGCGGGGCAGGACCGTACGGAGGCGCTCGCGCTGGCCGCCCGGATCGCCGCCAACTCGCCCGTCGGGCTCCGCGCCGCCAAGCGGGCGCTGCGGCTCGGGCACGGGCTGGATCTGCGGGCCGGGCTCGAGGTGGAGGATGCGGCGTGGCGGTCCGTGGCGTTCTCGGGGGACCGGGCCGAGGGGGTCGCCGCGTTCAACGAGAAGCGGGCGCCTCGGTGGCCCGGGGTCTGAGCCCTGGGTGGTCCTTCGTCCGCGGCCCGGTGGCCTCTTCTCGCGCAGTTCCCCGCGCCCCTGAGTGCGAGCTTCGCTCGCCCCAGGGGCGCCGCTTCCCCCTTGATCGGGTGTACACAATTCACCGTAATGCCGAGAATGTACCTAACCTGGACTAATGGGAGAGGATGTCCGGCTGCGGGCCGTCGTGATGCTCGCGCAGGGCATGGCGGCCGCGCAGTCTCCGCGGGAGTCCTGGCGGGCGGCCGCGCTCGGCGCCTGTCACGCGCTGTCGGGGAACTTCGCCGCGCTGTCGGTGTGGGAGCGCGAGCGCGGGCAGCTGCGGGTGCTGGTCAACGTGGGGGAGCGCGCGGCCGGCGAGGAGGAGTTCCCCGAGGACGAGACCTATCCGGTGCACCAGTTCCCGGAGATCACCGAGTTCCTGCACGAGCGGTGGGCCGGCGGCGGCGAGCCCGACGCGTGGGTCGAGACCGCCGACGGGCCGGTCGAGGACGCCGGGTACTGCCATCAGCGGGTGGCCGCGCTGCGCCGCCGGGGGCGCGGGAGCTGTGTCGTCGCGCCGGTCGTGCTGCACGGGCGGGCGTGGGGCGAGCTGTACGTCGCGCGGCCGCACGGCGTGCCCGCGTTCGTGCCCGCGGACGCCGATCTCGCGACCGTACTGGCCTCCGTGGTGGCCGCCGGACTCGCGCAGACCGAACGCCTGGAGGAGGCCCGGCGGCTGGCCTTCACGGACGCGCTGACCGGCCTCGCCAACCGGCGGGCCGTCGACATACGCCTCGACCAGGCGGTGGAGCGGCACCGGACGGAGGGCGCCGTGCTCAGCCTCGTGGTGTGCGACCTGAACGGGCTCAAGCGGGTCAACGACACCCTCGGCCACGCGATCGGCGACCGGCTCCTCGAACGGTTCGGCTCCGTGCTGTCGCTGTGCGGCGCGATGCTGCCCGGCGCGCTCGTGGCCCGGCTCGGCGGCGACGAGTTCTGCCTGCTGGCCCTCGGCCCGTCCGCCGACGACGTGGTGCGGGTCGGCGACGAGATCTGCACGCGGGCGGCGGAGATGGAGCTCGGCGAGGGCGTCGCGGTCGGCGTCGCCTCGACCGGGGACCCGATCGGCGAGGTCAGGAGCGCGCGCCGGCTCTTCCGGCTCGCGGACGCCGCCCAGTACAAGGCCAAGGCGCTGCGCGCCGCGCGGCCGGTGGTCGCCGGGCGGGACGGCGGCCTCGACGATCCGGTCGTCCGCCTCGCCGACGCCCCGCCGCCGGTCACCGGGGACCGGGAGCGGCGGCGGATCAGGGGCCGCGACCAGTAAGGGTCTTTCCCGGAACTCGGTCGTGACATCCAGAGATTCACTGCGTACGCTCCTGAATATGGATATGCACACTGTGGTGGTCGGGACGGCCGGGGTCACCGCTGCCGATGTCGTCGCCGTCGCCCGCCGCGACGCCCGGATCGAACTCTCCGCGGAGGCCGTCCAGGCGCTCACCGCGGCCCGCGAGATCGTCGACGCGCTCGCCGCGAAGCCCGAGCCGGTCTACGGCGTCTCCACCGGGTTCGGCGCCCTCGCCACCCGGCACATTAGCCCCGAGCTGCGCGCCCAGCTCCAGCGCAACATCGTGCGCTCGCACGCCGCGGGCATGGGCCCGCGCGTGGAGCGCGAGGTGGTGCGCGCGCTGATGTTCCTGCGCCTGAAGACCGTCTGCTCCGGGCACACCGGTGTCCGCCCCGAGGCCGCGCAGACCATGGCGGACGTGCTCAACGCCGGGATCACCCCGGTCGTGCACGAGTACGGCTCGCTCGGCTGCTCCGGCGACCTCGCCCCGCTCAGCCACTGCGCGCTCGCCCTCATGGGCGAGGGTGACGCCGAGGGCCCCGACGGGGTCGTCCGGCCCGCCGGCGAACTCCTCGCCGAGCACGGCATCGCGCCGGTCGAGCTGCGTGAGAAGGAGGGCCTGGCCCTCCTCAACGGGACCGACGGCATGCTCGGCATGCTCGTCATGGCCCTCGACGACCTGGAGAACCTGTACAAGGCCGCCGATGTCACCGCCGCGCTGTCGCTGGAGGCGCTGCTCGGCACCGACAAGGTCCTCGCCCCCGAGTTGCACGCCATCCGCCCGCACCCCGGGCAGGCCGCCTCCGCCGCCAACATGCTGGCCGTGCTGAAGGGCTCGGAGCTCACCGGGCACCATCAGGACGACGCGCCGCGCGTGCAGGACGCGTACTCCGTGCGGTGCGCCCCGCAGGTCGCCGGGGCCGGGCGGGACACCATGGCGCACGCGCGGCTCGTCGCCGAGCGGGAGCTGGCCGCCGCCGTCGACAATCCCGTGGTGCTGCCCGACGGACGCGTCGAGTCCAACGGCAACTTCCACGGTGCGCCGGTCGCCTATGTGCTCGACTTCCTCGCCATCGCCGCCGCCGACCTCGGCTCCATCGCCGAGCGGCGCACGGACCGGCTGCTCGACAAGAACCGCTCGCACGGGCTGCCGCCGTTCCTCGCGGACGACGCCGGGGTCGACTCGGGGCTCATGATCGCGCAGTACACGCAGGCCGCGCTGGTGAGCGAGCTGAAGCGGCTCGCCGTGCCGGCGTCGGCCGACTCGATCCCGTCCTCCGCGATGCAGGAGGACCACGTGTCCATGGGCTGGTCGGCGGCGCGCAAGCTGCGGACCGCCGTCGACAATCTGGCGCGGATCGTGGCGGTCGAGCTGTACGCGGCGACCCGGGGTGTCGAGCTGCGGGAGGGGCTGCGTGCGGCTCCGGCGTCCCGTGCCGTGATCGCTGCCGCTCGGGAGGCCGGGGTTCAGGGGGCCGGGCCCGATCGGTTCCTGGCGCCCGATCTCGCCGCCGCTGATGTGTTCGTGCGGAGTGGGGCGCTGGTGGCCGCCGTCGAGGGCGTCACCGGGGCGCTGGCCTAGGGGGTTCGCGCCTTCTCGTCCGCCATGTGCGGACCGTTCGCGGGCGCGGGCGCGCTGTGGCTGGTCGCGCAGTTCCCCGCGCCCCTCACGGGGCGCCCCCTACTCCACCGTGCGCTCCCTGCGGACCGAGTACGCCACGAAGGCCACGCCCATGCCCAGGAAGGCCGAGCCGCCGACCACGTACGGGGTGGTGTCCACCGTTCCCGTGTCGGCCAGGCGGAGTTGGTGGTCGGACTGGGACCCGACCGTGGCGGCGGTGCGCTCCTGGTCGGCGGTGCTCGTGTGCCCCGGGGTCGCGGTGGCGCTGGGAACGAACCACAGGGCGGCCAGGAGCGTCCCGGCGGCGGTGGCGGTGAACAGTGATCGACGTGCGACGGACACGGAAGCGATCCCCCTTGTGGCGCTGGCGAATTGGCCGTGTGGGGCGATCCTAGTGACAGGGGCGGGTCACCGGAAAGTCGCGGGGGCCGCGGGCCGTACGCTCCGCGTCATGAGTACTGATGAGACGTCACGCTTTGTTCGCCTGAAGGTGGAATTGGTCCTGGAGGTCGTCGACGGGGAGGCGCTGACCGGCGGAGCCCTGCAGCGCATCGCCGAGTCCTCCGCGCAGGGAGAGCTGCCGGAGGGGGAGCGCTCGCACGCCGAGAGCGCCGTGCAGGAGGACGAGGCGGAGGCCGTCGCGTATCTGGTGGACCCGTTCGACCTGGTCGGCGACGTACCGGGCGCCGAACTCGTGCAGGCCTCCTGGTCCAGCGAACAGGTCGACTACGACCCCGACTCACCGGACTGGGACCTCGACGAGGATGATGGCGGGGAGGACGGCGAGGACGACGTGTAGCGGTCGGTGCGACGGGGAACCCCGGGGCCGCCGCCCCGGGGTTCCGCCGTTTCCGACGGGGATCGCGGGGGCGCCGTTACCACGGGTGCATCGGTGGTCACCCCCTTTTCTACGTGGTGTCCCCCACATCGGGGCTCTTCGGGAACGGCCTGAAGCGGTCACTGCGTTATGTATGGGTAAGGGGAACCTCTGTGTTCCTCCGGGGAGATCCGGAAAATCGGCGACTATGGAGAAGCGTGTGATGACGGACGGTAAGCGGCGCAAGGGTCTGATGGCCGCGTCCGCCCTGCTCGGCGGTGTTCTGGTGCTCTCCGCGTGCAGCGGCGGCGACGGTGACAGTGCCGCGTCGGGCAGCGGCGAGAAGACGCAGCAGCAGGCCGATGAGGCCGCGGCGAAGAAGACCTCCGAGGCCGACATCAAGATCGCGCCGAAGGACGGCTCCGACAACGCGAGCATCAACAACGCCGCCAAGGTCACCGTGAGCAAGGGCACGCTCAGCGAGGTCAAGATGACCACGGCCGACGGCACCGCCGTCGCCGGTCAGATAGCCACGGACAAGAAGAGCTGGAAGCCCACCGGCCAGCTCGCCCGCGCGACCACGTACAAGATCGCCGCCGTGGCGAAGGACTCCGACGGCCGCGCCGCGCACGAGAACTCGCAGTTCACGACGGTCTCCCCGGCCAACAGCTTCATCGGCAACTTCACGCCGGAGGACGGTTCGACCGTCGGCGTCGGCATGCCGGTCTCGATCAACTTCGACAAGGCGATCACCAACAAGTCGGACGTGCAGTCCCACATCACGGTGTCGTCCAGCAGTGGCCAGGAGGTCGTCGGCCACTGGTTCAGCGCCAACCGCCTGGACTTCCGCCCCGAGGACTACTGGAAGGGCGGCTCCACCGTCACCCTGAAGCTGGACCTCGACGGCGTCGAGGGCGCCAGCGGCGTGACCGGTGTGCAGCAGAAGACGGTCACCTTCAAGATCGGGCGCAACCAGGTCTCCACGGTCGACGCCAAGACCAAGACGATGACCGTCACCCACGACGGCAAGGTCGTCAAGACCATCCCGATCTCCGCCGGATCGCCCGAGAACAAGACGTACGAGGGCCAGATGGTGATCTCCGAGAAGTTCAAGGAGACCCGGATGAACGGCGCGACGGTCGGCTTCACGGACGACGACGGCAAGGGCGAGTACGACATCAAGGACGTGCCGCACGCGATGCGCCTGTCGAACTCCGGCACCTTCATCCACGGCAACTACTGGGGCGCCAAGTCGATCTTCGGCTCGGTGAACACCAGCCACGGCTGCGTCGGCCTCTCCGACGCCAAGGGCGCCAACGACTCCAGCACCCCGGGCGCCTGGTTCTACGACAACTCGATGGTCGGCGACGTCGTCATCGTGAAGAACACCGGCGACAAGACGGTCCAGCCGGACAACGGCCTCAACGGCTGGAACCTGAGCTGGGCGGACTGGAAGGCCGGCTCCGCCGCCTGAGCCGCAGCTCCTTTTCGTGTGAACCCCGGTACACCCCGTGTACCGGGGTTCAGCGTATTCACGGTGTTTTTAGCGGGCACTTATGAAGACCGCATGCGGCTCACAGCTCACTGCAAAGCGCTGTCCTTACTGTCCGGTCCATGTTCCTCACCTACCTCAGGCGCGAATTGAGGCGGCGCCGGAAGGCTGCCCTCGTCGTCGCCTCCGGGCTCGCGCTCGGCATCGCGCTGGTCATCACGGTCACGTCGGTCTCGGCCGGGATGAAGCAGGCCCAGAGCAAGGTTCTGGAGTCCCTCTACGGCCTCGGCACCGACATGACGGTGACCAAGGCCGCCTCCGCTCCCAAGAGCGGCGACCGCCCCAACTTCAAGTTCGACGCCAACGGCGACGACGACTCCAGCAAGACCCAGTCGACCGACCGCGTCATGACGTCGGGTGGCCAGACGCTCAAGTCGTCGCTGATCGCCGAGGTCGCGGACCAGGAGGGCGTCTCCTCCGCGACCGGCGCCCTCACCCTCAACGTCATGAAGGTCTCCGGCCAGTTCAGCCAGGGCCAGGCCCAGAGCCAGTCCCAGGGACAGGGCCAGGGCCAGGGCGCTCCCTCCGGTGAGGGCGGCGGTGAGGGCGGCGTGCAGGGCGGCGGCGCGAACTTCGACGTCAACTCGTACTCCGTGTACGGCATCGACGTCGCGCACCAGGGCCTCGGCCCGCTCTCCACGATGGAGATCACCAAGGGCCGGACCTTCAAGGCGGCCGAGACGAACGCCAAGGTCGCGGTCCTCTCGAAGTCGTACGCCAAGGAGAACTCCAAGGCCGTCGGCGACACGCTCACCGTCAACAAGGTGAAGTACGAGGTCATCGGCATCGCGCAGGCGAGCAGCAGCGACTCGACCGGCGACGTCTACCTGCCGCTGAAGCAGGCGCAGACCCTCGCCGACGCCAAGAACAAGGTCTCCACCATCTATGTGAAGGCCGCCGACTCGAAGCAGATCGACACCGTCAAGGCGACGATCAAGAAGAACATCTCGGGGACCACGGTCACCACCTCCTCCGACCTCGCCGACACCGTCTCCGGCTCGCTGTCGACCGCCTCCAACCTCGCCTCCAGCGTGGGCAAGTGGCTGTCCGTCGTGGTGCTCGCCGCGGCCGTGATCGTCGCCGCGCTGCTCACCTCCTCGGCGGTCTCGCGCCGGGTGCGGGAGTTCGGCACGCTCAAGGCGCTCGGCTGGAAGTCGGGCCGGGTCACCCGCCAGGTCGCGGGTGAGGCGATCGTCAACGGGCTCATCGGCGGTGTCCTCGGCATCGCGCTCGGCGTCGTCGCCGCGTACGCCGTCACGGCCTTCAGCCCGACCCTGAGCGCGTCCCTCGGCTCCACCGGCGGCGGTGGCGGCGGTGGCGGCGGTATGGGCGGGCCCGGCGGCGGGGGCGGCATGGGCGGCGGCCCCGGCGGCGGCTCGTCCGCGGCCAGCACCATCGACGTGGCGCTCTCCGCCCCGGTCAGCCTCTCCACGATCGCGCTCGCCGCGGGCCTGGCGATCGGCGGCGGTCTGATCGCCGGTGCGTACGGCGGCTGGCGGGCCTCGCGGCTGCGCCCCGCGGACGCGCTGCGCCGCGTCGAGTAGCCCACCGCCCTTTCCCCCTAAAGGAGTTCACCATGTACGAACTGCGCGGCGTGACCAAGCAGTACAAGCGCGGCAAAGAGACCGTCGACGCCCTGCGCGGTGTCGACCTGACCGTGGAGGACGGCGGCCGGCTCGTCATCCAGGGCCCGACGGGCGGCGGCAAGTCGACGCTGCTCCAGATGCTCGGCGGCCTCGACCGGCCCACCGCGGGCAGCGTCCACCTCGACGGCACCGACCTCGCGACGCTCTCCGAGGCGAAGCTGACGAAGGTGCGCAGCGAGAAGATCGGCATCATCTTCCAGTCCTTCAACCTCATCCCGACGCTCACCGCGCAGGAGAACGTGGAGACGGCGCTGGTCCCGCTGGGGCTGAAGGTCGCCGAGCGGCGCGAGCGGGCGGCCGAAGCCCTGAAGTCCGTAGGACTGGGGGAGCGGTTGACGCATCTGCCGTCCGAGATGTCCGGTGGCCAGCAGCAGCGCGTCGCCATCGCCCGCGCGCTCGTGAAGAACCCCAAGGTGCTCCTCGCCGACGAGCCCACCGGCAACCTCGACGAGTCCATGCGCGACGAGATCATGGACGTACTCGAAGGGCTGTGGCGCGAGCACAACCTGACGTTCATCATGGTCACCCACGACTCGACCCTCGCGAAGGCCGCTCCGCGGCTGGCCACGATTCGGAAGGGTCGGATCTCGGTCTCGGAGAACGTCGGCGCGGCCTGAGCCCTGGCGCGGGTCCCGGGGCTCCGCCCCGGACCCCGCTCCTCAAACGCCGGAGGGGCTTGAGGAGCGGGGTCTCATGCCGTTCTCATCCGCGCCTCACAGAACCCTTACAGCGCCTCAATACGGTTCCGCTGATTCCTGTCAGCGCCCCGATCCCGCGGGCCGTCATCCGGCGAGGCTCCCACATGTTCTTCACCTACCTCAGGCGTGAGTTGCGCCGCCGCAGAAAGGCGGCCCTGGTCGTCGCCTCAGGGCTCGCCCTCGGCATCGCGCTCGTCATCGTCGTCAGCTCCGTGTCCTCCGGCATGAACAAGGCGCAGGACAAGGTCCTGCAGTCCCTGTACGGCCTCGGCACCGACATGACCGTCACCAAGGCGGCCGCGGCGCAGACCGGGGACAACGGGCGGCCGAACTTCAAGTTCGGCGCCCAGGACAGCGACTCCGACAAGGAGCAGTCCACCGACCGCGTCATGGTCCAGGGCTTCCAGACGCTCGCCTCCTCCACGGTCACCAAAGTGGCCGACCAGAAGGGCGTCGCCGACACCGTGGGCGGCCTGAACCTCCAGGTCATGAAGGTCAGCGGGCAGTTCACGCGCGGCCAGTTCAAGCAGGACCAGAGCCAGGGGCAGCAGGGCCAGGGCCAGGGCGGTCCCGGCGGCCAGAACGGCGGCGGCAACGGCCAGCCGCAGGGCCGCGTCGAGGGCGGCGGCGCCAACTTCGACGTCAACTCCTTCTCGGTGTACGGCACCGACGTCACCAAGCAGAACCTCGGCCCGCTGACCACCTCGAAGATCACCAAGGGCCGGACGTTCAAGACGTCCGAGACGAACGCCAAGGTGGCCGTGGCCGACGCCTCGTACGCCAAGGAGAAGAAGCTCGCCGTCGGTGACGACGTCACCATCCACGGCACGAAGTTCAAGGTCGTCGGCGTCTCCACCGCGGACAGCGGCGACTCGGCCGCCAACCTCTACATCCCGCTGAAGCAGGCGCAGACCGTCGCCGACATGAAGAACAAGGTCACGACGGTCTACGTCAAGGCCACCGACTCGCAGCAGATCGACTCGGTGAAGTCGACCATCAGCAAGAACATCTCGGGCACCACGGTCACCACCTCCGCGGACCTCGCCAAGACCGTCTCCGGCTCGCTCTCCACGGCCTCCTCGCTCGCCTCGAACGTCGGCAAGTGGCTGTCGATCGCGGTGCTCGTCGCCGCGTTCCTCGTCGCGGGCCTGCTCACCTCGTCCGCCGTCTCGCGCCGCGTCCGCGAGTTCGGCACGCTCAAGGCGCTCGGCTGGAAGTCGGGCCGGGTCACCCGCCAGGTCATCGGCGAGGCCGTCGTCAACGGGCTCATCGGCGGCGTCCTCGGCATCGGGATCGGTCTGGCCGGCGCGTACGTGGTCACCGCGATCAGCCCGACCCTCAGCGCGTCCCTCGGCTCGACCGGCGGTGGCGGGGGCGGCGGCTTCGGCGGCGGTGGCGGCATGGGCGGCCCCGGCGGCGGAGGCCCCGGCGGCATGCGGCAGTCCGCGAGCAAGACCCTCGACATCGCACTGACCGCGCCGATCTCCGGCACCACCATCGCCCTCGCGGTCGGCCTCGCCGTCGCGGGCGGTCTGATCGCCGGCGCGTTCGGCGGCTGGCGGGCCTCGCGCCTTCGCCCGGCGGACGCGCTGCGCCGCGTCGAGTAGGCAGCGGACCGGCCCCACCCATCAACCTCCTTACGCAGCACAGGAGTCGCACCATGTATCAGCTCAGAGGCGTCACCAAGCAGTACCAGCGCGGCAAGGAGCGCATCGACGCGCTCGCCGGGGTGGACCTGACCATCGGCGACGGCGACCGGCTCGTCATCCAGGGCCCGACCGGCGGCGGCAAGTCGACGCTGCTCCAGATGCTCGGCGGCCTCGACCGGCCCACCGCGGGCAGCATCGAACTCGACGGCACCGACCTGGCCAAGCTGCCCGAGGCCCGGCTGACCAAGGTCCGCGCCGAGTCCATCGGGTTCGTCTTCCAGTCCTTCAACCTCATCCCGACGCTCACCGCGCAGGAGAACGTCGAGACGGCGCTGGTCCCGCTGGGGCTGAAGGTCGCCGAGCGGCGGGAGCGGGCGGCCGAAGCCCTGAAGTCCGTAGGTCTCGGTGAGCGGCTGACGCATCTGCCGTCCGAGATGTCCGGTGGCCAGCAGCAGCGCGTCGCCATCGCCCGCGCGCTCGTGAAGAACCCCAAGGTGCTCCTCGCCGACGAGCCGACCGGCAACCTCGACGAGTCCATGCGCGACGAGATCATGGACCTGCTGGAGACCCAGTGGAAGGAGCACGGGCTCACTTTCATCATGGTCACCCACGACTCGGCGATCGCCCGCAAGGCCCCGCGCCTCGCGACGATCCGCAAGGGCCAGATCAAGATCACCGAGAACGAAAAGGCCAAGTAAAGAAATCCTGGTGACCGGTGCAACCCGGGAACCCCCTGGGCCATCTGTAGGCCCGGGGGGTTTCTCATCAGGCCCCCTGCGGTGAACACCGTTCCCAGGGGGGAAAGTTGCACAGACAGCCACATTCTCGGACGCGGCGGGCGGCGCTCGTCGCGGGCGCCGCAGCCGTCGCGGTCACCGCGGGCGTCGCCCTGCCGGCGCACTCCGCGCCGGCGGCCGCCGCGCACACCGGTGCGGGACAGGCGTTCAAGCCCAGGACGCACATCACGCTCATCACCGGCGACCGGGTCGCGGTGGACGCCAAGGGCCGGCCGGCCGGGGTGGAGCCGGCCGCGGGGCGCGCGCACATACCCGTGCAGACCCGCAAGGTCGGGGGACACACCTATGTGGTGCCCCTCGACGCACAGCGCCTGATAGCCGCCGGAAAGCTGGACCAGCGGCTCTTCGACATCACCGAGCTGTCCAAGGCGTCGTACAAGAAGGCGCAGAAGAACGGCCTCAAGGTCATCGTCGGCTACCGGGGCGCCGCGGCCGGTGCCCGCGCCGAGGTGCGCGACGCCGGTGACACGACCGTGCGCCGCTCGCTGAAGTCGCTGAACGCGGACGCGGTGACCACGCCGAAGACCGACGCGGTGAAGCTGTGGAAGGCCGTCACCGACCGGGACGGCACCACCGCCTCCGGCGTGAGCCGCATCTGGCTCGACGGCATCCGCCGGGCCAGCCTCGACAAGTCCGTGCCGCAGATCGGCGCGCCCACCGCCTGGGCCGCCGGATACGACGGCAAGGGTGTCAAGATCGCCGTGCTCGACACCGGCGTCGACACCACGCACCCCGACCTGAAGGACCAGGTCGCCGCGTCGAAGAACTTCTCCACCGCGCCCGACGCCACCGACCACTTCGGGCACGGCACCCACGTCGCGTCCATCGCGGCCGGTACGGGCGTCAAATCGGGCGGCACGTACAAGGGCGTCGCCCCGGGTGCCAAGCTGCTCAACGGCAAGGTGCTCGACAACGACGGCTTCGGCGACGACTCCGGCATCCTCGCCGGCATGGAGTGGGCGGCCGCGCAGGGCGCCGACATCGTGAACCTCAGCCTGGGCGGCGGCGACACCGCCGAGATCGACCCGCTCGAGGCCGAGGTCAACAAGCTGTCGCAGGAGAAGGGCATCCTCTTCGCCATCGCGGCGGGCAACGAGGGCCCGAACTCCATCGGTTCGCCCGGCAGCGCCGACGCCGCGCTGACCGTCGGCGCCGTCGACGACAAGGACAGGCTCGCCGACTTCTCCTCCACCGGGCCGCGCGTCGGCGACGGCGGTATCAAGCCGGACGTGACGGCGCCGGGCGTCGACATCACGGCCGCCGCCGCGAAGGGCAGCGTCATCGCCCAGGAGGTCGGCGAGAAGCCGGCCGGGTATCTGACGATCTCCGGTACGTCGATGGCGACGCCGCATGTCGCCGGCGCCGCCGCGATCCTCAAGCAGCAGCACCCGGACTGGACGTACACGCAGCTCAAGGGCGCCCTGGTCGGCTCGGCCAAGGGCACCGCCGGCCTCACCCCGTTCCAGCAGGGCAGCGGCCGGATCCAGGTCGACAAGGCCATCGGGCAGACCGTGTTCGCCGAGCCGGTCTCCGTCGGATTCGGCATCGCGCAGTGGCCGCACACCGACGACAAGCCGCTCACCAAGCAGGTCACGTACCGCAACACCGGCACGAAGGACGTCACCCTCGACCTGACCGTCCAGGGCACGGGCCCCAAGGGCCAGCCGGCCCCCGCGGGCTTCTTCACGCTCGGCTCGTCCACGGTGACGGTCCCGGCGGGCGGCACCGCGACGGCCGACGTGACCGCCGACACCCGCCTCGGCGGCACCGCCGACGGCGCCTACTCGGCGTACATCACGGCGACCGGCGACGGACAGACCGTGCGCACCGCCGCCGCGGTGACGCGCGAGATCGAGTCGTACGACGTGAAGCTCACGCACCTCGGCCGCGACGGCAAGCCGCTGTCGACGTACCTGAGCGACCTCATGGGGTACACCGGCCTCGGCAAGGAGCAGATGTACTCGGCGGAGCCGAGCGACTCCGGCACGGTGACGCTGCGCGTGCCGCGCGGCGACTACGTGCTGGACGCGTGGCTCGCCAAGGACGTCGTCGACTTCAAGGGCGGCGTCGACTGGTTCGTCCAGCCGAAGCTCAGCGTCACCAAGAACATCAGCCTCACCCTGGACGCCCGTAAGACCAAGAAGGCCGACATCACGGTGCCGGACACGGCGGCGAAGCCGGTCAGCGCCAGCATCGGCTACGCGTACGACCCGGCGGAGGTCGGACTCGTGCTCCAGCTCGGCTCGTTCGCCGACATCCGCATGGCGGGCCTCGGCCCGGACGTGTCGAGCGGCCTGTCGCAGACCTGGTTCGGGCAGTGGCGCAAGGGCGGCGGCGCCGAGTACGACGTCGCGACCGCGGCCAAGGTCAAGCACATCGTCGGCGACAAGTCCAAGCACTACAAGAAGTCCGAGCTCGCCACGGTGGTCAACACGCTGGGCGCCTCGGCCCCCGGCAAGACCGGCGCCCTGGAGCCGATGGGCGTGCTCTCCGACGACCTCGTCGTCGGCGTGCCCGTCGAGCAGAAGCTCCCGGGCACCCGCACCCTGTACCTGTCGACCGCCGAGCGGATCCGATGGACCTGGGACCTCTACCAGTTCGCGGGCAAGGACCAGGACGGCAACCCGGTCCCCGACGCCCTCTACTCACTGGGCGAACCGCAGACGTTCAAGGCGGGCAAGAAGTACGCGAAGACGTTCAACACGGCCGTCTTCGCACCGCGGGTGGGCGGTGACTACGGCCTCTTCCGCGACGGCAACGAGATCTTCGGCTCGCTGCCGCTGTTCGCCGACGGCAAGACGCACGCGGGCTACTCGGACGTCACCTCGGCGACCACGACGCTGTACCGCAACGGCACCAAGGTCGGCTCCAACAAGGACCCGCTCTTCGGAGACGAGGCGTTCACCGTTCCCTCGGGCGACGCCGCGTACAAGCTGACCACGTCGGTGAAGCGCAGCTCCAAGGTGTCCGCCGTGTCCACGCGGATCGACGCCGGCTGGACGTTCCGCTCGAAGAAGCCGGCCGACTTCGCCCGGCTTCCGGCGTCCGGCGTGCGGTTCGCCCCGGTGGTCGGCACCGACAGCCGGGTGACCGCCAAGAAGACCCAGTCCGTCCCGGTCTCCGTCACCGGCTCCGCCGCGGGCTCCCAGCTCAAGTCGCTCTCCGTGTACGTCAGTTACGACGACGGCAAGAACTGGAAGAAGGTCTCCGTCAAGAGCGGCAAGGTCAGCGTGAAGAACCCGGCCAAGGGCAAGGCCATCGCCCTCCGCGCCAAGATCACCGACAAGAAGGGCAACACGTCGACGATCACGATCCACAACGCGTACTACGGCAAGTGACCTAGGGCCTGTCCGGCGGATCTTGTCGCGGGCGCGGGGTCTGGCACGCCGACCTGCGGCGTTGTCGTCGGTTGCCAACGCTCCGCGTTGACGCC
>NZ_JBEYYU010000092.1:0-25630 GCF_040645755.1 Streptomyces sp. NPDC046716
TCCCCGCGCCCCTGAAGCGAGCTTCGCTCGCCCAGGGGAAGGCGCGCGCAGCGCATGCCTTCAGGGGCGCGGGGAACTGCGCGACCAGCCACGACGGGACCGGCAGCCCCTACTCGGCCGCAACCGTCGCGGCGAACCCGAGACGGAAGAGCGCCCCGCCCCCGGCGGCGCGCTCAGCCGTGAGGCTCGCCCCGTGGGCCTCGGCGATCTGGCGGGCCATCGCCAGACCGAGCCCGGACCCGGGCAGCGCCCGCGACGCCTCGGCCCGGTAGAAACGGTCGAAGACATAGGGGAGGTCCTCCGGCGCGATCCCGGGCCCGTGATCGCGCACCGTCAGCTCCCCCGGCGACAGCACGACCTCCACCCCGGCCCCCGCCGGACTGAACTTGGCGGCGTTCCCCAGCAGATTCGCCAGCAACCGCGACAACCGCGCCGGCACCCCCGGCAACGTCACCCCCGCCGCCCCCGGCACCACGGTCAGCGAGAACGGCACCCCGGGCCAGTGCGCCCGCGCCGTCTCCACGGCATGCGCGACGAGCGGCGCGAACGCCACCTCCTCGACCAGCGCCGTCGGCTCCTCGTCACGGGCCAGCTCGATCAGGTCGTTGACCAGCGACGTGACCTCATGGATCTGCCGCCCCAGCGCGGCCGAGGCCCGCTCACGCTGAGCGGCCGTCAACCGCTCACCCCGGGACAGCAGTTCGGCATTGGTGCGCAGCGCGGTCAGCGGCGTACGCAACTCGTGCGAGGCGTCCGCGACGAGCCGCCGCCGGGCCGCCACCGAGTCCTCCAGCTCGCCCAGCATGGTGTTGAACGAGACGGCGAGCCGCGCCACCTCGTCCCCGCGCCCCGGCGGCACGTCGATGCGCGTACGGGCGTCGCGCGTCGCCGCGATCCGCTCCGCCGTCGCCGTCAGCCGGGCCACCGGAGCGAGCCCGCGCCGCGCGATCCCGTACCCGCCGAGCGCCGCGAGCACCACACCGGCCACGCTGATCGCGGCGAACAGCGCGGTCGCCTGCCGCACCCCCTTCTCCGTGGTGTCCGACCGCAACGCCACCTGGAGCGCCCGGCCCTTCCCCGCCGTGTACGGGGTGGTCAGCATCCGCACCGGATGCCCCTGGAGCGTGAGGTCGGTGTAGTACGGCGCGTGCGTGCCGGCCGCGACGGCGCGGGCCGTGTCCGAGACGGGCAGCAGGTACGACGAGCCCGAAGGATCGTCCGCCGCGTCCGCCGGGACCAGCTGCGCGCAGGCCGGCGCCGCCAGATAGCGGCACTCGCCGGAGAGCACCCCGGGCGGCTCGTCCCGGTTCTGCTGGGTGGCCAGCGTCGCCGCCTGGGCGAGCTGGAGATCGAGCTGGTGGCCGAGCTCGTACCGGATGACGGCGTACGCGGCCGAACACACGCCCACCGTGATCAGCGCGACCGTGGCGCAGGCCAGGAGGGCGAGCCGGGTGCGCAGCGGCAGCCGGGCCGGGCCGGTCACGGCGTGCCCAGGCGGTAGCCCACGCCGTGCACCGTGTGCAGGAGTCGCGCCTCCCCGGCGGTCTCCAGCTTGCGCCGCAGATACCCCACGTACACGGCGAGCGAGTTGGAGTCGGGCCCGAAGTCCCGCCCCCACACCGCCTCCTGCACGACCTCGCGGGGCAGCACCTGCCCGGCGTTGCGCACCAGGACCTCCAGGAGCGCGAACTCGGTCCGGCTGAAGTCGATGGTCCGCCCGCCGCGCCGGCCCGTGCGGGTCGCCGGGTCGATGACCAGGTCCCCGTACGCGAGCGGGGTGTCCGGCTCCGGCTCGGGAGCCGCCCGCCGCAGCAACGCCCGCACCCGCGCGGCCAGTTCGTCGAGTGCGAACGGCTTGACCAGGTAGTCGTCGGCGCCCGCGTCGAGCCCGTCCACCCGCTCGCTGACCGAGCCGAGCGCGGTCAGCACCAGCACCGGGGTGCGGTCCCCCACGGCGCGCATCCGGCGGCACACCGCGAGCCCGTCGAGCACCGGCATCCGCACGTCGAGGACGACCACGTCCGGCTCGCTGCGGGCCAGCGCGGTCAGCGCCCGCTGCCCGTCCGCCGCCGCCGTGACCAGGTAGCCCTCCACGGTCAGCGCGTCCGCGACGGCCGAGCGCACCTCCGGGTCGTCGTCCACCACCAGGATCCGGGCCGGGGCGGGGCTGTTCGCTGTCGTCATGGCACAAAGGTGCCAAATCCGGCTCTTAAAACCCTCTTAGGCCGCCCCGCGACGCTCTACCGTCATGCGAACACCTCTCTCCGTCGTCATCGGCGCGGGCGGCACCGGCGGCCACATCTATCCCGGACTCGCCCTCGCCGACGCGCTGCGCCGGGCGGTCCCGGACGCCGTGATCTCGTTCGTCGGCACCGAACGCGGCCTGGAGACCCGGCTGATCCCCGACGCCGGGTACCGGCTGCACACCGTCGACATGATCCCCTTCGACCCGTCGCTCGGCGCCCGCCGCTATCTGCTGCCCGCCGCCCTGCTGAAGTCCGGCGGCCAGGCCCGGGCCGTCCTGCGCGAGCAGGGCGCCCACATAGCGGTCGGCATGGGCGGCTACCCGAGCGCGCCGGTGATCGTCGGCGCCCGGATGGCCGGCCTGCCCAGCCTCATCCACGAGTCCAACGCCGTCCCGGGCCGCGCCAACCGCTTCGCCGCCCGCCTCACCCCGCACATCGCCGTCGCCTTCGACCGCAGCAGGGCCCACCTGCCCGGCGGCACCCGGGCGCTGACCACCGGCATGCCGATCGCCGCGTCGCTCGCCGCCCTCGACCGCACCGCACCGCGCGACGGGGCGCGCCGCGCGCTGGGCGTCCCGGACGGCGCCCGGCTCGTCCTCGTCAACGGCGGCAGCCTCGGCGCCGCCCGGCTGACCGAGGCGGCCGTCGGGCTCGCCGCGCGCTGGCGCGGCCGCACCGACGTCCACCTCCTCGTCAAGACCGGGCCCGCCGCCCTGGAGGAGACCCGGCGCCGCCTGCTGGGCACCCCGGCCGCCGCCGTCCCCTACCTCGACCGGATGGACCTCGCCTACACCGCCGCCGACCTCGTCGTCTGCCGGGCCGGCTCGGCGACCGTCGCCGAACTCGCCACCACCCGCGTCCCCGCCGTCCTCGTGCCCTACCCGCACGCGCCCGGCGACCACCAGACCCACAACGCGCGGGTCCTCTCCGACGCGGGCGCCGGCCTGCTCCTGTCCGACGGGGCCACCACCGCCGACGCCCTCGCCGCCCTCGTCGAGCCGCTGCTCGCCGACCCGCACCGGCTCGCCGCCATGTCGGCCGCCGCGCCCGGCGGCCCGCACGCCAGGGCCGCCGACCTCCTCGCCGACCACGTCATCCATCTCGCAGCACAGCACAAGGAGTTGCAGCACTCATGACCGACCACACCTGGACCGGACGCACCGTCCTCGTCACCGGCGCCGAGGGCTTCATCGGCTCCACGCTGGTGGACCTCCTGCTGGAGCGGGGCGCCCAGGTGCGCGCCTTCGTGCACTACAAGCCGTACGGCGACAAGGGCCACCTGGCGCACCTGCTCGACGATCCGCGCGTCGACGTGCTCGCGGGCGACGTCCGCGACGCGGGGCGGGTGTCCGAGGCCGTCGCCGGCTGCGACACCGTCTTCCACCTGGCCGCGCTGATCGGCATCCCGTACTCGTACGACTCGCCCGGCGCCTACGTCCAGACGAACGTCGTCGGCACCGAGAACATCGCCGAGGCCGCGCGCCGGCACTCCGTACGGCGTCTCGTGCACACCTCCACGAGCGAGGTCTACGGCACCGCGCTGACCGCCCCCATCTCCGAGGAGCATCCGCTCCAGCCGCAGTCGCCGTACTCCGCGTCGAAGATCGGCGCGGACATGATGGCGCTGTCGCACTGGCACGCTTTCGAGTTGCCGGTGACCGTGGTGCGGCCCTTCAACACCTACGGGCCGCGCCAGTCCGCGCGGGCCGTGATCCCGACGATCCTGGCCCAACTGCACTCCGGGGCACGGGAGATCAGGCTCGGGTCGCTCACGCCGACCCGCGACTTCACGTACGTCACGGACACCGCGCGCGGGTTCCTCGCGGTCGCCGAGTGCGAGGCCGCGCTGGGACAGGTCGTCAATCTCGGCACCGGGCAGGAGATATCGATCGGCGAGCTGGCCCGGGAGCTGATCGTCGCCTCGGGGCGCGAGGCGCGGGTCGTGTCGGATCCGGCCCGGATGCGGCCCGCCGGCAGCGAGGTCCAGCGGCTGCTCTCCGACAACCGCCGGGCCCGCGAGTGGTCCGGCTGGAGCCCCGAGGTCTCCTTGTCGGAGGGCCTGAAGAACACCTCGGCCTGGATAGCCGACAACCTCCACCTCTTCGCCCCGGAGCGCTACCAGGTCTGACCCCCGTCTGCCCCACGGGCTCTTACCCCCGCCCGCGGCCCGGTGGCCGCTTCTCGCGCAGTTCCCCGCGCCCCTGAAGGCCTGCGCTGCGCGCGCCTTCCCCCGCTCCTGGGCGAGCGGAGCTCGCATCCAGGGGCGCGGGGAACTGCGCGAGAAGCGGCCACCGGCCGTCAGCCGACGTGCAACGCCATGACGTGAGCGACACCCGGCGGCGCTCCTAGTCGGACGCCGCCGCCAGCCCGCCCAGCAACAGCGCGGTGAAGCGCCGCACCCACTCCGAATCCACCGGCTCCGCACTCACCAGCGTCCGGTGCACCACGGCCCCGGCCGCGACATCGAAGATCAGGTCGGCGGTGGCCGCCGCGACACAGGGATCGGCCGCCACCGGCAACTCCCCGCGCCGCTCGGCCCGGGCCCGCCCCTCCAGCACCAATCGTTTCTGCCGATCCACGATCGAGGTCCGGATCCGCTCCCGCAGCGGAGCGTCCCGCGTGGACTCGGCGACCACCGCCATCAGCGCCGTCTTGGTCTCGGGCCGGTTCAGCAGCGCCGCGAACTGCAGCACCACACCCTCGATGTCGGCCGCCAGGGAACCTCTGTCGGGCAGTTCGAGTTCATCGAAGAGGACGGCGACCGCGTCGACCACCAGCTCGTTCTTGCCGGCCCACCGGCGGTACAGCGTGGTCTTCGCGACGCCGGCCCGCGTCGCCACGTCGCCCAGGGTCAGCTTGGACCAGCCGAGCTCCACCAGCGCCTCGCGCGTCGCCTCCAGGATCGCCCCGTCCACCGTGGCGGACCGGGGCCGGCCCGGGCGGCCCGTGGCGGAGGGAGTGCGGCTCTGCATGGACGCGACCATACCGGCCGGTAGGCAGGGAGCGGATCAACCGTTCCGGGTGAGCCAGATCACCGGAGAGTCCACCCCGCGCACCACCCATGACAGTTACGCTACGACTCGTAGCGAAAGCTCATACTCGTACGGTCTCCCGGATCTGCACCCCGGTCGGCCGCGACGAGCGGCAACCACTGGTGCCGGGTGGGGACCCGGCGCCGAATGCACCCGGCCGAGTCCGCTCCGCACACCTCGCAATCCGGCGGGAGGTGATCGGAGCCGGACCCGGCCCACAACGGTCCGCGGAAGGGGGAGACTGTACGCATGCAGCCACGGAACATGTCCATGAGCGGAGTCGTCGACCTCGCCGCGGTGAAGGCGGCCCAGGAGGCCAAGGCCAAGGCCGAGCAGGCCCGCGCCGAAGCGGCGCGGCAGGGCGGGGGCGGCGCGGTGTCGCCGTCGAGCCTCGTCATCGACGTCAGTGAGGCGGACTTCGAGCGCGACGTCCTGCAGCGCTCCACCGAGGTGCCCGTCGTCATCGACTTCTGGGCCGAGTGGTGTGAGCCCTGCAAGCAGCTCAGCCCGCTTCTCGAGCGCCTCGCCACCGAGTACAACGGCCGCTTCGTGCTCGCCAAGATCGACGTCGACGCCAATCAGATGCTGATGCAGCAGTTCGGGGTCCAGGGGATCCCGGCCGTCTTCGCCGTCGTCGCCGGGCAGGCCCTGCCCCTCTTCCAGGGAGCCGCCCCCGAGTCCCAGATCCGGGGCACCCTCGACCAGTTGATCCAGGTCGGCGAGGAGCGCTTCGGGCTCACCGGCATCACCGTCTCCGGCGATGCGGAGGGTGACGCACCGGTCGTGGAGGCTCCGGCCGGTCCGTACGACGCGCTGCTCGAAGCCGCCGTGCAGGCCCTTGACGCCGGCGACATGGCCGGCGCGGTCCAGGCGTACAAGAACGTGCTGTCGGACGACCCCGGCAACACCGAGGCCAAGCTGGGCCTCGGTCAGGCCGAACTGCTCCAGCGCGTCCAGGACCTCGACCCGCAGAAGGTGCGCGCGGACGCCGCGCAGAACCCCGGTGACGTGCGGGCCCAGGTCGCGGCGGCCGATCTGGATCTGGTCGGCGGCCATGTCGAGGACGCCTTCGGACGCCTCGTCGACACGGTGGCCCGCTCGGCGGGCGACGACCGCGAGACGGCGCGGGTCCGGCTGCTCGAACTGTTCGAGGTCGTCGGGGGCGACGACCCGCGCGTGACCACGGCGCGTACGGCTCTGGCCCGGGTTCTCTTCTGAGCCGCCAGTGACCTGTTCCTAAACACCACGGCATGTGGTGCCGGGGTGAAAGTTCTGTCCTCAGGGGCACACAGCGGCCGCGCTTTACCAAAACTTGGTAATCGCGGCCGCTGTTACTTGGAGTAAGTCAGAGCCCTTCTTCTGTCCGATTACGTGCCGGAATCAACCGTTCTGGTGGCCAGAGGGGCAGTACCCTGCGTCGCCGTCCGAGTCCGGGCGGTCGCGGCGCGGTTATCCGTCCGTTACCCGTGAGTAACGAACCCCCTTGTGCGAGCGCCGGGAATGCACCACGATCGGGCACGCTCGGTCCACTCCCCACTCGTCCGACAGCCAATCGGACTGCGGGGCTCAGGGGTCCCCACCGGGCAGGTCGGCGGTGAACCAGGGGAGCGCCGTCGGTCTATGGACAGGGGGGTCTCAGCCAGTCGGCTGGGCCTGTCCGGCAGGTTGCGCGTGATGGCTCAGGTGCGACCAGTGGTTGTCGCTCGGGGGTGATCGCCGGTGATCCGGGTGCGGTTGGTTTCATCCGTCCCCGATGCGGGCGCTCTCCTTCCCGAGGACGTAGCACTTCTCCCATCCCTGCCCGGCTGAGCCGCCGTAAGGGGCAGTCAGGGCCGGAGATGTACGTCCGAGAAGGAGGAACAGTCATGAATTCCATGATTCGTGGCGGAACCAGATGGAAGCGGTTCGCCGTAGTCATGGTGCCGAGCGTTGCGGCAACTGCCGCGATAGGCGTGGCCCTGTCCCAGGGTGCGCTCGCGGCATCGTTCAGTGTGTCGGGTCAGTCGTTCAAGGTGACGGCGGACTCTCTCGACGGTGACGGCTTCGTCCAGTACGGAGCCATCGACTCCGGCAAGACGGGTGCCCACCCCGTCGCCGTCGTCGGCATGAAGTCCGCGACGATCAACAACCTCTGCCAGTCGGTGGTTGTCCCGGTCCCGGTCTTCGGCGACGTGTCGATGAAGCTGTCGGCCGGTGCCGACAAGAACAACCCGGTCGAGGCCAAGACCCTCTACATCGACGCCGATGACCTGAAGGCCGACGCGACCTTCAAGAACATCGACATCGGTGTGGCGGCGGGTGACGCGGCCAAGGGTCCTGGCATCCACCAGGGCGACAAGGCCGACCCGAACTCGTTCGCCCAGCAGGCGGACTCGGTTCACTTCGAGAACGTCCAGCAGCGGGCGTGGGCCACCACCGCCGGCACCTTCAAGCTCTCGGGCCTCAAGATGAGTGTCAAGAAGGGCAAGCACGAGTGCTACTAGGCCACCTGGACCCGAACGTGGGTCCGAGGGCCGGCACTTGATGCGCTGAACGGTCGGGCGCGGGGACGCGCGGGGATCGCTCCGGCCGCCCCCGCGCCCGTCACCGGGCAGCGATCATCACCACGGAACAACGCCATTCCCGAGGAGCTGTACGACATGAGCGCCGAAGCGCACGCAGGATCGGGCAGCAAGCTTGATCACACGCGCCAATCGTTCCGAGGGTGGCGCGGTCAGCGCCCGTTCTGGGGTGGTCTGCTGGCCATCCTCGGCGGTATCCCGATCATGTACTTCCCGTACGCGAACCTGACCATCGGCTCCATGACGATCCGCATGGCGACGACGGCGGGCGCGGGATCGCTCATCATCGGCGTACTGCTGGTCGTGCTCGGTCTGACGATGTGGTTCCAGCCGCACTCCCGGGTGTTCGCGGGTGTCGCGGCGATTCTTCTCGCCCTTGTCTCTCTGGTGGTCTCCAACTTCGGTGGTTTCGTCATCGGCTTCCTGCTCGCCCTGATCGGTGGTGCCCTCGGCATCTCCTGGGCGCCGGCACGGCCTGGCGAGGGGACCGGGACGACGGCCGCGGCGGGCGGTGAGCACGCGGTGGAGCCCGACCTGGGAGCCCCCGTCGCGCCCCCGGTCGCGGGTGCCACCTACCGGGTCTCGGGCGCAATCGACGACGAGTCAGGGACGAGCCCGGACAACGGGACGAACGGGAGGCACCGTGCCGGCTGACGAGGTGCACCACGAGGACTCCTTCGGGGAGTCCCGTGCGAGAACCGGGCCGCGGCATGCAGCGCCGAGGAAGCATCTGTTCACCAGGCTGCACATGCCCGCGGGCAAGGCGATAGCCATCGCGGCCATGCCCACGGCCGTCCTCATGGGCTTCGGCCTCACGCCCACGCTCGCCGCGGCCAAGGACAATCCCACCGGGATCTCCGCGGACGACTACAAGGCGTGCGCGGACGCGGTCGAGGCACAGCAGGACGCCAAGGACGGCAAGGACACCACGGAGGCGACGCCGTCGCCGTCCGCCTCGGAGTCCAAGGACTCCCAGGACTCGAAGGCCGACGACGCCGACAAGTCCGGGGACGACAAGGCGGAGCCGACGCCGTCGCCCTCCGCCTCGGCGGACAAGGAGGCCGGCGGCTCCACGTCGTCCTCGGGGGCCGACTCCGGAGCCGGGGACGCGGCCACGCCGTCGCCCTCCGCGTCGGAGACCAAGAACCCGCTCGACCCGCTGGGCGTCGGTGACGCGCTCAAGGATCTCTTCACCCCGAAGGACAAGGAGTCGGCCAGCCCGACCCCGAGCCCGTCCGCCTCGGAGAGCAAGGCCACCGAGAAGGCCGGCGACGCGGTGAAGGACACGACCGACAAGCTGGGCGACACGGTCAAGGACACGACCGAGAAGGCCGGCGACGCGGTCAAGGGCGTCGAGAGCGAGGCCGACAAGGCGACCGACAAGGCCGCCAAGGCTCTGGAGGACGCCTCGTCGGCCACTCCGTCGCCGAGCTCCACCGAGCTGCCGGACGACTGCGAGGCGGCGACCGACAAGGCGGGTGCCAACGAGGACACGCCCGCACAGCTCCCGGACACCACCTGGAAGCTGCAGGCCAGCTCGCTCCTGCTCAAGGGCGCGGACTACAAGGGCCTGGTCGACGTCCGGATGGCCGACGGCACCACCAAGCGGGTCATGAAGTACATCATCTCCAACGGCACCGACATCGGTGATCTCCACCAGATCGCCTCGGGGCCGAACGGGAAGTACTTCCACATCCGCGCGGACAAGGGCTCCACGTCCACCATCCGCGACGGCAAGACGATCATGTACACGGAGGAGCTGTCGGGCAACCTGCTCGGGCTCATCCCCATGACGTTCAACGCCGACAACCCGCCGCCGATCAACCTGCCGATCCTGTACTTCACCAATGTGAAGGTCACGCAGGCCGCGCAGTTCGGCGGCACCCTGCACGTCCCCGGGCTGCACACCACGGTCGAGGACAGCTGACCGTACCGGCAAGAAGAACAGACCCTTCCGGGAGCCGCGCAAGAAACGAGGGCGCCCCCTGTCTCGTACAGGGGGCGCCCTCGGTGCGTGGTGCGGCGGGCGAGGCTACTTGCCGCCGCCCAGCTGGTGCACCCGGACCATGTTGGTGGTGCCGGGGACGCCGGGGGGCGAGCCGGCGGTGATGACCACGGTGTCGCCGTCGTTGAAGCGGGAGAGCTTCACCAGCTCGGCGTCGACCAGGTCGACCATCGCGTCGGTGGAGTCCACGTGCGGGACGACGTACGTCTCCACGCCCCAGGTCAGCGCGAGCTGGTTGCGGGTGGCCTCGTCGGTGGTGAAGGCGAGGATCGGCTGGCAGACGCGGTAGCGGGACAGGCGGCGCGCGGTGTCGCCGGACTGGGTGAAGGCGATCAGCGCCTTGCCGTCCAGGAAGTCCGCGATCTCGCACGCGGCACGGGCGACCGAACCGCCCTGCGTGCGCGGCTTCTTGCCCGGGACGAGCGGCTGCAGGCCCTTGGAGAGCAGCTCCTCCTCGGCCGCCCGGACGATCTTCGACATCGTCTTGACGGTCTCGATCGGGTACGCGCCCACGCTCGACTCGGCGGACAGCATGACCGCGTCGGCGCCGTCCAGGATCGCGTTCGCGACGTCGGAGGCCTCGGCGCGGGTCGGGCGCGAGTTGGTGATCATCGACTCCATCATCTGGGTCGCGACGATCACCGGCTTGGCGTTGCGGCGGCACATCTCCACGAGGCGCTTCTGCACCATCGGGACCTTCTCGAGCGGGTACTCGACGGCCAGGTCGCCACGGGCGACCATGATCGCGTCGAACGCCGCGACGACGCCCTCCATGTTGGCGACGGCCTGCGGCTTCTCCACCTTGGCGATGACGGGGACCCGGCGGCCCTCCTCGTCCATCACCTTGTGGACGTCCTTGACGTCGTTGGCGTCGCGCACGAAGGACAGGGCGACCATGTCGCAGCCCATCTTCAGGGCGAAGCGCAGGTCCTCGACGTCCTTCTCGGACAGGGCCGGCACGTTCACGGCCGCGCCGGGCAGGTTGATGCCCTTGTGGTCGGAGATGACGCCGCCCTCGATGACGATCGTCTTGACCCGCGGGCCCTCGACGTCCATCACCTTGAGCTCGACGTTGCCGTCGTTGATCAGTACCTGGTCGCCGCGCGAGACGTCGCCCGGCAGCCCCTTGTACGTCGTCCCGCAGATCGACTTGTCGCCCGGGACGTCCTCGGTGGTGATGGTGAACTCGTCACCGCGCACCAGCTCGACGGGGCCCTCGGCGAAGGTCTCCAGACGGATCTTGGGGCCCTGGAGGTCGGCGAGCACGCCCACGGCGCGGCCGGTCTTCGCGGCGGCGGCGCGAACACGGTCGTAGCGACCCTGGTGTTCGGCGTGCGTGCCGTGGCTGAAGTTGAAGCGGGCCACATTCATGCCGGCTTCGATCAGCGAGACGAGCTGCTCTTCGGAGTCGACGGCGGGGCCCAGCGTGCAGACGATTTTGGAACGGCGCATGGGGGCGATCCTATCGGTTTGTTTCGCTACGGAATATTCCGTCTGGCGGAATCTACAAATGGGCGGAGGGGCGCTCAGGCGTGGTGGTCACGGGCGTCCCCGACGAGCGCGTAGGTCTGCTGCGCGATCTCCAGCTCCTCGTCCGTCGGCACCACGGCCACGGCGACCCGGGCGTACTCCGGCGAGATGATCCGGGCCTCGTCGGAACGTACGGAATTGAGCTCGCCGTCGACCGCCAGGCCCAGCTCCTCCAGACCGGCCACCGCAGCTTCGCGCACCGGCGCCGCGTTCTCACCGACCCCGGCCGTGAAGGCGATCGCGTCCACCCGGCCGAGCACCGCGTAGTACGCGCCGATGTACTTCTTCAGGCGGTGGATGTAGATGTCGAAGGCGAGCCGCGCGGCCTCGTCGCCCTCGTCGATCCGGCGCCGGATCTCCCGCATGTCGTTGTCACCGCACAGCCCGACCAGACCGCTCTTCTTGTTGAGCAGGATGTCGATCTCGTCCGGGGACATCTTGCCCACCCGCATCAGATGGAAGATGACCGCCGGGTCGACGTCTCCTGAACGGGTACCCATCACCAGGCCCTCCAGCGGGGTGAGCCCCATGGACGTGTCCACGCACTCCCCGCCGCGCACGGCCGACGCGGACGCGCCGTTGCCCAGGTGCAGCACGATCAGGTTGACCTCGGACGGGTCCTTGCCGAGCAGCCCGGCCGTCTTGCGGGAGACGTACGCGTGCGACGTGCCGTGGAAGCCGTAGCGGCGCACCCGGTGCTCGTCGGCGGTGGCCACGTCGATCGCGTAGCGCGCCGCCGACTCCGGCATCGTCGTGTGGAACGCGGTGTCGAAGACGGCCACCTGCGGCAGGTCGGGGCGCAGCTCCATCGCCGTGCGGATCCCGGTCAGGTTCGCCGGGTTGTGCAGCGGCGCGACCGGGATGAGCCGCTCGATCTCGGCCAGCACGGCGTCGTCCACGACGGTCGGCTCGGTGAACTTCAGGCCGCCGTGCACCACCCGGTGGCCGATCGCGGCCAGCTCGGGGGAGTCCAGGCCGAGCCCGTCCGCCGCCAGCTCGTCGGCGACCGCGTTCAGGGCCTCGGCGTGGTCGGCGATGCGCCGGTTCTGCTCGCGGGCCGCGCCGCCGACGGCCAGCGGGGTGTGCTTGAGCCGCGAGGTCTCCTCGCCGATCCGCTCGACCAGGCCGACCGCGAGCCGTTCGTGGCTCGCCATGTCGAGGAGCTGGTACTTGACCGACGACGAGCCGGAGTTGAGGACGAGGATGCGGGTCGCTGTCACTGGGCGGGTGCCTTTTCGGTGGGGGTCTGGGCCTGGATCGCCGTGATGACGACCGTGTTGACGATGTCCTGCACGAGCGCGCCGCGGGACAGGTCGTTGACCGGCTTGCGCAGGCCCTGGAGGACCGGGCCGACGGCGATCGCGCCGGCCGACCGCTGCACGGCCTTGTAGGTGTTGTTGCCGGTGTTGAGGTCGGGGAAGATCAGCACGCTCGCCTGCCCGGCGACCTCGGAGCCGGGCAGCTTGGTGGCGGCCACCGATGGCTCGACGGCCGCGTCGTACTGGATCGGGCCCTCGATCTTCAGCTCGGGGTGCCGCTCCTTGACGATCCCCGTGGCCTCGCGGACCTTGTCGACGTCGGCGCCCGAGCCGGAGGTGCCCGTCGAGTACGACAGCATCGCGATCCGCGGGTCCACGCCGAACTGCGCGGCGGTGGCGGCGGACTGGGCGGCGATGTCGGCGAGCTGCTGCGCGTTCGGATCCGGGTTCACCGCGCAGTCGCCGTAGACGAGGACCTTGTCGGCCAGGCACATGAAGAAGACGGAGGACACGATCGCGGCGTCCGGCTTGGTCTTGATGATCTCGAAGGCCGGGCGGATGGTGGCGGCCGTGGAGTGCACCGACCCCGACACCATGCCGTCGGCCAGGCCCTCCTGGACCATCAGCGTGCCGAAGTAGTTCACATCGGCCACGACGTCGTGCGCCAGCTCGACGGTGACCCCCTTGTGGGCGCGCAGCTGCGCGTACTCCTGGGCGAACCGGTCCCGCAGCTCGGAGGTGGCCGGGTCGATCAGCTCGCTGTCGCCGAGGTCGACACCGAGATCGGCGGCCCGCTTGCGGATCTGCTCGACCGGGCCGAGCAGCGTCAGGTCGCACACGCCGCGCCGCAGCAGGACGTCCGCCGCGCGCAGCACGCGCTCCTCGGTGCCCTCGGGCAGCACGACGCGCCGCTTGTCCGAGCGGGCCTGCTCCAGCAGCTTGTGCTCGAACATCATCGGCGTCAGCCGGTCGGAGGAGGGCGCCTGGATGGTGCGCAGCAGGGCCGCCGTGTCGGCGTACCGCTCGAACAGGCCGAGCGCGGTCTCCGCCTTGCGCGGCGTCGCCGCGTTCAACTTCCCCTCCAGCGCGAAGAGTTCGGCCGCGGTGGGGAAGGAGCCGCCGGACACGGCGACGACGGGGGTGCCGGGCGCGAGCCGGTCGGCCAGCTTCAGGATCTCCTCGCCGGGCCGCTCGTCCAGGGTCAGCAGCACCCCGGCGATCGGCGGGGTGCCGGCGCTGTGCGCGGCCAGCGAGCCCACCACCAGGTCGGCGCGGTCCCCGGGGGTGACGACCAGGCAGCCCGGGGTCAGCGCGTTGAGGAAGTTCGGCAGCATCGCGCCGCCGAAGACGAAGTCCAGGGCGTCCCTGGCCAGGCCCGAGTAGTCGCCGAGCAGCACCGTGCCGCCGAGCGCGTGGGTGATCTGGGCTACGGTCGGCGCGGAGAGCGCGGCCTCGTCGGGCAGCACGTAGCAGGGCACCGGAAGCCGGTTGCCCAGACGCTCGTCGATCTCGTCGCGGTCCTCGGGGCGGACCCGGTTGGCCACCATCGCGAGGACGTCGCAGCCGAGGCCGTCGTAGGCGCGGAAGGCGTTGCGGACCTCGGCGCGCACCGACTCGGCGGTCTGCTTCTTGCCGCCGACCACCGGGATCACGGATGCGCCGAACTCGTTCGCGAGCCGGGCGTTGAGGGCCAGCTCGTCGGGGAGCTGGGTGTCGGCGAAGTCGGTGCCGAGCACCAGGACGACGTCGTAGTCCCGGGTCACCGCGTGGAACCGGTCGACCAGCAGCGACACCAGCTCGTCGGTGCCCTGCTCGGCCTGGATCGTGGACGCCTCGGCGTAGTCCATCCCGTAGACGCTCGCCGGATCCTGGGAGAGCCGGTAGCGGGCCCGCAGCAGATCGAAGAGCCGGTCGGGGCCGTCGTGGACCAGTGGCCGGAAGACTCCCACCCGGTCGACCTGGCGGGTCAGCAGCTCCATGACTCCCAGCTCGACGACCTGCCGGCCATCGCCCCGGTCGATTCCGGTCACGTACACGCTGCGCGTCACGCGGGCTCTCCGTTTCCTCCACAGGCCCCCTGAGCAGGACCGGAGGGTCCGCACCCGGAGCCAGACATGGCCATATCGAAAGCTGTGCCCTCTTGACAATACCTCCGGAGATGGCTAGGTCGCCCGCCGGACAAAGGGCCTGAACTCCAGGGTCTCAGTGCCCGTCCCGGGAGTGACGAACCGCCTCTCCTCCGGCCGCGCGAACGCGTTGTCGCGCGGAGCGTGGAAGAATCGCAGTGGCTCAGACGAACCAGAAGCGAGCAGGAGACACAGCACGATGCGCATCGGAGTTCTCACCGCAGGCGGCGACTGTCCTGGTCTGAACGCAGTGATCCGGTCGGTCGTGCACCGAGCGGTCACGCACTACGGAGACGAGGTCATCGGCTTCGAGGACGGTTACGCGGGCCTGCTCGACGGCCGCTTCCGCCCGCTGGATCTGAACGCGGTCAGCGGCATCCTCGCCCGTGGCGGCACCATCCTCGGATCGTCCCGGCTTGAGCGCGACCGCTTCCGCGCGGCGTGTGACAACGCCAAGGAGCTGATGGACAAGAGCAGCCTCGACGCGCTCATCCCGATCGGCGGCGAGGGCACGCTGACCGCCGCGCGCATGCTCTCCGACGCGGGCGTCCCGGTGATCGGCGTCCCGAAGACGATCGACAACGACATCTCCTCCACCGACCGCACCTTCGGCTTCGACACGGCCGTCGGCGTCGCGACGGAGGCGATGGACCGCCTCAAGACCACCGCCGAGTCCCACCAGCGGGTCATGGTCGTCGAGGTCATGGGCCGGCACGCGGGCTGGATCGCGCTGGAGTCCGGCATGGCCGGCGGCGCCCACGGCATCTGCCTGCCCGAGCGCCCCTTCGACCCGGCCGACCTGGTCAAGATGGTCGAGGAGCGGTTCTCGCGCGGCAAGAAGTTCGCCGTCATCTGCGTCGCCGAGGGCGCGCACCCGCAGGACGGCACGATGGACTACGGCAAGGGCGCCATCGACCAGTTCGGCCACGAGCGCTTCCAGGGCATCGGCACCGCGCTCGCCTACGAGCTGGAGTCGCGCCTCGGCAAGGAGGCCCGTCCGGTGATCCTCGGCCATGTGCAGCGCGGCGGCACCCCGACAGCGTACGACCGCGTCCTCGCCACCCGCTTCGGCTGGCACGCCGTGGAGGCCGCGCACCGCGCCGAGTACGGCAGGATGACCGCGCTGCGCGGCACCGACATCACGATGGTGCCGCTCGCCGAGGCCGTCACCGAGCTGAAGACCGTGCCGAAGGACCGCATGGACGAGGCCGAGTCGGTCTTCTAGGACCCACGCCCCGGCCCCGCTACCGATAGCGGATCCTGGACCAGAACTCGTCCAGGATCCGCTCCATGAAGTCCCGCCCGGCGTCCCCCGACCCGGACGAGCCGCCGCCGCCCCAGCTCAGCGTCGCGGCCATCAGCGCCTGGTACTCCAGGTGCATCTCGTGCAGCACGTCCTCCAGGTCCCGTCTGGCGACGGGGATCAGCCGGCTCAGCGGCTTCGTGTACGCCTGCCAGCGCGTCGTCGCCGCCCGGCGCAGCAGCTCCGCCAGCTGGTCGTCCCGCCCGGTGACGGTGGCGAAGGCGCGCGGAGCGAGCCGCAGCACCTCGGAGAGCGCCGACGACTGCCGTTCGGTGCCCCGCCAGTCGCCCGTCTCCTCCATCCGCAGATACGAGTGGATCTCCAGACCCACGAACCGCGCCACGTCCTCCGGGGCGAGCCCGAGCGCGAGCCGGTGCTCCCGCAGCGTGCGCGGCGCGCCGATGAGTTCGCCCGGGGAGCACCACAACGCCCCGGCCAGCGCGGTCAGTTCACCGGCGGTCGGGGTCGCGTCGCCGTGCTCCCAGGCGATGATGATCTCGGGGGTGATGTACGCCAGCCCGTAACTGGCGCGCATGCCGTACGCGACATGGCCCGGGGCCATCCCCAGCGCCTCACGGAGGCGTCGGGCGGCGGGGGCGTTGAACGGCGGGGTCGGCTGGTTCGCCGGAGCCTTGTGCTGCACGGCCACAAAGTAGGGGGCGAACGCCCGCTTGGCTACGGTGCGTTCGCACTCCGTGACATGTCGTAGGAACGTACAGGTGCCGAGGGGTGCCCGGCGACGGATCCCGGGGCCGGGGTCAGCCCTTCACCGCGCCGCCGAGCGCGAAGCCGCCGCCGAACCGCCGGGACACCAGGACGTAGAGCAGGATCACCGGCGTCGAGTAGATGATCGAGAACGCCGCGAGCTGTCCGTAGACGACCGTCCCGCGGTTGCCGAAGAAGTCGTTGATGCTGACCGACGCCGGCATCTGGTCGGGGGAGAGCAGCAGCATGAACGGGACGAAGAAGTTCCCCCACATCATGGCGAAGCAGAAGACCGTGACGACGGCGATGCCGGGTCCCATCAGCGGCAGCACGATCCGCACCAGCGACTGGAAGGTGCCCGCCCCGTCGGTCCAGGCCGCCTCCTCCAGCTCCTTCGGCACCCCGTCCATGAAGTTCTTCATCAGCCAGACGGCGAAAGGGAGTTGGGACGCGGCGAAGAAGTAGATCGTGCCCGCCATCGTGTCGATCAGGTTCACCTGCACGAAGAGCGCGTACACCGGCACCATGACCGCGGTGATCGGCAGACACGTCGCGAACAGGATCGTGGTCAGGTACGGATTGTTCAGCCGCGAGCGGTGGCGCGAGAGCGGATACGCGGCGAGCGCCGCGCACGCCACCGTCAGGGCCGTCGCCCCGCCGCACAGGATCAGGCTGTTGAGCAGCGGGGTGAACGTGATGTCCGGGGTGAGCACCGCGTCGAAATTGCCGAACGTGGCGTGCGCGGGCCACTTCACCCGCAGGTTCGCGTCGGCGTCGAGCGAGGAGAGGACCACCCAGGCGAGCGGCAGCCCGAAGGCGACGAGGACGACGGCGAGCGCCGCGTCGGCGGTGAGCCGGTTGCGGGTGGTGCGGCGGGTCACGGGTGCCTCCGTCTCACGGTTCTGAGCGCAACAGGCGCATGTAGACCACCGAGAACAGGGAGCCGACGACCAGGAGGAGCAGGGCGACCGCGGTGCCGTAGCCGATCATGCTCTTCTGGAACGCCTGCTCGTACATGAACAGCGGGAGGGTCTGGCTGTGGTTGCTGGGCCCGCCGCGGGTCATCACCCAGATCAGGCCGAAGACGGACAGGGTCTGCAGCGTGTTCAGCATCAGGTTCGTGCCGATGGAGCGCCGGATCATCGGCAGCGTGACGTGCCAGAGGCGCTGCCAGGCGTTCGCGCCGTCCACCTCGGCGGCCTCGGTGATCTCGGCCGGGATCTCGTCGAGCGCCGCCGAGTAGACGAGCATCGAGAACGCGGTGCCGCGCCACACGTTCGCGAACGACACCGCCAGGATCGGCAGCGTGAACAGCCAGTTCTGGGCGGGGAGTCCGAGCTGGTCGAGGATCGCGTTGAGGGTGCCCTCGCGGCGGAAGAACGCGTACAGCAGGAACCCGGCGACCACCTCCGGCAGCACCCAGGCCGTGACGACGACGGCGCCGGTGACTGTGCGCACCGGTTTCGACGCGCGCTTCATCAGCGCCGCGAGGGCCAGGCCCAGGGTGTTCTGGCCCACGATCGACGACAGGAACGTGAAGACGAGGGTGAGCCTGACCGCGTTCAGGAAGGCGTCGTCGTGGAACGCCTTCGCGAAGTTGTCGAAGCCGACGAAGGAGGAGGCCGCCTGGCCGGTGAGCTGGAGGTCGGTGAAGGCGATGTAGACGCAGTAGGCGATGGGGCCGGCCAGGAAGAGGGCCATGACGATCGTCGCCGGGGCCAGGGGGAGGGCCCGGAGCAGGGCTCGCCCCCTGGGCGGGGTTCTTCCTGCGGGGACCCCCGCCCCCTCAAGGCCGCGTGACAACCTTGCCGTCCGCTGCCGTCTTCAGCTGGTCGTCGTACGTGGCCGCCGCCTTGTCCACCGAGGCGTCGCCGGTCGTCACCGACTCCATGGCCTCCTGGATCGCCGTCGACACCTTCGGGTACGCGGGATAGGCGGGCCGGTAGTGGGTCGAGGCCACCAGGTCGGTGAAGAACTCGATGCCGGGCTGCGCCTTCACGTACGCGGGGTCGGCGGCCACGTCCTTGCGGACGGCGATGCCGGAGTTGGCGATGTACCAGCGCCGGGCGTTCTCCTTCGTCTGCATCGTCTTGATGAAGTCGAAGGCGAGGTCGGGGTTGGCCGCCTTGGCGGGAATGGCCCAGGTCCAGCCGCCGGACATGGAGACCTTGCCGGGCGCCTGCCCGTTCCGGGTGG
This sequence comes from Streptomyces sp. NPDC046716, assembly GCF_040645755.1. Taxonomy (NCBI): domain Bacteria; kingdom Bacillati; phylum Actinomycetota; class Actinomycetes; order Kitasatosporales; family Streptomycetaceae; genus Streptomyces; species Streptomyces sp. NPDC046716. The sequence continues at coordinate 18,964 of NZ_JBEYYU010000092.1, forward strand.
GCATGTGGGCGAGGCCCAGCTTCTGCGACCACTCGGGCCAGGCGTGGCCGGCGCCCTCGATCCAGTCCTGCGGGAGCCAGGAGCCGTCGAGGTCGATGCCGATCTTGCCCTTGGGCAGGAGTTCACCGCGGACGGTGGTGCCGATGTTCGGGTCGAGCGCGTCGGAGACGTCGGGGCCGAGCTTCTCCTTGTAGACCGTCTCGACGAACGACAGGCTGTCCCGGAACGCCTTCGACCCGGCGATCCACTTCTGCGAGGACTTGTCGTAGAGCGGATCGGCGGTGCCGTCGCCCGTGCCGTACAGCAGCATCTCGAAGCCCTGCATCGTGGACTGCTCGCCGCCCGCCTTGCCGGTGTAGAGGTTCAGCGGGATGACGCCGGGGACCTTCTTCTTGATGGTGCGGGCGGCGTCGAGGAGCTCGTTCCAGTTCTTCGGCTGCCAGGGGGTCTTGATGCCCGCCTTCTTCAGGACGGCCTTGTCGTACCAGAGGCCACGGGTGTCGGTGCCGTCGGGAACGCCGTATGTCTTGCCGTCCTGGCCCTTCGCGGCGCTCTTCGCGGTGTCGATGAACTGGTCCCAGTCCGACCACTTGCCGAGATACGCGTCCAGAGGTCTCAAGTACCCGCTGGTGATGTCGGAGTTGACCAGGAACGTGTCCTCGTAGACGAGGTCGGGCGCCGTCCTGGGGGAGCGGAGCATCTGCTGGAGCTTCGTGTAGTACTCGGCGTCCGGTGCCTTGATCGGGACGAGCTCGACCTTCTTGCCCGGGTTGGCCTTCTCGAACTGTTTCTTCATCGCGGTCAGGTAGGTGTCCGGGACCTTGCTCATGTTGTCCGTGGACTGCTTGTACGAGACCTTCACGGTGTTCGCGTCGCCGCCGGATCCACCGCCGCACGCGGTGAGGGTTCCGGCGGCCAGGAGCAGGACGGTGGCGGTGAGGAGCGGGGCGGTGGGGCGCACGGGCACGACCTCCTACGGACCGTCGCGGGCTGCGTTGCCGCGCGTGGCTGCCCGTGAACGTACGGTCCGGTTCGGAGCAGGGTCAATGGGTGTGCAGGGGTCGTGGGAGGGCTCCCGGATGACGTCAATTACTTAGGTAAGGCTAACCTAAGCTAGTCTTGCGGTGGCGCCACAACGTGCCCACCTGTAAAGGAGATTGACGCAGCATGCCTCGAATCACCCCCAGGATCCGTCGCTCCGCCGCCCTCGTGGTGGCCCTCGTCGCGGGCGGCGCCCTCGCCCCCGCCGCGCACGCCGCCGGCGGCGCCGCCTCCTCCGCCCCCGTCACCAAAGGCCTCTACCAGTCGGCGTACTCCGAGCGGAACCACGCCCTGTGGACCACGTCGGCGGTGGGCCGCCCACCGGTGACGACCTCCGCGCTCACCCGCCTGAACCCGGACACCCTCGCCGTCGAGGCCACGTACACGCCGCCCGTCACCGACACCGCCACCGGCGCCGTCGAAGCGGTCTACGGCATCGCCGTCGACGACGAGCACAACACCCTCTGGGTCACCAACACCCGCGACAACAGCGTCGCCGTCTACAGCCAGCGCGACGGCCGCCACCTCGCCACCCTCCCGAACGTCGCGCACGCCCGCGAGATCGTCGTCGACGAGCGGCACGACACCGTGTGGGCCTCCGGCTTCGGCGACGGCAGCATCGTCGCCTTCGACAGCCGTACGTACCAGGAGAAGAAGCGCGTCACCGTGGACGGCGCCGGGCCGACCGGCCTCGCCGTGAACGGGCGCACCGGCACCGTCTACGCCGCCGACCTCACCAACGACCAGCTCATCGAGGTCACCCGCAGGTCCGCCACCCCGCGCCTGATCCCGACCGGCGACGGCCCGATCTCGGTCTCCCTCTCCGCGAACGGCCGCACCGCCTACACCGCCGACAACACGGCCGGCGCCGTCGACGTCATCGACCTCGACAAGGGCATCGTCACCAAGTCCGTGCCGACCGGCGCCGGTCCGCTCTCCGTGGCCACCGACACCCGCTCCGGCAAGGTCGTCGCCGTCAACCGCACCGACGCCACGGCCACCGTCGTCGACCCGCGCAAGGGCACCGTCGTCAAAACCGTCCCGACCGGCGCCAACCCCAACCACGTCGAGATCGCCCACGGCACGGCCTACGTCGTCGACAAGTCCGCCTCCTCCCCGACCGGCGCCGACACGGTGACCCGCTTCCGGGTGAAGTAGCCCTTCGTCGCACAGTTCCCCGCGCCCCTGATGGCCGCAGGCCTTTCAGGGGCGCGGGGAACTGCGCGACCAGCCCCCACCGGCCCGCACCCACAGACGAAGCCCTACTTCCAGGTATAAACCAGCTCAGGCCGCCCCACCTGCCCGTACTGCGGACTGCGCCCAGCCCGCCCCGACTCCACCAGATGCTCCAGATACCGCCGAGCGGTGATCCGCGAAATCCCCACGACCTCGGCGGCCGAAGCCGCGGTGACCCCCTCGGGCGCGGCCTCCCGCAACGTGAGAGTCACCCGCTCGAGCGTCGGCCCGCTCAACCCCTTCGGCAGCGCGGCAGGCGCCGGAGACCGCAGATTGGCCAGCGCCCGATCCACCTCGTCCTGCCCGGCCGCCTCCCCACTACTGGTCCGGTACTCCGCATACCGCACCAGACGGTCCCGCAGCGTCGCGAAGGTGAACGGCTTCAGCACGTACTGCACCACCCCCAGCGACACCCCCTCCCGCACCACGGCCAGATCCCGGGCCGACGTCACCGCGATCACATCGGTCTGATGCCCGGCGGCCCGCAACGACCGCGCCAGCGCCAGACCGTGCCCGTCGGGCAGATGCAGATCGAGCAGGATCAGATCGACGGCGACCCGGTCCAGCGCCCGCCGCGCCTCCGCCGCGGTGTGCGCCCGCGCGACCGTGACGAACCCGGGCACCCGGTCGACGTAGAGCGTGTGCGCATCGGCCGCCACCGGATCGTCCTCGACGACCAGGACCCGGATGTCACTCATGACGTACTGCCTTCCACATCGGACGTCGGGCCGGAACCACGCGGACCCGGCACGCCCACGGCGAACGGCATCCGCACGGTGAACGCGGCGCCCCCGCCCGCGTCCCGGTCCAGAGCGAGCGTCCCGTGCCCGCGCGCCACAGCCTGCCGTACGAGAGCCAGCCCGAGCCCCCGACCCCCGGGCCCGGCCGGCTTGGTCGACCAGCCGCGCTCGAACACCGCGTCGGCATGCTCCGGATCGACCCCGGGCCCCGAGTCCGCCACCCGCAGCAGCAGCCCGTCCGCCTCCGTACGCGCGGTGACGGTGACCCGCGCCCGCGGCGAACCCTGCGCCGCGTCGACGGCGTTGTCGATGAGATTGCCGAGCACCGTGACGAGATCCCGCGCCGACAGCACCCCGAGCGCCCCGGCCGGCCCCTCCTCGACCTCCTCGACCCGGGTGTCACCGGAGACGACCAGCTCGACACCGCGCTCATTGGCCTGCGCGGCCTTGCCGAGCAGCAGCGCGGCGAGCACCGGCTCGCTCACGGCACCCACCACCTGGTCGGTCAGCGCCTGCGCCAGTTCCAGCTCGGCGGTCGCGAACTCGATCGCCTCGTCCGCCCGCCCCAGCTCGATCAGCGACACCACGGTGTGCAGCCGGTTCGCCGCCTCGTGCGCCTGCGACCGCAACGCCTGCGTGAACCCCCGCTCGGAGTCCAACTCACCCATCACCGACTGGAGTTCGGTGTGATCGCGCAGGGTCACGACGGTGCCGCGCCGCTCCTCGCTGGTGACCGGCGACGTATTGACGACCACGACCCGGTCGGCGGTCAGATGCAGCTCGTCGACCCGCGGCTCGGTGGCAAGGAGCGCCCCGGTCAGCGGCGCGGGCAGCCCCAGCTCGGCGACGGACCGTCCGACGACCTCCTCGCCGTCGCCCACCCCGAGCAGCACCCGCGCCCCGTCGTTCATCAGCGCCACCCGCCGCTGCCCGTCGAGCATCAGCAGACCCTCGCGCACGGCGTGCAGCGCGGCCTGGTGGTAGGCGTGCATCCGGCTCAGCTCACCGGCGTTCATCCCGTGCGTGTGGCGCCGCAGCCGCGCGTTGACGACGTACGTCCCGATGCCGCCGACGATCAGCGCGGCCCCCGCGACCCCCGCCACCGCGAGCACCTGCCCGCGCGCCTGCGCGGTGATCTCGTCGATCGTTATCCCCGCGCTGACGAGCCCGACGACCCGCCTCTGACGGTCGTACACCGGAGTGACCACCCGCACCGAAGGCCCGAGCGTCCCCGTATAGGTCTCCGAGAACGTCCGCCCCTTCAGCGCCGGCCCGATGTGCCCGAGGAACCGCTGCCCGATGTACCGGGTCGTGGGGTGCGTCCACCGGATCCCGTCCGTGTTCATGATCGTCACGAAGTCGACGCCGGTGTGCCGCTGCACGTCGCGCGCGTACGGCTGCAGCCGCACCGTCGGATCCGCGTCCCCGGTGATCGCGTCCCGCACCGAATCGGCGTCGGCGACCGCCGTCGCCGCGGCAGTCGCCTGCCGCCTGGCCGACGTCTCCGCCTGCCTCTTGTCACTGAGGTACGTGAACAGCGCGCATCCCGCGACCACGGCGGCGACGAGCACGACCTGCATCGCGAAGAGCTGGCCGGCCAGGCTGCGGGGGCGGGGAAGACGCAAGGAGCGCATGCGGTCAGTCTGCCCGTCGGTTCAAGCGGGAACTAAATGAACGGAAGGGTGACGGTGCTCACGGCCCGGGAGATAGTCACCGGGATCCGCAGCCGCAGGACGTGAGCCGCACGCACTGCCGAGTCCGGGACAAGCCCAGTACGCCGACGCCGTCGTCAGCAGCCAGGAGGGAACCGTGGCCGAGAACGGGACCGCGACCACCGACCAAGCCCCGCAGCCCGCGAAGCCCGCCGCGAAGCGGGACCGCACGCACTACCTGTACATCGCCGTCATCGTGGCGGTCCTCCTCGGCGTCGCCGTCGGCTTCATCTGGCCCGACTTCGCCACGGAGCTCAAGCCCATCGGCACGGGCTTCGTGAACCTGATCAAGATGATGATCTCGCCCATCATCTTCTGCACGATCGTCCTGGGCGTCGGCTCGGTCCGCAAGGCCGCCAAGATCGGCAAGGTGGGCGGTCTCGCCCTCGGCTACTTCATCGTGATGTCGATGGTGGCGCTGGCCATCGGCCTGATCGTCGGCAACATCCTCGACCCCGGCAGCGGCATGCACCTCACCGATGCCACGAAGGACGTCGGGCAGGCGGCGGCCAAGGACGCGAGCGAGGGCCCGGTCGACTTCGTCCTGGGCATCATCCCGACGACCCTGGTCTCCGCCTTCACGGAGGGCGAGGTCCTCCAGACCCTCCTGGTCGCCCTCCTCGTGGGCTTCGCCCTCCAGGCGATGGGCCGGGCCGGCGAGCCGGTGCTGCGCGGCATCGAGCACATCCAGAAGCTCGTCTTCCGCGTCCTCGGCATGATCATGTGGGCCGCCCCGATCGGCGCGTTCGGCGCGATGGCCGCCGTCATCGGCGAAACGGGCGTCGACGCCCTCAAGGCACTCGCCACCATCATGATCGGCTTCTACGTCACCTGCGCGCTCTTCGTCGGCATCGTGCTGGCCGCGATCCTGCGCATGGCGACCGGCTTCAACATCTTCGCCCTGCTGAAGTACCTGGGCCGCGAGTTCCTGCTCATCCTCTCGACCTCGTCCTCCGAGTCGGCGCTCCCGCGCCTGATCGCGAAGATGGAGCACCTCGGCGTCTCCCGCCCGGTCGTCGGCATCACCGTCCCGACCGGCTACTCCTTCAACCTCGACGGCACCATGATCTACCTGACCATGGCGTCCCTCTTCATCGCCGATGCCATGGACCAGCCGATGAGCGTCGGCCAGCAGATCGGCCTGCTCCTCTTCATGATGATCGCGTCGAAGGGCGCGGCCGGTGTCTCCGGCTCCGGCATCGCGGTCCTCGCCTCCGGTCTCCAGTCGCACAAGCCGGGCCTGGTCGACGGGGTCGGCCTCATCATCGGCATCGACCGCTTCATGAGCGAGGCCCGCGCCCTGACGAACTTCGCGGGCAATGCGGTGGCCACCTTGCTGATCGGCTGCTGGACCGGAGAGGTGGACCGCGACCGGGTCAAGCGGGTCCTCGCCGGCGACCTCCCCTTCGACGAGCGCACCCTCCTCGACTCCGGCACGGACACCCCTCGCGAGGAGGTCCCCACAGCGCGCGAAGGCGGCACGAAGGAGCCCGTCAAAGCCTGAACGACTGCTCAGAACACCGCTCTGACCTGCGGCGGGGCCCGTGCGAACACACGCACGGGCCCCGCTTTTGTACTACCGGCGCAGGTGGCGTAGAGTCCTGCGAGTTGTCCGGGCCACCACGGCTGCGGACAGCACCTCCGCCGCTCACGCGGCACCCCACCACCAGCACGATCTCCCTCCGGGATTGATTTCGGCGCGCCCGAATTCACATTCCACCTCGATTAGTCATCGAAGAGGGAATCCGCTAAAGTCTGGGACGTCGGAACGGCCCAACAGCCGGAAAGACAAAGCCCGCTGACTGGGAATCAGGCCCGAAAGGATCTGATAGAGTCGGACTCGCCGGAAAGCCGAAAGGCCGGAAAGCGAAGCAAGACCCCGAGGAAATCGGCCGGTAAAACGGTCTGATAGAGTCGGAAACGCAAGACCGAAGGGAA
>NZ_JBEYYU010000093.1:0-25626 GCF_040645755.1 Streptomyces sp. NPDC046716
ACTACGGCGGCAGCACGGTGGCGCGGCTGTTGGCCTTGGTCAGCACCAGGAGGCGGTGCTCGCGGCCTGAAGCGAGCGAAGCTCGCCCTCAGGGGCGCGGGGAACTGCGCGAGAAGAGGCCACCGGCCGTCAGCCGACCCCTGCGGCGAGCATCAGCACGATCTTGCCCTGGGTACGACCCGTCCCGCTGAGTTCATGGGCCTTGCCCGCCCCCTCCAGCGGCAGCCGGGCCGAGACGTGCGACCGGACCCGGCCGGCGGCCATCAGCGCGGCCACCTTCCCCAGCGTCGCCCCCGACGGCCGCACCGACACCGGCACGAACGTCACCCCGCGCGCCTGCGCGTCCCGCGTGGTCACCCCGGGGTCGGACAGCACCACCGAGGCGAGCAGACCGCCGGGCCGCAGGGTCGCCAGGGTGCGGGGCCCGTACGCGCCGCCGACGAGATCGAGGGCCACGTCGACCTCGCGCACCGTGCGGGCGAAGTCCGTCGTGGTGTAGTCGAGCGGCTCGTCGACCCCGAGATCCCGCAGGAACCCGTGCTTGTCGGCGCGGGCGGTCCCGATCACGTACGCGCCCTCGGCCTTGGCGATCTGCACCGCGATGTGCCCGACCCCGCCCGCCGCCGCATGGACCAGCACCCGGCGCCCCGGCGCCATGTGACCGGTGTCGACCAGGGCCTGCCAGGCGGTGAGCGCGGCGGCCGGGACCGCGGCGGCGTGTACGTGGTCGACCGTCGCCGGCTTCGGGGCGAGGTGTTCGGCGCGGACGACCACGCACTCGGCGTAGGCCCCGCCGGGGATCATGCCGAAGACCTCGTCGCCGGGCCGGAACCCGGTCCCGTCCCCGCCGCACGCCTCCACCACCCCGGACAGGTCCCGGCCGAGGGTGAACGGCGGATCGCCGAAGAGCGGCGCCTCGCCGGTGCGGGCCAGCCGGTCCACCGGGTTCACCCCGGCCGCGTGCACCCGGACCAGTACCTCTCCCGTGCCCGGCACGGGCCGTTCCACCTCGACCAGCTCCAGCACGTCGGGTCCGCCGAGCCGCCGCTGAGTGATCACACGCATGGTGGGACTCCTCCCCCAGGGGTCCGGCCGGGCCACCGCGGCCCGGCCGGTTCTGGGGTCCATCGTGGAGTCCGGCCGTGCCCCGCGCCATGGGCCCTCGGCGGGGTGGCGCGGATGTGGGGTCCGTCTCAGATAGTAGGAAGTCCGAGTAATTGTGGAGACAGAAGCAGAGACCTGCCCTAGCTTTGTAGGAGCCGAACGACTCGCCCGATCCGGCGAATGGCGGCCGTGAGCCGAGCACATGGCAGGCAACCCCTGCAGCTCTGGTTCCCCGCCCCTTCCGGCGCCTCGAAATCCCCGTGGGTCAGCGCTCTTCGCGCGACCTGATGCGATCTCAAGGAGTCGATCTCCATGGCCACTGCGACGCCCGCCCGCCGCCGAGTCCGCCACGTCTCTCCCTCCAGCGAAGCCGACCGCAGGGCGGCCAAGAGCGCCGCCGCCGCCCTCCAGCGCTCCTTCGACCGCAGGGACAACGGCGGGGAGACCGGTCACTGAGACCGGCCGGCCCCCTCAGGCCCCCCGCTTCACCTCGAAGTGGTCGATGCGCGTGCCGTCATGGGCCAGCGCCGACACTTTCAGGCGCGGGTGCGCGCCGGATTCCGCCTCGACCTTGAGCAGCGAGAATCCGCGATAGCGCACCCGTGACCAGTCCACGGTCTCGTTCCTGGCCTGCCCCGACTTCGTCGCCCAGACGAAGCTGTCGACGGGCCGGTGCGCTTGCTCGTGCCCCTCGTAGGTCTCCTTGCTGCCGGGCCGGAAGCCGTACAGATCACGGCCGCCGCCGCCCGCGGTGACGTACACGATGCCGTCGCGCACGGGGTCGGCCGTGCCGCCGATCGGAACGGCCCGGCCGACGGCCCCGCCGCGCAGCGCGTCGGTGCGCTCGTAGACGTGGTTGTGCCCGTTGACCACCAGGTCCACCCGGTGGTCGTCGAACAGGGGCAGCCACTCCTTGCGCACCCCGCCGTCGGAGGCGTGCGCCGAGGTCGAGTACGCGCAGTGGTGGAAGAACACGACGACGAAGTCGATGCCGTCCGCGGCCCGCAGCTTCTTCAGCGTGCGCTCCAGCCACGCCGTCTGACGCCCGCCGCTGTGGCCCAGGTTGGCCGTGATCTCGTAACTGACGTCGTTCGCGTCCAGCGCCACGACGCCGACGTTGCCGTAGCTGAACGTGTATGCGCCCGGCGTCGACTTCGCGTCGAAGCCGCTGTCCGGCAGGGACCAGCGGGCCAGTTGGCCGCCGTAGCCCTCGGGGGAGTACCAGGCCTCCATGTCGTGGTTGCCGGTCGTCACCATCCAGGGGACGGTGCGGGCCACCTGCTCGTTCTGCTTCAGGAACAGGTCCCAGAACCCCGGGTCGTAGCCGTCCGTCTTCTTGCCGTGCCCGGTGCCGTCCGCGTAGCAGAGGTCACCGGCGTGCAGGTGGAAGGCCGGATCCTGCTGGAGCATCAGATGGTCGCTCGACGCCGCCGTCTCCCCGACGCCCTGGTCGCCGAAGGCGGTGAAGGTGAAGGATGCCGGCGCGGCCGCCGGGGCCGTGCGGAAGTGCGCGATCGTCGCGCGGTGCGCGGTGTCGGCCGGGTCGAAGCCGTCGTGGCCGACGCCGTAGTAGTACGTCGTGCCCGGGGTCAGCCGGTCCAGCGCCGCGTGCACGTAGAACTGGTCGAGGGCCGGCCGGACGCCGTCCACCCCGGGGGTGTGCAGGTCGCGCACCTCCGCCGCGATCTTCCGGCCCAGGTCGTCGGGGCGCAGGCCGATGCGCACGTACGGCGAGCGGACCGCGCCCGGCACCTGCCAGGAGATCCGCATCCGGGTGCGCGGGTCCGTACCGAAGGCGAGGTGGCGGCCGAAGGGCGGCAGCGCCGAGCCAGGTGCCGCGGACGCCGAGGGCGTGGCCTTCGTCGTCCCGGCCGAGGGGCCGTCGCCCGCGCAGCCGGTGAGCAGCCCGCTCGCGACCGCGCCCGCCGTCACCAGCGCCCGTCGCCTGCCGAACGTCGCGCGCAGGTACTCGTACTGCTCCGGCATGCTCATCCGCCGTGCGAGCCGCGGCGGGATGCCGACGTCGGGGGTCTCCATGCGGGTCAACTTCCCAGCAGGTCCCAACTCCCGCCACACCAGGGGGTGAACAGCAGGCGACCGTACGGGAGCCTGTCCGGATCGTGGACAGCGAGTGTCATCCCATGGGACAGCGAGTACCGTGGCGGCCATGTCGGCAAGCTCTCGCATCCTGAATCTCGCAGTGATCCCCGGTGACGGTATCGGCCAGGAGGTCGTGGCCCAGGGTCTCAAGGTCCTCTCCGCCGTCCTTCCGCAGGATGTGAAGCTGGAGACCGAGGAGTACGACTTCGGCGCCAAGCGCTACCACGCGACCGGTGAGACCCTCACCGACGCCGACCTCGACTCCCTCAAGAAGCACGACGCCATCCTGCTCGGCGCCATCGGCGACCCGTCGGTGCCGTCCGGTGTCCTGGAGCGCGGCTTCCTGCTCAAGCTCCGCTTCGCCTTCGACCACCACGTGAACCTGCGTCCGTCGAAGCTGCTGCCCGGCGTCTCCACCCCGCTCGCCGGACAGCCCGAGATCGACTTCGTCGTGGTCCGCGAGGGCACCGAGGGCCCCTACACCGGCAACGGCGGGGTGATCCGCAAGGGCACCGAGCACGAGGTCGCCACCGAGGTCTCCGTCAACACCGCGTTCGGTGTGGAGCGTGTGGTGCGGGACGCGTTCGCCCGCGCCCAGGCCCGCCCGCGCAAGAAGCTCACGCTGGTCCACAAGAACAACGTGCTGACCTTCGCCGGTCACCTGTGGACGAACATCTTCAACAAGGTGGCGGCGGAGTTCCCCGAGGTCACCACCGATTACATCCACGTCGACGCCGCGACCATCTACCTGGTCACCGACCCGGCCCGGTTCGACGTGATCGTCACCGACAACCTCTTCGGCGACATCATCACCGACCTCGCCGCGGCCGTCTCCGGCGGCATCGGCGTCGCGGCGTCCGGGAACATCAACCCGGGCCGCGAGTTCCCGTCGATGTTCGAGCCCGTCCACGGCTCGGCCCCGGACATCGCCGGCCAGGGCAAGGCCGACCCGACCGCCACGGTCCTCTCGGTCGCCCTCCTCCTGCGTCACCTCGGCTTCGAGTCGCAGGCCGAGCGCATCGAGACCGCGGTCTCCGCCGACCTCGGCGAGCGCGGCGATTCCGTGCGCTCGACCGACGAGATCGGTGACGCGCTCGTCGCCCGAGTAGTAGCCGGCTGACCCGGCGCGCATTCCGTCAAGAGAAGCCGCCGGGTAGCCCACCAGCACCCGGCGGCTTCTCCTGTGCGGCCCCGAGGTGCCACCATCGACCCCGGGCCGCATCACCTTCCGCACTCGTCCGGCAGGCACGTTTCGAGCACACCCCCACGCGCGCGATAATCGAACGCGGGGCCGCGATCCACGCGAAAGCTCGGACGTCCTAGTACAAGGAGTGCAGACGTGAGCGCGGTCCGTCACAACCAACGGTGAAGGACACGCAACCATGACGACGCCCACGATCGAGCTCAAGCCCTCTTCGACCCCGCTGTCCGCCGCGGAGCGCGAGGCGATCCTGGAGAGCCCCGGATTCGGCCGCCACTTCACCGACCACATGGTGACGATCCGGTGGACCGAGGGCCGCGGCTGGCACGACGGACAGCTCGTGCCGTACGGCCCGCTCTCCCTCGACCCGGCGACGAACGTCCTGCACTACGCGCAGGAGATCTTCGAGGGCCTCAAGGCCTACCGCCAGCCCGACGGCTCCGTCGCCACGTTCCGCCCCGACATGAACGCCAAGCGCTTCCAGCACTCGGCCTGGCGCCTGGGCATGCCCGAGCTGCCCGTCGAGACCTTCGTCGAGGCCTGTGACCTGCTCGTCCAGCAGGACAAGGACTGGGTCCCGGCGCACGGCGGCGAGGAGTCCCTGTACCTGCGCCCGTTCATGATCGCGACCGAGGTCGGTCTCGGCGTGAAGCCGGCGTCCGAGTACCTCTTCATCGTCATCGCCTCGCCCGCCGGCGCGTACTTCTCCGGCGGCGTGAAGCCCGTCTCCATCTGGCTCTCCGAGGACCGCGTGCGCGCCGTTCCCGGCGGCGTCGGCGACGCCAAGACCGGCGGCAACTACGCCGCGTCCCTGCTCGCGCAGGCCGAGGCCGCGGCCAAGGGCTGCGACCAGGTCGCGTACCTCGACGCCGTCGAGCACAAGTGGGTCGAGGAGCTGGGCGGCATGAACCTGTACTTCGTGTACGGGGACCGGATCGTCACGCCGACCCTCACCGGCTCCCTCCTCGCGGGCGTCACGCGCGACTCCCTCCTCCAGGTCGCCCGCGACCTCGGCTACTCGTCGCAGGAGGACCGCGTCTCCATCGAGCAGTGGCAGGCCGACGCCGCGTCCGGCGAGCTGACCGAGGTCTTCGCCTGCGGCACCGCGGCCGTCATCACGCCCGTCGGCACCGTCAAGCGCGCGGGCGCCGAGTGGCAGCAGTCCGGCGGCGAGGCCGGCGAGGTCACGATGAAGCTGCGCAACGCGCTGCTGGACATCCAGCGCGGCAAGACGCAGGACGAGCACGGCTGGATGCACCGGCTCGGCTGAGCACCCGACGGCGAAGGGCCCCCGCACCGCGCACGCGGTACGGGGGCCCTTCGCCGTTCTCAGCCCTGCTCGGGCCCGAACCCCGCGAACAGGTCGAGCAGCCGCTGCTGCGCGTCCGGGCCGAACATCAGCGTGAGGTTGGCCGCCGACTCGGCCGCCGGCTCGGCGCTGCGCGGGAAGAGCTCCTTCTCGTACGCGGTCAGCGCGGCCTCCGGGTCGCCCCCGTGCTCGACGATCGCGCGGGCCAGCTCGGCGCCGTCGAACATGGCGAGGTTCGCGCCCTCGCCGGCGAACGGCGACATCAGGTGGGCCGCGTCGCCGAGCAGCGTGACGCCGGGCACCCGCTCCCAGGTGAGCCCGGCCGGGAGCGCGTGGATCGGGCGCGGCACCAACGAGCCGTCGGCGGCCCCGACCAGCGCGCGCAGCCGGGCGTCCCAGCCCTCGAACTCCGCGAGCACGGCGTTGCGCGCGGCCTCGGTGTCCGTGAAGTCGATCGAGCCGAGCCAGTCCTCGGGCGCCTTCACGGCGACGTAGGTGTGCACCCGGTCGTCGCTCTCGCGGTGCGTGAGCAGGGCGCGCCCGTCGCCGAGGGCGAAGGCGCTGCCGCCGCCGTTGAACGCGGCGATCTCCGCGTGCCGCGCGTTGCCCGGCAGCACGTCGGCCTCGACGAAGGAGATGCCGGTGTACGCGGGCCGGGCGTCGGTCAGCAGCGGGCGGATCCGGGACCAGGCGCCGTCGGCGCCGATCAGCAGGTCCGTCGTGAAGCGGCGGCCGTCGGCGAGGGTGACCAGGTGGCGGCCCGGTACGGCCTCGTCGGGCTCGGCGCCGGTGACCTTCGCGCCCCACCGGACGGTGCCGTCGGGCAGCGAGTCCAGCAGGAGGCGGCGCAGCTCGGCGCGGTTGACCTCGGGACGGCCGCCGTCGCCGGTGTCCGGCTCGTGGCGGACCAGGGTGCCGTCGGGGGCGATGACGCGGGTCTCCTCGCCGCCGGGCAGGACGATCGCGCGGAACGCGTCGTGGAGGCCGGCCGCGCGCAGCGCCGCCTGCGCGGTCTCCTCGTGCAGGTCGAGCATGCCGCCCTGGGTGCGGGCGTCGGCCGAGGCGTCCCGGTCGAGGACGGTGCAGGCGATGCCGTTCACGTGCAGGACGCGGGCGAGCACGAGGCCGCCGAGTCCCGCGCCGACGACGGCGACAGGGAGGTGGGGCGTGTGCGGGGTGGGGGTCGTGGTGTTCATGGTGGCCTCCCTGGATGCGGTGCGGCGGTGTCCGGTCTCTCCCCTCCACGGTAACGAACATGTTCGTAACGAACAAGTTCGTCGAGGGGTGTGCGGATCCCGGGACTCGGGTCCGCGCTGGTCAGAGGGGTGGTTCGGGGGCCGCTTCGATGCCCGCGATCAGTGTGGCGAGGCCCCAGTCGAGGCGTCCCGGGGCGCCCGCGACCAGTACGTCGGCGAGCCGGACGATCTCCGGGTGCCGGGCGGGCGACGCCTCGTTGATCGCGGTGAACGTGGCGTCCATCGACTCCGTGCCGTCGTCGCCCGCGTGCTCCGCGGCCGTCGCGGTCGCGTACTGAAGCAGCAGGTCCACGCCCCAGGCCGCGCGGGCGTCCGGAATGCCGCCCTCGCGCAGCAGTACGAGCACCGACTCCACCAGATCCAGGTAGTGCTCGCCCGAGGGGTGCACGGTCAGCGCGGAGCGGGCCAGCGACGGATAGCGGAACAGCATGTCGCGGTACGAGGCGAGCAGCCGGGTCAGCCGCTCGCGCCAGTCGCCCGCGGTGTCCCGGGCGGGCCCGAGGTCCACCTCGGCGAGGAGCGCGTCGAGCACGGCGGCGTGCAGCTCGTCGGTGTTGCGGACGTAGACGTACAGCGAGGCGGGCCCGGTGTCGAGCTCGGCGGCGAGGCGCCGCATCGTCACCTTGCCGAGCCCTTCGGCGCGCAGGACGCGCACGGCGGCGGTGACGATGCCGCTCCGGCTCAGGGCGGGCTTGGCGGGCCGCTCGCGGCGGCTGCGCGGAGTGCTGGTCACGGGCCCACGGTAGTCGCACCGGCTGGAGACCCCGCTGTTTAGACCGTCGCTCAATGGGCTATATGCCCAGCTCTTCCGGCATGGGTTCCCCTCGGCCGGGACAGCATTTAGAGTGGCATTCAAACCTTGAGGAGGTAGGACGGCGTGCGACTCACCCCGACCGAGCGCGACCGGCTGCTGCTGTTCGGCGCCGCGGAGCTGGCCCGCTCCCGCAGGGCCCGCGGGCTGCGGCTCAATGTGCCCGAGGCGACCGCGCTGATCGCGGACACCGTCTGCGAGGCGGCCCGCGACGGGAAGCGTCTCGCCGAGGCGATCGAGGCGGCGCGGTCCGTGCTCGGGCCCGACGACGTGCTGCCGGGCGTCGCCGACGTCGTCACCGAGGTGCACGTCGAGGCCGTCTTCGAGGACGGTTCGCGGCTCGCGATCGTGAGCGCCCCGATCGCGGGGGACGGGCTCGGCGACGACGCCCCGGGCGCCCTGCTGCCCGGCCCCGACCACGCCGACCCGGAGCCGGAGCTGACGCTGTCCGTCACCAACACGGCGTCCGTCCCCGTCTCGGTGACCTCCCACTTCCACTTCTTCGAGGCGAACCCGCGCCTGGACTTCCGTCGGGAGCGGGCCTACGGCATGCGGCTCGCGGTGCCCGCCGGCTCGTCCGTGCGGTTCGGGCCCGGCGAGTCCGCCGACGTCCCCCTCGTACCGATCGGCGGCGCGCGCGTCGCCATCGGTTTCGCGGGTCTCGTGGACGGGCCGCTCGACGCGCCCGGCGCCCGCGAGGAGGCGCTGCGCCGCGCCGCCGCCTGCGGCTATCTCGGAGTCGACAGCCCCGACGCAGAGGAGGCGGGCCGATGAGCCGCCCCGGAGGCCACCCCGCCGAAGCCCGCCGCCTGACCCCGTACGAGTACGCGGCCACGCACGGCCCGCGCGCCGGTGACCGGATCCGGCTCGGCGACTCCGGGCTGACGATCAAGGTCGAGTCGGACGCGCAGGCGTACGGCGACGAGTTCCTGGCCGGATTCGGCAAGACCGCCCGCGACGGACTGCACCTGAAGGCCGCCGCGGTCCGCGAGACCTGCGACGTGGTCATCTCGAACGTCGTCGTGATCGACGCCGCGCTCGGGATCAGGAAGGTCTCCATCGGCATCCGCGAGGGGCGGATCCACGCCATCGGACGGGCCGGCAACCCGGACACCCTCGACGGCGTCGACGTCGTCGTCGGCACGGGCACGTCGATCGTGTCGGGGGAGGGGCTCATCGCCACCGCCGGCGCCGTCGACACCCACGTCCACCTGCTCTCCCCGCGCATCATGGAGGCCTCCCTCGCCTCCGGCGTGACCACGATCATCGGGCAGGAGTTCGGCCCGGTCTGGGGCGTCGGCGTCAACTCGCCGTGGGCGCTCAAGCACGCCTTCTCCGCCTTCGACGCCTGGCCCGTCAACATCGGCTTCCTGGGCCGCGGTTCGTCCTCGCACGACGCCCCGCTGGTCGAGGCGCTCGCCGAGGGCGGCGCCTGCGGGTTCAAGGTGCACGAGGACATGGGCGCGCACACCCGCGCCCTGGACACCGCGCTGCGCGTCGCCGAGGACCACGACGTCCAAGTCGCCCTGCACAGCGACGGGCTGAACGAATGCCTGTCGGTCGAGGACACCCTCAAGGTGCTCGACGGCCGGACCATCCACGCCTTCCACATCGAGGGCTGCGGCGGCGGGCACGTGCCGAACGTGCTGAAGATGGCGGGCGTACCGAACGTCATCGGGTCCTCCACCAACCCCACCCTCCCCTTCGGCCGGGACGCCGTCGCCGAGCACTACGGCATGATCGTCTCCGTCCACGACCTCAAGCCCGACCTGCCCGGCGACGCGGCCATGGCCCGCGACCGGATCCGCGCCGGGACGATGGGCGCCGAGGACGTGCTGCACGACCTGGGCGCCATCGGCATCACCTCGTCCGACGCGCAGGGCATGGGCCGGGCGGGCGAGACCGTCCGCCGCACCTTCGCGATGGCCGGGAAGATGAAGGGCGAGCTGGGCGACCCCGGCGTCGGCCACGACAACGACCGCGTCCTGCGCTACATGGCGAAGCTGACCATCAACCCCGCCGTCGCCCACGGCCTCTCGCACGAGATCGGCTCCATCGAGCCCGGCAAGATGGCCGACATCGTGCTGTGGCGCCCGGAGTTCTTCGGCGCGAAGCCGCAGCTCGTGCTGAAGTCCGGCTTCCCCGCGTACGGCGTCGTCGGTGATCCGAACGCGGCCACCGACACCTGCGAACCCCTCGTCCTGGGACCGCAGTTCGGCGCGCACGGCGCCACCGCCGCCGAACTGTCCGTCGCCTTCGTGGCGCAGGCCGCCGTCGACGACGGGCACGACACGATGCCCACCCGCAGGCGCCGGGTCGCCGTCCGCGGCACCCGCGGCATCGGCCCGGCCGACCTGCGGTTCAACTCCCGCACCGGCGCCGTCGACGTGGACCAGCGCACCGGCCTGGTCACCCTCGACGGGGAACCGCTGCGCTCCGAACCGGCCGACTCCGTCTCCCTCAACCGTCTCTACTTCCTCTGAGGTCCCGCGATGACGTACTTCATGCCGCCCGAGTGGGCCCCGCACGAGCGCACCTGGATGGCGTGGCCGAGCCCCAACCCGACCTTCACCGACGACACCGAGCTGGCCGAGGCCCGTACCGCCTGGGCGGCCGTCGCCAACGCCGTGCGCGCGTACGAGCCGGTGACGATGGTCGTCGGCCCGGGACAGCACGGCTCCGCCCGCGAACTCCTCGACCCGGCCGTGGAGTTGGTCGAGCGGGACCTCGACGACGCGTGGATGCGGGACATCGGCCCCACGTTCGTCAAGCACGCCGACACCGGTGAACTGGCCTCCGTGGACTGGACGTTCAACGGCTGGGGCGCCCAGGACTGGGCCCGCTGGGAGCACGACGCGAAGATCGCCCGCCACGTCGCCGACCTCACCGGCGTCCCCGCCCACTCCTCGGTCCTCGTCAACGAGGGCGGCGGCATCCACGTCGACGGCGAGGGCACCGTGCTCCTCACCGAGACCGTCCAGCTCGACCCGGACCGCAACAACGGCTGGACCAAGGAGCGCGTCGAGGCCGAGATCCACGCCCGGCTCGGCACGACGAAGGCGATCTGGCTGCCGCGCGGACTCACCGGCGACTACGGCCAGTTCGGCACGCGCGGCCACGTCGACATCGTCGCCGCCTTCGCCGCCCCCGGCGTCGTCCTCGTCCACTCCCAGCAGGACCCCGCCCACCCCGACTTCGAGGTCAGCCGCGAGATCATCGGCGTCCTGTCCGGGCAGACGGACGCGCAGGGCCGCCCGCTGGAGATCGTCGAGGTCCCGGCCCCCACCGTCCTCACCGACGACGAGGGCTGGGTCGACTACTCGTACATCAACCACTACCTCTGCAACGACGGCGTGGTCCTGTGCGGCTTCGACGACCCGAACGACGAGAAGGCCGCGGCGATCTTCCGCGAGCTGTTCCCGTCCCGCACGGTCACCCTCGTCGACGCCCGGACCATCTTCGCGGCCGGGGGCGGCATCCACTGCATCACCCAGCAGCAGCCCGCGACGTGACCCGCCGTCACACGCCCGCCCCGCCCCGCGAGGACGTCCTCGCCGCGACCATGGTGATGATCGCCGAGCACGGCCTGGAGAAGCTGACCATGGCCGCGCTCGGCCGCGAGGTCGGCATGAGCAGCGGGCACCTCGCGTACCACTTCGGGTCCAAGGACGAGCTGTTGCTGCGCACCCTGGAGTGGAGCGAGGGACGGCTCGGCGCGGAGCGGCGGGAACTGCTGGTCGGTGACGGCAGCGCCCGGGAGCGCGTCGACGGTTACGTCGATCTGTACGTGCCCGGCGCGCACCGCGACCCGCACTGGTCGCTGTGGCTGGAGGTGTTCAACCGCTCGCAGAACTTCGACGACGACGCCCGCACCCGGCAGGCCGCCATCGAGGGCGCCTGGCACCGCGACCTGGTGGCGCT
The DNA here is from genome assembly GCF_040645755.1 of Streptomyces sp. NPDC046716. Taxonomy (NCBI): domain Bacteria; kingdom Bacillati; phylum Actinomycetota; class Actinomycetes; order Kitasatosporales; family Streptomycetaceae; genus Streptomyces; species Streptomyces sp. NPDC046716. Next base: position 11,703 of record NZ_JBEYYU010000093.1, read on the forward strand.
GCTCGCCGAGGGGATCTCCCGGGGCGAGTTCCGGGCCGTGGACCCGGACCGGTTCGCGGCCCGGCTGCGGGCGCTGCTCGACGGGTTCTCGATCCAGGTCGTGATCGGCCTGCGCGGCGCCGACCGCGCCGAAGTCCTCGCCCACGTACGGGAGTTCCTGGACGACGGACTCGCGGTCGGCGGCCCGGGAGGAATCAGCGGCTCGGCGTGAACCGGACCGGGATCCCCGGCACCGCCTGCGCCGCCGCGGCCAGGGCCTCCGGCGCCACCACGGCGATCACCGGGTAGCCGCCGGTCGTCGGATGGTCGTGCAGGAACACCACCGGGCGGCCGTCCGGCGGCACCTGCACCGCGCCCAGCACCATGCCCTCGCTGGGCAGTTCGCCCTCCGACACCCGCTCCAGGGACGGGCCCTCGGTGCGCAGGCCGATGCGGTTGCTCTGCGCCGACACGGTGAACGCGGCCGTCAGGAACGTGCGCAGGCCGTCCGGCGTGAACCAGTCCGCGCGCGGGCCGAGCCGCACCGGCAGGACCAGTTCGGCGGGCGGGGCGGGCCAGGGCGCCGCGGCGGGCAGCACCGGGACCGGGTGCGCCCGGCCCACCGGGAGCACCGTGCCCTCGGCGAGCGGGGCCGGGCCCAGACCCGACAGGAGATCGGTGGCGCGGCTGCCGAGCACCGGGTCGACGGCGATGCCGCCGGACACGGCGAGATAGGAGCGCAGGCCGCCGGTGGCCGGGCCCGCGTCGAGGACGGCCCCGGCGGGCACCCGCACCGGGGCGCCCCACGGCGCGGGGCGGCCGTCGAGGGTGACCGGGCAGGGGGCGCCGCCGACGACGATCGTCACCGGGCGGTCCGGGCGCAGGGCGCAGCCGGTCAGGGTCGTCTCCAGGACGGCGGTGCCCTCCGGGTTCCCGGCCAGCCTGTTGGCCAGCTCCATCGCGGGGGCGTCCAGGGCGCCGCTGCGGGGGACTCCCAGGTGGGCGTGGCCTCGGCGGCCGGCGTCCTGAATCGTGGTGAGGGCGCCGGGGCGGGTCACTGTCAGCTTGGTGGTCATCGTCCCTCGCCGTCGCTGCTTCTGTCGGCGGCCGACCGCGAGTGCGTCGTGGTTGCTCGCGCAGTTCCCCGCGCCCCAGGCATGACAAGCCCCTCCGGCGATTGAGGAGCGGGGTCCGGGGCGGAGCCCCGTGGCAGGGGTGCATAGCGGACCCGCGTCCCGGGCGACAGCAGTGCAGCCCGCTCCCGCGACGGATCCCACAGGACCGACGGGTCCGGCATCGTCCCGATGATCTGCCAGCCCCCCGGAGTCGCCCTCGGATACACGGCCGAGTACGGCCCGGCGAGGGCCACCGATCCGGCCGGGACCCGCGTACGCGGAGTCGCGCGGCGCGGCACGTGCAGCTCCTCGGGCAGCCCGGTGAGATAGCCGAAGCCCGGAGCGAAACCGCAGAATGCGACGCGGTACGTGTACGAGGAGTGCAGCGCCGCCACCTCGTCCTCGGCGACACCCCACAGCGCGGCCACGTCGGCCAGGTCGGGGCCGTCGTAGACCACGGGGACCGTGACGACGTCGCCGTCCGCCGGGGGAGTGGACGGCACGTCCCAGTCGCGCAGCCTGCGCGCCAGCGTCCCGGGGTCCGGCACCCCGTCGAGGAGGATCGTCCGCGCACCCGGCACGATCTCGCCGACCGGGGGCAGCGTGCCGCCCGCACGGCGGCGCAGCAGCTCCGCGTGCAGGGCGCCGGTGCGATCGGCGTCCGGCAGCTCGACGAGCAGGGCCTGCCGCCCGACGGGCCGCACCACCAGATCGCCGCTCACGCGAACGCACCCACCGTGACCCCGGCGTCCTCCAGGGCCGCCCGCACCCGCGCCGCGGTCCGGGCCGCTCCCGGGGTGTCGCCGTGCACGCACAGCGAACGGGCGGCGACCGCGACCCGGCTGCCGTCCACCGCCTCGACCCCGCCGTCCACGGCGAACCCGACCGCGCGGCGCACCACGGCGTCCGCGTCCTCGACCACGGCGCCGGGCTCGCGGCGCGGGACGAGGGTGGCCCCGGGGGTGTAGGCGCGGTCGGCGAAGGCCTCGCGGACCGGGGTGAGCCCCGCCTCCTCGGCGGCGGCGAGGAGACGCGACCCGGGCAGACCGAGGACGGGCAGCCCGCCGCCGGCCAGCCGCACGCCGTCGACGACCGCGCGGGCCTGCCCGTCGTCGCGCACGGTCCGGTTGTAGAGCGCGCCGTGCGGCTTCACGTACGCGACCGTGGACCCGGCCGCCTCCGCGAAGACCCGCAACGCGCCGATCTGGTACGCCACTTCGGCCGCCAGCTCGTCCGCCGGTACGTCCATGGCGCGGCGCCCGAACCCGGCGAGGTCGCGGTACGACACCTGCGCGCCGATCCGCACCCCGCGCTCGGCCGCGAGCGCGCAGACCCGGCGCATCACGCTGGGGTCGCCGGCGTGGAAGCCGCAGGCGACGTTGGCGCTGGTGACGACGGAGAGCAGGGCCTCGTCGTCGGTGAGCGTCCAGCGGCCGAAGCCTTCGCCGAGGTCCGCGTTGAGGTCGATCACGCCTGGGATTTCGTCCTGGATCACCTGCTCAACGTAAGCGATCGTTCAACAATCCGACAAGGGGTGGATTTGATGGGTGATGCGCCACAACCTCTTGTTCGATCGTTCAACGATCACCTAGGGTCCGTGCATCCCCCATGGAAGCGGAGCATCCGTTTCCATGCCCTCCCCGTGCCCTCGTCCTGAAGAAGGCGGCCGCATGATCGTGCTTCTCGGCGTGCTCGTGGTGATCCTCGGATTCGTCACGCGCCGCAATCCCGTCCTGGTGGTCGGCGTCGCCGGTATCGCCACCGGACTCCTCGGCAAGATGAACCCGCAGGAGATTCTCGCCGCGTTCGGCCACGCCTTCGCCGACAGCCGGTCGGTCACCGTCTTCGCCATCGTGCTCCCGGTGATCGGCCTCCTGGAGCGCTACGGCCTGCGCGAGCAGGCCCGCACCCTGATCGGGAAGCTCGGCAAGCTCAGCGCCGGCCGCTTCCTCACCGTCTACCTGCTGGTCCGCCAGGTCACGGCCGCGTTCGGGCTCAACAACCTGGGCGGCCCGGCGCAGACCGTGCGTCCGCTCGTCGCGCCGATGGCCGAGGCCGCCGCCGAACGCACCATCGGGGGGCGCAAGCTCCCCGACAGGATGCGCGAGAAGGTCCGCTCGTACTCGGCCTCCGCCGACACCGTCGGCGTCTTCTTCGGCGAGGACTGCTTCATCGCGATCGGCTCGATCCTGCTCATCACCGGCTTCGTGAACTCCACCTACCACCAGGAGCTCGAACCGACTCAACTCGCCCTGTGGGCGATCCCGTTGGCCGTCTGCGCCTTCGTCATCCACGGCGCCCGGCTGCTGCTGCTCGACAAGCAGCTGGAGCGCGAGATGGCGCTGGCCGCCGCCGAGAACGACCTCCCGCTGCCGCCGCAGAAGCCGGGACAGTCCCGTGAGGAGTCCGCCAAGTGATCAAGGTCGAATGGCTCTACTGGCTCATCGGTCTCGTCTTCCTGATCATGGCCGTCCAGATGGCGCGGGACGTCAGCAACCCCAAGCGCTGGACGTCCGCGGCGTTCTGGGGACTGCTCGGACTGACCTTCCCCTACGGCACCGGTGTCGTCGACGGCGGTGCGAGCTGGACCCTGCCCGCCGAACCGCTCGGGGTGGCCGTCCTCGTACTGATCGTGCTCGCCGGGTTCAACTTCATCGGCAAGGGCGTGCCGGTCACGACGACGCAGGAGCAGCGCGAGGCATCGGCGGCCCGGCTCGGGAACAAGCTCTTCATCCCCGCCGTCACCATCCCGATCGTCGCCATCGTCTGCGCGTCCTTCCTCGACGAGTCGGGCCTCTTCGAGACGGGCAAGGCCACGCTGATCGGGCTCGGGCTCGGCTGCATCGTGGCGCTGGTCGTCGGCATGCTGGTGACGGGCGAGCGCAAGGTCTCGGTCCCGATCCACTCCGGCCGCTCGATGCTGGAGGCGATGGGCTCGGCCCTGCTGCTGCCGCAGCTCCTGTCGGTGCTCGGCTCGATCTTCGCGGTCGCCGGGGTCGGCACGCAGGTCGGCAAGATCGTGAACGACGTCCTGCCGGACAACTCCAAGTACTTCGCCGTCGTCGCGTACTGCGTCGGGATGTTCCTGTTCACCGTGATCATGGGCAACGCGTTCGCCGCGTTCCCCGTGATGACCGCGGCGATCGGCTGGCCGGTGCTGATCCAGCAGATGCACGGCAATGAGGCGGGGGTGCTCGCGATCGGGATGCTCGCCGGGTTCGCCGGCACCCTGTGCACGCCGATGGCGGCCAACTTCAACATCGTTCCGGCATCGTTGCTCGAGCTGAAGGATCAGTACGGGCCGATCAAGGCGCAGCTGCCGACGGGTATCGCCCTGCTCGTCTGCAACATCGTGATCATGGCGATCTTCGCCGTCTAGTCGTGCCGGCCGTGTCAGCCGTGCCGGCCGTGCCAGTCGTTCAGGAGGAATGTCGATGACCCGGGTCCTGCTCACCGGATTCGAACCGTTCGGCGGGGAGGCCGTGAACCCGTCGTGGCAGGCGGCGGAGCTCGTCGCCGCCGCGCCGCCGGAGGGTCTCGCCGTCACAGCGGTCCAGCTCCCCTGCGTCTTCGGTGAGTCCCTGACCGTGCTGCGCGCCGCCGTCGACCGGGTGCGGCCCGAGCTCGTGGTCTGCCTCGGCCAGGCGGGTGGCCGTCCCGGCGTCACCGTCGAACGCGTGGCGATCAATGTCGACGACGCGCGCATTCCCGACAACGCGGGTGCCCAGCCGATCGACGAACCCGTCGTGCCGGGCGGTCCCGCCGCGTATTTCTCCTCCCTTCCGGTGAAGGCGTGCGTGGCGGCGATGCGCTCGGCCGGGGTTCCGACGGCGCTCTCCAACACGGCCGGCACGTTCGTCTGCAACCACGTCGCGTATGGCCTGGGTCATCTGCTGGCCACCGAACTTCCCGGCGTCCGGGGCGGTTTCGTCCATGTGCCCTGGGCCCCGGCCCAGGTCCCGGACGGGGGCGCTGCCGCGCTTCCGGTGGACGTGGTGGCGGCCGGAATCGGCGCCCTGCTCGTGGCCGCCGCCGCAACCACGACGGACCTGCGCATCACCGAGGGCGCGACCCACTAGCTGTTGTTCGCCGGGTGCGCCCCGGTGGGGGCTGGTCGCGCAGTTCCCCGCGCCCCTGAAATGCGCACTACGTGCGCCATTTCATCGGCGCCCCCCCGAGATGGCGCACGAAGTGCGCCTCCCGGGGGCGCGGGGAACTGCGCGACCAGCCACGACGAGACGCGCACCCGGCAGACGCAGCCCCCAGACCCCCACCCCACCAACCCCGAGAGGCCACCCCATGCTCACCCCGGAGGAAACCGCTCGGCTGGCAGCAGCCAACGTCACCCGGGAGTTCCCCAACTTCCCCGCCCACCTGGTGACCGCCGCCACCGAGAACACCCGCCCCAGCGCCCTGCACCCGGCGTTCTACGGCGCCTACGACTGGCACTCCTCGGTGCACATGCACTGGCTCCTCGTCCGCACCCTGCCGAAGCTGCCGACCGCCGTCGCGGCGCAGTACGCCGACGTACTGGACCGCCACCTGACACCGGCCCACCTCGCCACGGAAGCCGCCTACCTCCTGGACCGGCCCGGCTTCGAGCGCCCCTACGGCTGGGCCTGGCTCATCGCGCTCGCCGCCGAGACCCGGGACACCCGGTGGGGCCCCGCGTTCGGCACCGCCGTGGACGCGGTCGAGCGGCTGCTCACCCAGTGGCTGCCGAAGGCCACGTATCCCGTACGCCACGGCATCCACACCAACAGCGCCTTCGCCCTCGGCCTCATCCTGGACACCGGCGCGGCGGCCGGTCTCGGCGACGCCACCCTCGACGGCGTCCGCACCCGCCTGCGCGACTGGTTCGCCGAGGACCACGACGCGCCCGCCCATTGGGAGCCCTCCGGCCAGGACTTCCTGTCGCCCGCGCTGAGCGAGGCCGACGCGATGCGCCGGGTCCTGGGCGCGGCGGAGTTCGCGGAGTGGCTCGACCGGTTCCTGCCGGCGCTGCGCACGGGCGCGCCCTGCGCCCTGCTCGACGTACCGGTGGTCTCCGATCACGCCGACCCGTGGATCGGGCACCTCCTCGGCCTCGCCCTCTCCCGCGCGGCCGCGTTGCGCCGCATCGCGGGCGCGCTGCCCGAGGGCCCGGTGCGGACCCGCCTCGCCGAGGCCGCCGACGCCCATCTCGCGGCGGGCCTTCCGGCCGTCGACAGCGGCGACTTCACCACGGATCACTGGCTGGCCACGTTCGCGGAACTCGCCCGCCCCGCGTGATGCCGAAGGGGTGCGGCGGGCCGTGAACTCAATGAACGCAAGTAGGCGCGATCGTTGCGCGATGCACCCTTGTCACGCGGCCCGGCGTCCCCCCATCGTGGCCCCCCATGGGACGAGAGCAATGGAAGAAGATCCTGGTCGGATCGGCCGGGAACATGGTCGAGTGGTTCGACTGGTTCGTGTACGCGAGCTTCGCCACCTACTTCGCGGGAGCCTTCTTCCCCGACGGCAACCCGACCGCCCAGCTGATGAACACGGCCGGCATCTTCGCCGTCGGCTTCTTCATGCGCCCGGTCGGCGGCTGGCTGCTCGGCCGGGTCGGCGACCGCAAGGGCCGTAAGACGGCGCTGACCCTCACGGTCACCCTCATGTCCGCGTCGGCCGTGCTCATCGCGATCGCGCCGACCTACGCCGTCGCCGGATACGGCGGCGCCGTCGTCCTGCTCGTCGCGCGCCTGCTCCAGGGACTCTCGGTCGGCGGCGAGTACGCGGCCAGCGCCACCTACCTCACCGAAGCCTCCGACCCCAAGAAGCGCGGCTTCGCCTCCAGCTTCCAGTACGTGTCGATGACGGCCGGCCAGATCGTCGGCCTCGGCCTGCTGATCATCCTCCAGCGCACCATGACCGACGACGCGCTGCACGGCTGGGGCTGGCGCATCCCGTTCATCGTCGGCGCCCTCGGCGCGGCGATCATCTTCTACCTGCGGCGCAACATGCTGGAGACCGAGGTCTACGCGGAGTCGGCCGACGACGACGCCACGGTCGGCGGCGACGACAAGGGCACGATCAAGGCCCTGTGGGCGCACAAGCGCGAGGCGTTCCTCGTCATCGCGCTCACCATGGGCGGCACCGTGGCGTACTACACGTACACCACCTACCTCACCAAGTACCTGTCCAATTCGGCCGGACTGAGCAAGGAGACCGCCACCCTCGTCTCCTTCTGCGCGCTCGTCGTCTTCGCCTGCATCCAGCCGCTCGCGGGCGCGCTCTCCGACCGCATCGGACGCCGCCCCCTCCTGATCACCTTCGCCGTCGGCTCCACCTTCCTGACGGTCCCGATCATGACGCTGCTCCAGCACGCCGGATCCTTCTGGCCGGCCCTCGGCCTCGCCCTGCTCGCGCTGGTCGTCGTCACCGGCTACACCTCCATCAACGCCTGCGTGAAGGCCGAACTGTTCCCGACCGGCATCCGCGCCCTCGGCGTCGCCCTGCCGTACGCCCTCGCCAACGCCCTGTTCGGCGGCACCGCCGAGTACGTCGCCCTGTGGTTCAAGGACGGCGGCATCGAATCGGGCTTCTACTGGTACGTCGCCGGCTGCGCGGCCGTCTCCCTGATCGTCTACCTGACGATGCGCGAGACCCGCGACATCGACCTGAGCCGGGTCCAGCGGGCCGAGGCCGCACAGGAACAGCCCGCCTGACCGCATCGTGAGACCACAGTCCGGGACCGGCCCGGGCTGTGGCAGACTGCCGCCGTGCTCTCGTTCGCCATGATTATTGGCAGCAGGCGCGCCGGTCCGCAGTGACCGCCTCGTACGACCCGGTACGGGCGGACACCGTCGTCCTCGACCCGCGCGCAGACCTCTCGCACCCGCGAGGGGTTTTTCTGTTTCTCGGCCCACCCGAAGCCGGGGGAAGAGCGCGGGGGATCATAGATGGACGGTGGAGCCGGTCATTCCGGTACGACGACCGAGATTCCCAACAGGAGCCAGATCAGCATGAGCAGCAGCCCGAGCGAACGCACCGGCAGTACCACCGGCGAACTCGACGATTCCTTTCACGTCTTCGACACCACGCTGCGCGACGGCGCGCAGCGCGAGGGCATCAACCTCACCGTCGCGGACAAGCTGACCATCGCCCGGCACCTGGACGACTTCGGCGTGGGATTCATCGAGGGCGGCTGGCCCGGTGCCAACCCCCGCGACACCGAGTTCTTCGCCCGCGCGCAGGACGAGATCGAGTTCCAGCACGCCCAACTGGTCGCCTTCGGCGCCACCCGCAGGGCCGGCGCGAAGGCCAGTGAGGACCCCCAGGTCAAGGCGCTGCTCGACTCGGGCGCCCCGGTGATCACGCTGGTCGCCAAGTCCCACGACCGGCACGTCGAGCTGGCGCTGCGCACCACCCTCGACGAGAACCTGGAGATGGTCCGCGACACGGTCTCGTACCTGGTCGCCCAGGGCCGCCGCGTCTTCGTCGACTGCGAGCACTTCTTCGACGGCTACCGCGCCAACCCCGCGTACGCCAAGGCCGTCGTCCGCGCCGCGCACGAGGCCGGCGCCTCGGTCGTCGTGCTCTGCGACACCAACGGCGGGATGCTCCCCGCCCAGGTCCAGGCGATCACGCACACCGTCCTGGACGACACCGGCGCCCGGCTCGGCATCCACGCCCAGGACGACACCGGCTGCGCCGTCGCCAACACCCTCGCCGCCGTCGACGCCGGCGCCACCCACGTGCAGTGCACGGCCAACGGCTACGGCGAGCGCGTCGGCAACTCGAACCTCTTCCCGGTCGCCGCCGCCCTGGAGCTGAAGTACGGCAAGAAGGTGCTGCCCGAGGGCGCGCTGCGCGAGATGACCCGCATCTCCCACGCCATCGCCGAGGTCGTGAACCTCACTCCCTCCACGCACCAGCCCTACGTCGGTGTCTCGGCCTTCGCCCACAAGGCGGGCCTGCACGCCTCCGCCATCAAGGTCGACCCGGACCTGTACCAGCACATCGACCCCGAGCTGGTCGGCAACCGCATCCGGATGCTGGTCTCCGACATGGCGGGCCGCGCCTCCATCGAGCTCAAGGGCAAGGAGCTCGGCGTCGACCTCGGCGGCGACCGCGAGCTGGTCGGCCGGGTCGTGGAGCGCGTCAAGGAGCGCGAGCTCCAGGGCTACACGTACGAGGCCGCCGACGCCTCCTTCGAACTGCTGCTGCGCGAAGAGGCCGAGGGCCGGGCGCGGCGCTACTTCCGCGTCGAGTCCTGGCGGGCCATCGTCGAGGACCGCCCCGACGGCACCCACGCCAACGAGGCGACCGTGAAGCTCTGGGCCAAGGGCGAGCGCATCGTCGCCACGGCCGAGGGCAACGGCCCGGTCAACGCCCTCGACCGCGCCCTGCGCGTCGGCCTGGAGCGGATCTACCCGCAGCTCGCCAAGCTGGAACTGGTCGACTACAAGGTCCGCATCCTGGAGGGCAAGCACGGCACGTCCTCCACGACCCGCGTCCTGATCTCCACGACCGACGGCTCCGACCAGTGGTCCACGGTCGGAGTCGCCGAGAACGTCATCGCGGCGTCGTGGGGCGCCCTGGAGGACGCCTACACGTACGGGCTGCTGCGGGCCGGCGTGGAGCCGGTCGAGTAGGTCCCGCTCGGAGCGGGGTTTCGGGGCTCCGCCCCGGACCCCGCTCCTCAAGCGCCGGAGGGACTTGAATTACTGCAGCGTCCACTTCTGGTTACCGGCCCCGGTGCACGCCCAGATCTGCGTGGCGACCCCGTCCGCCGACGAATTGCCCGTCACGTCAAGGCACTTGTCGGCCGAGGCGTTCACCAGATCACCGGACGGTTCGAGCCGCCACTGCTGCGCCCCCGAGCCGTTGCAGTCGTAGAGCTGCACCTTCGCCCCGTTCGCCGTCGAACCCCCGGACACATCGAGGCACTTGCCCAGCGCCCGCACGGTCCCGTCGGCCTTGAGCGTCCAGGTCTGGTTCTGCGAACCGGAGTAGCAGGTCCAGATCTGGGCGGCCGTCCCGTTGGCCGTCGAGCCGTCCTTCACGTCGAGGCACTTGCCGCCCAGGCCGTGCAGCGCGCCGGTGCGGTCGGCGGCGCCGGACGGCGTGCCGCTCCAGGTGAACGTCGCCGACGTCTTGCCCGGCAGCGAGTAAGTGACGTGCTGGCCGCCCCAGTTGATCGTGACGTCCTTCGCGGCGGAGGCGTCGTTGTAGGCGAGCAGCGCCTTCGAGCCGTCGGTGTTGCGCCAGGCGACGTTCGGCACCGTGGACGACGCGGTCGAGGCGATCCGCGAGGCCCCCGGCCGGACGAACTTCGTCAGGTGGCCCATCGTGTAGTACTCGATGTTGTAGTCGACCTTGCCGCTGTTCGCGTCGCCGTTGTGGACGGTGATCAGCCCGTCGCAGGTCCCGCAGCCGCCGTTGTGCGGGCCGCGGTTCTGGTCCACGGCCAGCGACCACTTCGTCACCGACTTCGCCCAGTTACGGGTGTAGTCGATGATGTTCATCATGTCCTCGCGCTGCTGGTTCGCGATCCAGGTGCCGCCGGAGTGCTCGGTCTGGAAGGCGTCCAGGGACGGGTACTTGTCGTGGATCTCGGTCTGCTTGGCGACGTCGCCGCCGTAGCCGTGCCAGGCGATGCCGCCGAAGTTCGGGTGGCTGCGCACCGCCGCGTCGTCCACGGTCGGGGCGGCGTAGGCGTCGTAGGTGTCCCAGTTCCAGTCGTGGGCGAGGACCTTGGTCTTCACGCCCGCGCCCGCCAGCTTCGGCAGCAGCTCGCTCTTGGTGAAGTACGCGAGCCCGGAGCCGTTCCAGCTCATCGACGGATAGCCCGAGCAGCAGGTCGGCTCGTTCTGCGCGGTGACGTAGTCGATCGGCACCCCGGCCGCCTGGTAGCCCTGGATGTACTTCACGAAGTACGAGGCGTACGCGCCGTAGTTCTCGGCCTTCAGCCAGCCGCCGTTGAGCTGGCCGCTGTCCTTCATCCAGGCCGGGGCGGTCCACGGCGACGCCATCACGGTCGCCGCCGGATTGAGCTGCTTGGCCTGCTTGGTCAGCGGCAGCACGTCGGCCTGGTCGTGGGCGAGGGAGAACTTCGCCAGCGTGGGGTCGCTCTGCCCGGCGGGGACGTCGTCGTACGTGTAGCCGGAGCGGGCGAGGTCCGAGCCGCCCATGGGGTTGCGGATGAAGGAGAGCCCGATGCCGTCGGTCGACGAGAACAGCTTCTTCATCGTCGCGTCCCGGGTGGCCTGGGACAGCGCGCCGCTGCTGTTCATCAGCCAGGCGGCGGTGTCCGTGAAGGACGCGCCGCCGCCGGTGAACGTCTGGTAGCGGGTGTTCTCGTCGACGGTGATCGTCGTGCCGGACGAGCCGGTGCCCGACTGGAACGCCGTCGGGGTCTGCTGCGCCAGGCCGCGCGTGACGTGCCGGCCGCCGCTGTCGTCCGTGGTGGTCAGCCAGACGGCGACCGGTTCACCGGCGGCCTGCGCGGTGCCGGCGGAGACTCCGAGGAGCCCGGCGGCGGTGAGGATCCCGGCCAGCAAAACCCGGGCCGACCGGCCCGCTCGTGCCGATCTTGGTGATCGTGTGGGGGTGTGCACGATGCCTCCTGTGTCCCGTGAAGCTCAACAGTCCACTTTCATGGCTTAGTTCAAGACGTGAGTTAAAGGGCGTTCCATGTGCGCGTCAAGACTTCACGTCACGAATGCTCCGACCCGCCATTCACACCCCGACTGGGTTAGCGTCGGAGTATGAGGCCCACTCTTGCGGCCCTCGCCGCGACCCTCCTCGCGTTCGGCGCCCCGGTGGCCATGGCGCCCGGCGCGGCCGCCGCGACGGACGTCTCCACGGTCGCGGACGCCCTGGAGAAGAACCCCGTCTACGTCGACCCGGCCGCCCGCACCGCGCTGACCTCGGCCGATGTCGACTCCCTCACCAAGACGATCAAGGACGCGGACAAGCCGGTGATGGTGGCGGTGCTGCCCGCGGACTTCCCCAAGAAGGACCTGTTCACCGATCTGCGGACCAAGACCGGGATCGTCGGCGTGTACGGCGTCCGGCTCGGGGACGCCTTCGACGCGCGCGCCGACAGCTCCGTGATGTCCGCTTCCGCCGTTCACAACGTGACGACGAGCGTCCGGGGCGAACCGGCCCGGCAGCAGCTCGACGACTTCGTCACCACCGCCGTACGGACCGCCAAGGGCTCGGCGCCGTCCTCCTGGGGCGGGAGCGGCGACTCCGGCGGGGTGCCCGTCGGCGCGCTGGCGGGCCTCGGGGCCGTCGTGATCGTCGGCGGCGCGGGCGCCTACGCCCTCGCCCGCCGCAATCGGCGCAGGCGCGAGGCGGAGCAGCGGGCCGCCCTGGAAAAGCTCCGGGTCGTCGTCGACGAGGACATCACGGCCTTCGGCGAGGAACTGGACCGGCTCGACTTCCACCCGGCCGAGGCCGGCGCCGACGACTCGATGCGGGCCGACTACGAGCGGGCGCTCGACGCCTACGAGAAGGCCAAGCAGTACATGGCCGCGGCCGAGCGCCCCGAGGACGTGCGCGGGGTGACCGAGGCGATCGAGGACGGCCGCTTCTCGCTCGCCCTGCTGGCCGCCCGCCGCGAGGGCCGCCCGCTGCCCGAGCGCCGCGCCCCCTGCTTCTTCGACCCCCGGCACGGCCCCTCCGTCGAGGACGCCGAGTGGACGCCGGCCGGGGGATCGCCGCGCGAGGTCCCGGTGTGCGCGGCGGACGCGGCCCGGCTGCGGGACGGCGCCGAGCCGTTGGTGAGGACCGTGGACACGGGCGCGGGGGAGCGGCGCCCGTACTACGACGCGGGCCCGGCCTACGGGCCGTGGGCCGGCGGCTACTTCGGCGGCGGCATCCTGCCCGGCCTGCTGTTCGGCACGGTCCTCGGCTCGATGATGGCGAGCCCCGCGTACGCCGCGGACTACGGCTCCGGGTACGGCGACTTCGGGGGCGGCTACGAGGGCGGCGACGTCTCCGGGGCCGACTTCGACACCTCGGACTTCGGTGACTTCGGCGGCGGCGGCGACTTCGGCGGTGGCGGAGGCGGCGGGGACTTCGGCGGCGGATTCTGAGAGAGGCTCTCAACTCGGCCCCTCTGCGGTTCAGTTGACCGCCCGGCGCTACGGTGACGGTCATGAGCGGTGAGATGCGTGACGGGTGGGCGAGGCAGGCGGCCATCGAGGCGCGGCAGGTCGACGACGCCTGGGAGCGCATCGAGACCTGGCTGCACCGCAACGCCCCGGCGACCGCGGCCCTGCTCCGCCCCGGTGCCACGGACGACGAACTCGCGGCCTTCGAACGGGAACTGGGAGTGCGCATACCCGCCGGTCTGAAGGCGCTGTGGCGGCGGTGCCCGGGGGCGACGGCGGTCGACGGAGTGGTGGCGGACTTCCTGCTGGGACGCTGGGCCCCGATGACGTTCGACGCTGTGCTGGAGACCTACCGCATGCAGATGGGCATGCGAGTCACCATGGACGAGTACGTGTCCTGGCGGCCCTCCTGGATCCCGTTCGCCTCCTTCGGCCCGCACGACACCGTCTCCGGGCTGTGCCTCGACGCCGAGACGGGAAAGATCTGGGAGTGGTCGAGGTACGCCGAGCGCACCCTGATCCACCCGTCGCTCTCCGTGTACCTGGAGGACATGGCGGACGCCCTCGACCTGCCGGAACTCACACCCGGAGCGTTGCCCCGGGTGCGCGAGGGCGCCCTCGTGTGGGCCTGACAGGCCCTAGGGCTTGTCCGGCGGATCTTGTCGCGGGCGCGGGGTCTGGCACGCCGACCTGCGGCGTTGTCGTCGGTTGCCAACGCTCCGCGTTGACGCCCTCCTCCGC
>NZ_JBEYYU010000094.1:0-25408 GCF_040645755.1 Streptomyces sp. NPDC046716
GAAGTTCCGCCCGGTGGGCAACACGTTGACCAGCCCGCGCAGCGGCGACCCGGAGGGCCCGGCGGGCACGAAGCGCCCCTGGCGCGGGGAACTGCGCGACCAGCCCCCACCGGGCCGCAGGCGACAACGATGCCCTGGGTTACATGCGGCTCAAGGACGCCGTGGCGCGCAGGACGTCGCGGATCGCCTCACGGTCACCGAGCTGACCGGCCGCCGCTTCCTCCGGAGAGACATGCCCGGCCGCCAGCCGGCAGAACTCCACACCGTCCAGCGCGACATGAGCCACCTCCCGCTCGGCGGACCCCACCCCGCCGGGCGAGTCGAGGGCGATCAGCCACTCGCCCCCACCGGCCCCCTCGACCTCGAGCCGCAGACTCCGCCCGGCCCCCTCGTCACCGACCGGCGCCGCGAGCCCGGCCCGCCGCCGCCCGGCCAGGGACCCGGGCAGCATCCGCGCGGCCAGATCGATCATCCGGTTCAGATGGCGCGGCGACGGCGCCGCGTACGGATAGTCGACGGCATCCGCGATGTCCCCGGCATGCACCCAGCACTCGAAGGCCCGGTCGATCATGGCGTCCCGCAGCGGAAGCGTGAAGTCCCCGTACGAGACGGGAAGCTGCCCGGTGCCACCGGCACCCGCCGCGTCCTCCCCGGCGAACGACACGGTACGGATCACGGCATGCGTCTGGTCCCGCCACGGAGCCCGCACGGCCCGCGTCGCCGGGAAGTAGGCGGCCTTCCAGTACGCCTCGGTGCGCTGCAGCGGCCCGAGCCCCTCCCGGCCCGCGGGACCGGCCGGATCGTCGAGCCCGAGCGACCGCGCGACGAGGCCGTCGACGCAGGTGAGATGGGCGATGACCCCGGCGACGGTCGTCTTCCGGCTGACCTGCTCGTCGCCCTCGTACCAGCGCAGCCGGACCGGAGCGTGCCACTCCGGGTCGCCGAAGTCCTGGAGCAGCGCGTCGAGCCGGGCGGTCTCGGCGTCGTACGGGGCGGTCCAGGCGGGGACCGGGACGCGCGGAGGGCGCCGGGTGAGGCAGCCCTCCAGGACGCGGGCGCGGAGCATCGGATCGAGGTCCAGGGTCTCCTCGGGGTGCAGCAGCCCGACGGCGTCCCGCAGCCGCAGCGCCTCCTCGGCGCAGGTGCCGCACTCGCCGAGGTGGTCCTCGACGGCGAGGGACTCCTCGGGCGAGCAGGCGGACAGCGCCCACGCGCCGAGCAGTGACTTGAGCACGCGGTGCTCCAGGACGAGCGGGGCGGGTGCGGGCACGTCCGGCAGCGGGACCCCGGTGTCCTCGACGGAGCTGCGCGGCGTCGGTATCCGGGCGGCCGCCTCCGCGGCGCCGCCGGTCTCGCCCGGCCGGTCCGGCTCGTCGCCGAACGGGTCGAACGGGTCGTGGCGGCCCGGGCCGCCCGCGCCGCTCACGCCGGCCTCCCGTAGCCACCGCCGGGCGGGGTGCCGCTGTCGTGGGCCGTGGACAGCAGCTGCAGCCCCAGACGCAGCCGACGGCGCGCCTCGTCCTCGGTGACGCCGAGGTCGGCGGCGGTCTGGCGGTAGTCACGGCGCTGGAAATAGGCCAGTTCGAGCGCGGCGCGCAGCGGGGCGGGCATGGACGTCACGATGTAGTCGGCGCGGGCGGCGGCGGAGGCGCGGCGCACCTTGCGCTCCAGGTCCTCGGTGGTGCCCCGGCCGCTGCGCACGAGGGCGGCGGACTCGGTCTGCCGCAGCCGCTGCACGGCATGCCGGTGGACGAGCGTGGCGATGAAGGAGCGCAGCGGGCCCGACTTGGGGTCGTAGGCCTCCGGGTTCTCCCAGATCTGGGTGAACACCTCGCGGGTGATCTGGTCCGCGGCGTCCTCGTCGTCCAGGACGCGGTGGGCCAGGCCGTGCACCAGGGATGCGAAACGGTCGTACAGCTCCCCGAGCGCCGCGGCCTCGCCGTGCGCCAGACGCTGCTGCATCCTCCGGTCCCAGCGGGACGGAGTGTCCTTGGGCATGGAGCCCCCTCACCGGCTGCCCGTACGTATTGCTGCTCGTGCTCTGCTGCTTCTGCTTCCGAACTGCGTGCCTCCTACCCGAATGTAGTCCGGGTCACCGACAACGCACGCCCCTTTGCGGCATTGTGCGCCCCTGGCGGCCTCAGGTGATAAGGAAGCGGGACCCCTTCGGGAATGCGCGGACGACCGTCTGACCGTTTTGACGGTGAACCAACCGGCTCGGTCTCAACAGCGTCATATGTGATAGGTGTGCGGGGGTGTTTCAGCGCGATGCGGTCGGGCAGCCGCGCAGGAGAAAAACGTAGGCGATTATTCCGGATCTTGACAGAAGTGAAGTGACGTCGAGCGAGAGGCGATGGGCGTGGTGCTCAAGGTGACCGAGTCGGGACAGGGCGACTGGGCCGTCGTGCGGGTCTCGGGCGAGATGGACCTCGTGACGTCCCCGGCGCTCCGCCAGCAGGTGCACGACGCCGTCGCCGACGGCCGGCACAGCGTCGTGCTCGACCTCTCCGACGTGCTGTTCTGCGATTCCAGCGGGGTGGGTGTGCTGATAGCCGCCCGTCGGCTGATGCGCTCGTGCCAGGGGCAGCTGCGCCTCATCCTGCCCGCGCGCGGGGCCGAGGACGGGTCGCACGTGAACCGGGTGCTCGGGGCGCTCGGGGTACGGCGGCTGTTCGAGGTGTACCCGGACGTGGCGGCGGCGGTCGCCGACGACGCGGCGCCGCTCTCCGCGTAGTCCCGGTACGCGCCCCGGCGCGGCGCCCATGTCGCGGAACCTCTGCGGTCCTGCCACAAACGTGCACTTCGGGCCCCCTGCCGCGCTGTTCGACGTACGCTCGCAGGCGTAGGACCCATCGACGTGAGAGGCGGCCCATCAGCATGGACGAGCGGAGGATCGCGGCCCGGTTCGCCGGCTTCGACCAGGACGGCAACGGCTACATCGACCGCGAGGACTTCTACGCCGCGGCGAAGGCGCTGCTCGCCGAGTTCGATGTCACGGCGCGCTGCGACAAGGGGCAGGACCTGTTCGCCGGGGCCGAGGCGTTCTGGCAGGGCATGGCCGGGATCGCCGATGTCGACGGGGACCAGCGGGTGACCCGGGGGGAGTTCGTGACCGGGGCCGTGAAGCGGCTGCGGGACAGCCCGGAGCGGTTCGCCGAGATCGCGCGGCCGTTCCTGCGCGCCGCGATCGCTCTGGCCGAGCCGGACCGGGGTGACGGCGGGGTCGGGGTGGACGGTGCCGCGCGGGTGTTGCGGGCGCTGGGGGTCGAGGGCGGGGTTGCCGACCAGGCCGTCGCCTCGTTGGACGGTGACGGTGACGGGCGGGTCTCCGAGGACGAGGCCGTGCGCGGGTTCGCGCTGTACTTCACCGTGCCGGAGTAGGGGTTCGTCGTCGGGCGCGGGTCGCGTCGTGGCTGAGCGCGCAGTTCCCCGCGCCCCTGGCGGGGCGCCTTCTCAGGCGCTGAACCGTTCTCTCAGTTTGTACTTGAGGACCTTGCGCAGGGTTTCGTTGCGGGGGAGGGCGGTCAGAATTTCCAGTTGTTCCGGGAGCTTGAAGGTCGACAGGCCCTCGGCGCGGAGGTAGGACGTCACCTCGGTGAGGGTCAACTCGGTGACTCCGGGCGCCAGTTCCAGTACCGCGCAGACGCGTTCGCCCCGCTCCGGGTCCGGGAGGCCGATCACCGCCGCCTCCTGGACCGAGGGGTGCGCGTGCAGCAGGTCCTCGATCTCCTTCGCCGAGATGTTCTCGCCCTTGCGGATGATGATGTCCTTGGCGCGGCCGGTGAGGACCAGATGGCCGGTGGGCAGGACGTGGCCCAGGTCGCCGGTGACGAGGAAGCCGTCCGCGTCGAAGGCGTCCGCCGACTGCGCCGGGTCCAGATAGCCCTGGCAGACGGCCTCGCCGCGCAGCCGCACCGCGCCGTCGACCCCGGCCGGAACCGGCCGGCCGGCCTCGTCGACGATCCTGATCTCCATGCCCTCCGGCGGGCGGCCCTCCGTCGTCGCGAGGTTCTCGGCGGTGTCGTCCGGGGCCCCCATCGTGATCATCGGGACCTCGGTCATCCCGTAGCCGTGGGTGAGCTGGACGTCCATCTCGCGGACCACGCAGTGGTAGACCTCGGGCGGTTTCGGGGCGCCGCCGCCCGCGAGGAGCCGCAGCGTCGGGATCACCTTGCGGTCGGGGTCCTTGCGCTGCTCGGCCAGGAACATGGAGTAGAACGCCGTCGAGCCGCCCGCGACCGTCACCCCGTGCCGCCGGTACTCGCCCAGCGCGTCCGGCAGCGCGAACTGCTCGAACAGCACCGCGGGGAAGCCGTAGAGGAGCAGCATCACCGTGTAGTCGGGGCCCGCTATGTGCGCGTAGGGGAAGGCCATCGAGCCGACGTCCGACTCCGACAGCCGCAGCGCGTGGGCCAGGCAGGAGCCGCCCGCGATCAGTGAACGGTCGGTGTGCAGCACGCCCTTGGGGTCCGATGTGGTGCCCGACGTCCAGTAGATCCAGCGGACGTCCGTGCCCGAGGCGGGCGGCGCGGGGAGGACCGACGGGTCGGCCTCCGGCAGGTTCTCGTACGCCTCGAAGACGCCCTTCGAGCCGAGCCGGTGGGCCATCTCCGTGTGGTCGAAGCCCCGCCAGACGCCCGGCGTCGCGAAGAACTCCGCCTTCGACTCGCGCAGCGCGAAGCCGACCTCGCGGTCCCGGTAGAACGGGATGACGGGCGTCTGGGTCGCCCCGATGCGGGCCAGCGCGAAGGTGAGCAGGGCCGTCTCGATCCGGGTGGGCAGCTGCCAGGCCACCACGGTGCCGGGGCGGACCCCTCGCTCGTGGAGGCCGGCCGCGATCCGTTCGGCGCGGTCGCGCAACTGGCCGAAGGTCAGCACGCGTTCGCCCTGGAGGAAGACCGGGCGGTCGGGGGTCAGGGCGGCGCGGCGTTCGACCAGTTCCCAGAGCGTGCGGGACGCGCCCAGGGCGTGTGCGGTGTCCGTCATCTGCGTACCCCTTCGAGCCGGCATCGAAACTGACGACCTGTCAGATGTGAGGGAGAGCGTAAGTCCGTGGTTCTTGTCGGTCCAGGGGTGCGGGGCTAGCCTGGTATCTGACGGGTCATCAGAAACGTACGGATCGTACGGATCGTTCGGTGGAGGGGCTCAGCACTCATGACGGAACTGCCGCGCATCGTCAGCGTCGACGACCATGTGATCGAACCGGCCCATCTCTTCGAGACCTGGCTGCCGGCCAAGTACCGCGACAAGGGGCCCAAGCCGCTGACCGCCGGGATCGGCGAACTCGCCTACGTGGCGGGCAAGTACCAGATCACGATGGATCCCGACGGGCCGCCGACCGACTGGTGGATCTACGAGGACCTGAAGTTCCCGTACAAGCGCAACATCGCGGCCGTCGGCTTCGACCGCGACGACATGACGCTGGAGGGGATCACCCGCGCGGAGATGCGGCGCGGCTGCTGGGACCCCAAGGCGCGCCTGGCGGACATGGATCTCAACCACGTCGAGGCCAGCCTCTGCTTCCCGACCTTCCCGCGTTTCTGCGGGCAGACCTTCGCCGAGGCGCACGACAAGGAAGTGGCCCTGGCCTGCGTGCGCGCCTACAACGACTGGATGGTCGACGAGTGGTGCGGGGACAGCGGCGGGCGGCTGATCCCGCTCTGCATCATCCCGCTGTGGGACGTCGACCTCGCCGTCGCCGAGATCCGGCGCAACGCCGCGCGGGGCGTCCGGGCCGTCACCTTCTCCGAGATCCCCACCTATCTCGGCCTGCCGTCGATCCACTCCGGGTACTGGGACCCGTTCTTCGCCGTGTGCCAGGAGACCGGGACCGTGGTCAACATGCACATCGGGTCCTCCTCCCAGATGCCCGCCGCGTCCCCCGACGCCCCGCCCGCCGTCCAGGCCTCGCTCAGCTTCAACAACGCCATGGCCTCGATGATGGACTTCCTGTTCAGCGGAGTGCTGGTGAAGTTCCCGACGCTCAAACTCGCCTACAGCGAGGGGCAGATGGGCTGGATCCCGTACGCGCTCGAACGCGCCGACGACGTCTGGGAGGAGCACCGGGCGTGGGGCGGGGTCCGCGACCTCATCCCCGAGCCGCCGTCCACGTACTACTACCGGCAGATGTTCTGCTGCTTCTTCCGCGACAAGCACGGCGTCGCCTCGCTCGACGTCGTCGGGCGCGACAACGCGACCTTCGAGACCGACTATCCGCACGTCGACTCGACCTTCCCGAACACCAAGGAGGTCGCCCTCGACCACGTGAAGGGCCTCGACGACGAGACGGTCTACAAGCTGATGCGCGGCAACGCCATCCGCATGCTCGGCCTCGACCTGGACCGGTAGCCCCCGTGGACCTCACGTACACCGAGGAGGAAGAGGCGTTCCGGGCGCGGCTGCGGGAGTGGCTGGGCGGGGTGCTGCCCGCGCTGCCGCCCAAGCCGTCGCCCGGCGACTGGCCGGGGCGGCGGGCCTACGACACCGGCTGGCAGCGCCGCCTGTACGACGCCGGGTACGGGGACGTGCACTGGGGTGCCTCGCCGACCACCCGGCTGATCTTCCTGGAGGAGACCGAGCGGGCGGGCGCCCCGTACGTGGGCGCGAACTTCGTGGGGCTGCTGCACGCGGGCCCGACCATCGCCGCCGAGGGCACGGCCGCGCAGCGCGAGCGGTGGCTGACGCCGGTGCTGCGCGGGGACGAGGTGTGGTGCCAGGGCTTCAGCGAGCCCGGCGCCGGATCCGATCTGGCGTCCCTGCGGACGAAGGCGGTGCGCGACGGCGACGCCTACGTGATCAGCGGCTCGAAGATCTGGACCTCGCACGCCGAGGTCGCCGACTGGTGCGAGCTGCTGGTGCGGACCACCCCGGTCGGTGCCGACGTGCCCAAGCACCGCGGGATCACCTGGCTCGCGATGCCGATGGACGCGCCGGGCATCACGGTGCGGCCGCTGCGCACCCTCGCCGGGTCCACGGAGTTCGCCGAGATGTTCCTCGACGAGGTGCGGGTCCCGGTCGGCAACCGGGTCGGGGAGGAGGACGACGGCTGGCGGGTCACCATGGTGACGCTGTCGTTCGAGCGCGGGACCGCCTTCGTCGGGGAGGTCGTCGCCTGCCGCCGGGTGCTCGGCGAACTGGCCGCCCACGCGAAGAAGAGCGGCCGGTGGGACGACGCGGTGCTGCGTCGCGAACTGGCACTGCTCACGGCCGAGTTCGGCGCCCTGTGGCGGCTCACCCAGTGGAACGTCAGCGAGGCACAGGCCAGCGGCGGCGTCCCGGGGGTCGGCGGGTCCGTCTTCAAGCTGCGGTACTCCCATGCCCGCCAGCGGCTCTACGACGTCGCCGCCGGCGTGCTGGGCGGCGCGGGCGCGCTGGACACCGGGCAGGAGTGGACCCTCGACCGGCTGTCGTCGCTGTCGTACACCATCGCCGCCGGTACCTCGCAGATCCAGCGCAACATCGTCGCCGAGCGCATCCTCGGCCTTCCCAAGGGCGGACGGTGAGCGGGCCGTGCACTTCCAACTGACCCAGGAACAGCGGGCCTTGCGGGACGGCACGCGCGAGCTGCTGACCCGCCGGTTCGGGCGCGAGGCGCTGCGGGCGTCCGTCGACACCGCCGGGTCCGCGCCCGCGCTGGACCGGGAGCTGTGGCGGGAGCTGGGCGCGGCCGGGCTGTTCGGCCTGTGCCTGCCGGAGGAGTCGGGCGGCGTCGGGCTCGGCCTCGCGGAGGCGGTGCTGGTCTTCGAGGAGTGCGGCCGGGCCCTGGTGCCGGGACCGCTGGTGGCCACCTTCCTCGCGGCGGGCGAGGTCCAGGGCGCCGCAGCGGGCGAGACGGTCGTCACGGTGCCGTACAACGGGCTCGTGCCGTGGCTCGACGCGTCCGACGTGGTGCGCGGCGACCCGGCGGGCGCCGAACCGCTGGCCGCGCCCGTCGACCCGCTCACCCCGCTGCACCGGGTGCCCGGCGGCGAGCGGACCCGCCCGCCGTGGCGGGCCACCCTGCTGTACGCGGCGGAACAGCTCGGCTCGGCCGGCCGCACGCTCGACATGGCGGTTCAACACGCCCGGGAGCGCGAGCAGTTCGGACAGCCCGTCGGGGCCTTCCAGGCAGTGAAACATCTGTGCGCAGAGATGCTCGTACGGGTCGAGATCGCCCGTGCGGCGGTGTACGCGGCGGCCGTGACCGGTGACCCCGTCGAGGTCGCCGCGGCCGAACTCCTCGCCGACGAGGCCGCCGTCCAGGGGGCCCGCGACTGCCTCCAGGTGCACGGCGGCATGGGCTTCACCTGGGAGGGCGGCGTTCATCTGCACCTGAAGCGGGCGTGGACACGGGCCGAGTTGGCCGGCCGGGCGCGGGACGCGGAGGAGACGCTCGCGGCGTCGCTGTGACACCCCGGGGGCACGCCCTGACGAGAGGTGTACGCACAGTGACGGAGTGTTGATATCGGGTTGTGTCCTTCGCGGGGCTCGTCACGCCGTGGAGTCGGCCTCCGGCTCCGGTACCTTGTGGCAGATGCGAGTGGTGCTGAACCCGTGCGACAGTGCCGGTGTTGCCTCAGAGGCGGCTCCGGGGCAGCGGATGCGCGCCGCTCGCGGCCCATGGCGGTGCATCACGCCCGCCTGTTCGACCCCCCGCAAGGCGCGTCGCACAGTATGCCGTACGGGTACTCCTTCGCGCTGGAATATGCCCGAAGCGCTTGTTGGGGTGACTGTACGTCAACCATGCTGTGCAGCACGGGGGTCACGGTCCGTGATCTTCTGCAAGGGCCAGCAAGGTCAGTGGCGCGAGGCGACGTGTCCGCCGGTTCGGATGGTGTGAGCGGTGCAGGTGCTTCAGGTTCAACTTGAGGTCGGGGCCGACCCCGCGGAGGTGGGGCGGGCCCGCAGGTGGGCGCGGCAGCGTCTCGCCGGCTCGGGCGTGGATCCCGACGAGCCGGCCGCCGAGACGATGATCCTGCTCGTCTCCGAGCTGGTGACCAATGCCGTGGTGCACACCGGTCGGCCGGCCGTGCTCCGGATGGTGCTGCCGTGCGCCGGAGGGGCGTGTCCGGGCACGGTGCGGGTGGAGGTCGCCGACTCCAGTGCCCGCCCGCCGGCGCCCCGGCACGCCGAGGGCGAGGAGACCAACGGGCGGGGGCTCGAACTCGTCGACGGCCTCGCCGACCGCTGGGGCTGGCGTCCGGAGGGTGCGGGCAAGGCCATCTGGTGCGAGATCGACCGCTGTTCGTCCGTGGCCGGGACCGGCTGGTCGGCGGGGGCCACCGCGCCGGGTGCGCTCCGGCCCAGTGCTTCCGTGAGCGCCTGAAGATTGTGCGCATAAACCGCAAATACCCGTACGGCTGTTGACGGGACGTGTCCGTTTAGTCACGCTTGTGGACGGCGATTCGCCGCGAGGGGATGTCGAGGGCCCTTGTGACGGGGGCCCTCGGCAAGATTCCGGGGGCGTCTCGGGCGGTGGCCGGTCGCGCGGTTCCCCGCGCCCCCGGATCTCACTTCGCCCGGTCTAGAAGACGGCTACCGGTGCCACCGGGGTGCCTGTCGCACCCTTGAAGGGTTCCGGCATCGCGGAGAGCAGGAAGCTGTAGCGGCTCAGCTCTCCACAGGCTGTGGACAGAGATTCCAGATTCCAGTTCTGGCCCTGGAGCATGCCCATCTCGACCAGGTCGAGGGCGTGCACGGGGAGCCACAGGTCCTCGATCTCCGGCGGGAAGATCTCGAAGGTCAGGGTGTCGTTGGCGACCGCCGCCACATCGCGGGCGTGGAACCACTCGGGGGTGCGCACCGACAGGCCCGGCGAGGGATAGCCGTAGCCGTGCTTGTCGCCGGCCAGGTACACCTGGACCTGGCCGGTGCGGACCAGGACGATGTCACCGGATCGCACCTCCACGCGTCCGAACTCGGCCGCCTCGTCCAGGTCTTGGGGGGTGACCGCATGGTCACCGGGAAGCCGGTCCAGGCCCTTCGCCGCCGCCACGTCGAGCAGGACGCCGCGCGAGACGATGTACGGGGCCTTGTCGATGCCGCCGAACTCGGCGCCGCCGTGGGCGGTGATGGTGCCCGCCGGGCGGCCGTTGTAGAGGCGGCCCGAGTGCGAGACGTGGGTGAGGGCGTCCCAGTGGGTGGCCGCCTGGAGCCCCATGGTCACCGCGTCGTCGCTGCACGCCACCGTGCCGGGCCCGAAGATCTCCTGGTTGATCTGCACCATCGAGTGCAGCGGATTGATCCGCCCGGGGATCAGGCCCGACTGGACGCCGTCCTCCTTCAGGGGAAGCGCGAGCGGGACCCGGCGGCCGGTGCGGACCCCGGCCGCGGCCTCGCGGACCACCTCGTCGGTGACGAGATTGAGGGTGCCCATCTCGTCGTCCTCGCCCCAACGCCCCCAGTTGTTGACGCGCTTGGCGATGTCGTGGAACTCGGCGGGCAGGGGCATCGGGTCCTCCCGGGTGTTGTGTGCTGTTGTGCGCCAGGTCTTGTGTTCCCGTATCTGACGGGTCGTAGAATCCGACCGGAAGCAAAATCTAACGGGTCGTCAGAAACCGCGGGAAGGGGCCGGGCATGGGGAACTTCTTGGCAGGCAAGGTCGTCGCCGTGACGGGGGCGGGGCGCGGCATCGGGCGGGCCGTGGCGCTCGCGTGCGCCGCCGAGGGCGCCAGGGTCGTCGTCAACGACTACGGGGTGTCGATCGAGGGCGGCGAGCCCACGTCCGAGGTCGCGCTCGGCGTCGTCAAGGAGATCGGGGCGGCCGGTGGCGAGGCCGTCGCCGTCGCCGACGACGTGTCGGCCATGGCCGGCGGGCAGCGGATCGTGGACACCGCCGTGGAGACGTACGGGCGGATCGACGGAGTGGTGTGCGTCGCCGGGATCCTGCGCGAGCGGATGCTCTTCAACATGTCCGAGGAGGAGTGGGACCCGGTCGTCGCCACCCATCTGAAGGGCACGTTCACCGTGTTCCGGGCCGCGTCGGCCGTGATGCGCAAGCAGGGCTCGGGCACCCTGATCGGGTTCACCAGCGGCAACCACCAGGGCTCCGTCGCCCAGGCCAACTACAGCTCCGCCAAGGGCGGCATCATCTCGCTGGTGCGCAGCGCCGCGCTCGGCCTGCACAAGTACGGGGTGACCGCCAACGCGGTGGCACCCGTCGCCCGTACGCGCATGTCGGCCAATGTGCCCATGACGCTGAAGGAGATCGGGGAGCCCGAGGACGTCGCGGCGTTCGTCGTCTATCTGCTCAGCGACCGGGCCCGCGAGGAGAAGATCACCGGCCAGGTGTACACCGTCGCCGGGCCGAAGATCGCCGTGTGGGCGCAGCCGCGCGAGCTGCGCGCCGGGTACGCCGAGGGCGGGTCCTGGACGCCGGAGAGGATCGCCGACTTCCTGCCGGGCGCCGTCGGCACCGACCCGATGCCACTGCTCGCCCAGCTGGAGGAGATGGCACGGGCGGCCGCCGGCAAGGAACGGCCCAACCAGTAGCGGACGGGGGTGGCGGGGCGTGGAGTTCGGGTTCGGGGACGACGACGAGACCTTCCGGAGCGAGGCGCGGGCCTGGCTCGCCGAGCACATCCGGGCACATCCCGGGATCGCCGGGCGCGGCGGGCCCGGCAGCGAGCACGAGGCCGCCGGAGAACGGCGCGCGTGGGAAAGGGAGTTGGGCTCCGGCGGCTGGATCGGAATCGGCTGGCGCGAGGGCGGCTACGGCAACCGCGTCGCGACCCTCACCCAGCAGGTGGTGTGGGCCGAGGAGTACGCGCGGGCCCGGGCGCCGGGCCGCCACGGACACATCGGCGAGAACCTGCTCGCCCCCACCCTGCTCGCGCACGGCACCGAGGAGCAGTGCCGCCGCTTCCTGCCGCCGATCGCGCGCGGCGAGGAGCTGTGGTGCCAGGGGTACAGCGAGCCCGGCGCAGGCTCCGACCTGGCCTCGCTGCGCACCGCGGCCGTGCGGGACGGCGACGGGCGGTGGCGGGTCAGCGGCCAGAAGGTGTGGACGTCCCTCGCCCACCAGGCCGACTGGTGCTTCGTCCTCGCCAGGACCGAGCCGGGCTCGCGCCGCCACCACGGGATCTCCTTCCTCCTCGTCCCCATGAATCAGCCCGGCCGCATCGACGTACGGCCGATCCCGCAGCTCACGGGGACCAGCGAGTTCAACGAGGTGTTCTTCGACGGGGCCGTCGCCGAGGACGTGGTGGGCGGCGAGGGCAACGGCTGGCGGGTCGCCATGGGGCTGCTCGGCTTCGAGCGCGGGGTGTCCACGCTGGCCCAGCAGATCGGTTTCCAGGAGGAGTTGACCGGCGTCGTGCGTGACGCGGTCGCCTCCGGTGCCATACGGGACCCGGTGCTCGCGGACCGCATCGTGCGGCTCTGGGCCGAGCTGCGGACCATGCGGTGGAACGCGCTGCGCACCCTCGGCGGCGCCGAGGACGCGGGCGCCCCGAGCGTCGCCAAGCTGCTGTGGGGCGGCTGGCACCAGCGGCTCGGGGAGCTGGCGCTGCGGGTGCGGGGCGCCGCCGCGGCCGCCGGACCGCACGACTGGACGCCCGACGCGCCGTACCAACTCGACGAACAGCAGCGGCTGTTCCTGTTCAGCCGGGCCGACACCGTCTACGGCGGCTCGGACGAGATCCAGCGCACGATCATCGCCGAGCGCGTGCTCGGCCTGCCCAGGGAGGCGTTGTGAGGGGTGTGGTGTTCGACGGCCGACAGACCGTCGTGGTCGACGACCTGGAGATACGGGACCCGGGACCCGGGGAGGTGCTGGTGGGCGTCGCCGCGGCCGGGCTGTGCCACAGCGACCTGTCGGTGATCGACGGGACCATCCCGTTCCCGCGTCCCGTCGTGCTCGGGCACGAGGGCGCCGGTGTGGTGGAGGCCGTGGGGGCGGGGGTGACCCATGTGGTGCCGGGCGATCACGTCTCGCTCTCCACCCTCGCCAACTGCGGCACCTGCGCCGAGTGCGACCGGGGCCGGCCGACCATGTGCCGGCGGGCGATCGGGCGGCCGCAGCAGCCGTTCTCGCGGGGCGGCGAGCCGCTGTACCAGTTCGCGTCGAACTCGGCGTTCGCCGAGCGGACCGTGGTGAAGGCCGTCCAGGCGGTCAAGATCCCGCGGGAGATCCCGCTGACGTCCGCCGCGCTGATCGGGTGCGGGGTGCTGACCGGGGTCGGCGCCGTGCTCAACCGGGCGCGGGTCGACCGCGGGGACTCCGTCGTCGTCATCGGCACCGGCGGCGTCGGGCTCAACGTGCTCCAGGGCGCCCGGATCGCGGGCGCCCTGCGGATCGTCGCCGTCGACTCCAACCCGGCGAAGGAGGAGGTGGCGCGGCAGTTCGGCGCGACCGAGTTCCTGACCGACGTGGCCGCCGTGCGCGAGGTGCTGCCCGACGGCGCCGACCACGTCTTCGAGTGCGTGGGGCGGGTGGAACTGGTGCGGGCCGCGATCGACCTCCTCGACCGGCACGGGCAGGCCGTGCTGCTCGGGATGCCGGCCGCCGACGCCGAGGCGTCGTTCGTGCCCGCGGCTCTCTTCCTGGACAAGTCGGTCCTGGGCTGCCGCTACGGATCGTCGCGGCCGCAGCGCGACATCCGGCTGTACGCCGACCTGTACGCCGAAGGGCGCCTGCTGCTCGACGAGTTGGTGACCCAGGTCTATCCGGTGGAGGACTTCGGCAAGGCGGTGGCCGACGCGGAGGCGGGGCGGGTGGCCCGGGGAGTGCTGACGTTCTGAACGCCTCTACGGTCGGGGGATGAGCTACCGCCTGCTGTTCCGCGAGTCCGGCACGTCCGTACTGGCCTGGGCCCTCGTGGCCGTCGGCGCGCGGATGCCCGTCGCCATGGCGCCGCTCGCGCTCGTCTTCCTCGTACGGGAGCGGCCCGGCGGCTACACGCTGGGCGCGGTGCTCGCCGCCGGCTACGTGGTCGGGGAGATCGTCGGCGCGCCGCTGCTCGGTACGCGGCTGCGGGCCGAGCGGGCCAGACCGCAGCTGGCGGCCGGGCTCGCGGTGGGCGCGTGCGGGTTCGGCGCGCTCGGGGTGCTGCACGGGGCGCCGCCCCTGCTGCTCGGGGTGTTCGCCTTCGTCGCGGGGGCGGCGCCCGGGGCCGCGCCGGGCGGGCTGCGGGCGCTGCTGACCGCGCTGGCGCCGCAGCGGGCCGTTCAGCAGGCGATGTCGTTCGAGTCGATGCTGACGTTCGGGGTGTGGGCGCTGGCACCCGCCGCGACGGCCTGGCTCGCGCTGTCCGTGGCGCCGTGGGTGCCGCTGCTGCTCGCCTGCGGGCTGATGGCGCTCTCGGTGCCGGGGCTGTGGCTGCTGCCTCCCGGCTGGGCGGCCGCCGGTGGTGCCGGTGAACGGCGGCCGGGTGTACGGGTGTTGATGCGGGCCTGGCCCGTGTATGTCACCGGGGCGGCGAGCCTGTCGCTGCTCGCCATGGCCGAACTGATCCTGCCCGCACTGCTGGAACAGCGGGGCTTCGGGGTGGGTCTTGCCGGGCCGCTGCTCGCCGGGTTCTCGGTCGGGTCGGCGGTCGGGGCCTTCGTGTACGGGCTGCGGTCGTGGCCGGGGCGGCTGCCGACGCAGGGGCTCGTGCTGGTGCTCGGGGTCTCGGGGTGTGTGGCCGGGGTCGCTCTGGTGCCGTGGGCGGGGGTGGTCGCGGTGGGGCTCGTGGTGGCCGGGGTGTTGCAGGCCGGGGCGATGCTGACGCGGAATCTGATGCTGCGGGAGGTGCTGCCGCCCGGGGCGCTGGCTGCGGGGTACTCCGTGATGTACGCGGCTGTGGGGGCCGGGTATGCCGGGAGCGGGTCTTTGGCCGGGGTGTTGTTGCGGGTGGTGTCGCCGGGTGGGGCGGTGCTTTCGGGGGTGGGGGTGACTGTGGTGCTCGGGGTTGTGGGGTTCTGGGGGGAGCGGCGTGTACGGGTCGGTGCTCCGCGCGGGGGTGGTGGTGGTCGGGTGCGGCGCCGTGGTGGCTGGTCGCGCAGTTCCCCGCGCCCCTGAGGCATGCGCTCCGCGCAGCCTCCCCTCGAGGCTGCGGCTCCGCCGCGCCTCCCAGACGAGGCGTCGCACGGGGCGCGTCTCTCCGGTGAGGTGGCGGACGGGGCGCGCCTCTCCGATGAGGCGTCGCACGGGGCGCGCCTCTCTTGATGAGATGGCGCACGCAGTGCGCATCTCAGGGGCGCGGGGAACTGCGCGAGAAGCGGCCACCGGGCCGCGCTCGAAGAACTGCCCAGGGGCGCGGGGAACTGCGCGATCAGCCACGACGAGAGCCGCGCTTGTGCGATCAGTTCGTGGCGCGGAACGTGCGGCGGTAGGTCGTGGGGGTTACTCCCAGGGCCGACTGGAGATGCTGGCGCATCGACTGGGCCGTGCCGAAGCCCGACTCGGTGGCCACCTGATCGATGGAGAGGGACGAGGTCTCCAGGAGATGGCGGGCACGCTCCACGCGCTGGCGGGTGAGCCACTGCCCCGGACTGACCCCGGTCTCCTCCCGGAACCGCCGGGTGAACGTCCGTACCGACATGGCCTCCTGCCCGGCCATGTCGCGCAACTGGATCGGCTCGTGAAGGTGCGCCAGCGCCCAGGCCCGCGCCGCCACGGTGGTCGCCAACTGCGGCTCGGGCAGAGGCCGTTCGATGTACTGGGCCTGCCCACCGTCGCGATGCGGCGGGACGACGGTGCGCCGGGCCACGTCGTTGGCGACGGCCGCGCCGTGGTCGCGGCGCACGATGTGCAGGCACAGGTCGATCCCGGCCGCGACCCCCGCCGAGGTGAGCACGTCGCCGTCGTCGATGAACAGCACGTCCGGGTCGACCCGGACCGAGGGGAACATCCGCTGGAACGCGTCGGCGTCCGCCCAGTGCGTGGTCGCGGGCCGGCCGTCGAGCAGCCCCGCGGCGGCGAGCACCCAGCTGCCGGTGCAGATGGAGACCAGCCGGGTCCCGGGCCGGACGAGGGCCAGCGCCGCCGCCAGCTCCGGGGACAGGCGCCCCTCCTCGTACACCGGGCCCAGCTCGTAGGAGGCCGGGATCAGGACCGTGTCGGCCGCCGCCAGCGCCTCGGGGCCGCGCTCGACCAGGATCGAGAAGTCGGCGTCCGTCCTGACCGGCCCGGCCGCGCGGACGCCGCAGGTCTCCACCTCGTACAGCCCCTCGCCCGAAGCGTCGCGCGCGCGGCCGAAGATCCGCTGGGGGATGCCGAGTTCGAAGGGGATCACGCCGTCGAGGGCCAGCACGACGACGCGGTGCCGGGCGGACCGGGGAACGGGTGGGATGGCCATGGCCCGATTCTAACGAATACTGTCATTCGGGCCACTGGTCCGGCCGCCACCACTGGCCGAAGCTGACTGTCGTGACGACGACGCAGACTTCCGAACCCACCGACGCCCCCACCGGGGCCACCGCCGGGCGGCCGGGCGCCCGCTGGGCCTGGGCCGCCGCCGCGGTCACCTTCGTGACGATCATCGGCGCCGCCGCCTTCGCCTCGCTGCCGGGCCTGCTCATCGAGCCGCTGCACGAGGAGTTCGACTGGTCGCGCGGCACGATCGGCTTCGCCGTGTCCGTGAATCTGGCGCTGTACGGGCTCACGGCGCCGTTCGCCGCCGCGCTCATGGACCGCTTCGGGATACGCAGGATCGTGGCGGTCGCGCTGAGCGTCATCGCGCTCGGCTCGCTGCTGACCGTGTGGATGACGGCGGCCTGGCAGCTGATCCTCTTCTGGGGCGTGCTGGTGGGCCTGGGCAGCGGTTCGATGGCGCTCGCCTTCGCCGCCACCGTCACCAACCGGTGGTTCGTCGCCCGGCGCGGGCTCGTCACCGGCATCCTCACCGCGGCCGGCGCCTCGGGGCAACTGGTCTTCCTGCCGCTGCTGTCCTGGATCGTGGAGAAGCACGACTGGCGGCCCGCCGCGGTCACCGTCGCGCTGTCGGCGCTCGCCGTGGTGCCGTTCGTGTGGCTGCTGCTGCGCGACCATCCGGCCGACGTGGGGGTGCGGCCGTACGGGGCCGAGGCGTTCGTGCCGAAGCCCGCGCCGGTGACGGGGGCCGCGCGGCGGGCGGTGACGGTGCTCTTCTCCGCGGCGCGGACCGGGCCGTTCTGGCTGCTCGCCGGGACCTTCGCGATCTGTGGTGCCTCCACGAACGGGCTGGTCAAGACGCACTTCGTGCCCGCCGCGCACGATCACGGGATGCCGGTGACGGCGGCGGCGTCGCTGCTCGCCGTGATCGGGGTGTTCGATGTGGTCGGGACGATCGCCTCCGGCTGGTTCACGGACCGGTTCGAGGCGCGGCGTCTTCTCGCCGTGTACTACGCCCTGCGCGGCATCTCGCTGGTCTTCCTGCCGATGCTGCTCGCGCCGTCCGTCCATCCGCCGATGCTGTTCTTCATCGTCTTCTACGGGCTCGACTGGGTGGCGACGGTTCCGCCGACCATCGCGCTGTGCCGGGAGCACTACGGGGAGGACAGCGCGATCGTGTTCGGGTGGGTGCTGGCTTCGCACCAGGTGGGCGCCGCTGTGGTGGCGTTCCTGGGTGGGGTGGCCCGGGACGTCTTCGGGTCGTACGACGTGGTGTGGTACGCGTCGGGCGGGCTGTGCGCGGGGGCCGCGCTGATGGCTCTGGTGATTCGGCGCGGGGGCGCTCCGCGCGTTCGGGTGGCCGTCTGAGCGGGCCTGTTCTCGGGTGCGGCGCCGTCGTGGCTGGTCGCGCAGTTCCCCGCGCCCCTGAGACGCGCACTGCGTGCGCCGTCTCATCAAGAGAGGCGCATCCCGTGCGGTGTCCCGGCAAGGGAGGTGCGCCTCGTGCGGCACCTCTTCAAGAGGCGCGACGGAGTCGCGGCCTCTGGGGGAGGCTGCGCGGAGCGCATGCCTCAGGGGCGCGGGGAACGGCGCGAGAAGCGGCCACCGGCCCGCGGGCGACGATGTTCCCAGGGGCGCGGGGAACTGCGCGGCCGGTTCCGCTCAGTCCTCCAGGGTGGCGAAGTGGCCGCGGTGGAAGAGGAGGGGGGATTCGGGGGTGGTGGGGGTGCCCAGGGACGTGATGCGGCCCACCACGACGAGGTGGTCGCCGCCGGTGTGCACGGCGTGGATGGTGCAGTCGATCCAGGCGGCGACCCCGTCGATGCGGGGCGAACCGGAGACCGGCGCCGCGTCGTACTCCACCCCCGCGAACTTGTCGGCCCCGCTCACCGCGAACCCCTGGCACAGCTCGCTCTGACCGGCGGCGAGGACGTTCACGCAGAAGGCGCCCGCGCGGGCGATCCGGGGCCAGGTCGTCGACGTACGGGCCACCATGAACGCCACCAGCGGCGGATCGAGGGAGAGCGACGCGAAGGACTGGCAGGCGAAGCCCGCCGGCCCGTCGGGGCCGGGCGCCGTGATCACGGTGACGCCGCTCGCGAAGGTGCCGAGCACCCGGCGGAACTCGGCCGGGTCGACCGGAGCCCGTTCGTCGTCGCCGACGGCGCGCAGGTCCGGGCGGGGCAGCGCCTCCACGGGCCCGGACGACGTGGGGGAGCCGACGGACCTGAGGTACCGGACGACTGTGGCCGCCATTCCTGCGTGTCCCATCATGGCCCCATTGAAACTGACGGGCCGTCAGATGGGAAGGGGTCGTTGCCGGAGAGGCAAGCGATTCTGGTTTCAATCAACAGTTTGTTTATGCTCGGGGGTTCTCTGACCTGCGCTCTTCCCGCACAGCCCTGCACCGACCTGCCCGGAGTACCCGAGTGAGCACCCCGCCGCCCCGCCCGCACGCCCTGCACGCCCTGCGTGCCACCACCTTCGCGATCGGCGCCCTGCTGCTCCTGGCCGCGATCGGGGTCCTGCTCCACCAGCCGCTGCTGATACCCCCGATCGCCGCGAGCGCCGCGCTGGTGCACGGTGCGCCGGGGCTGCCGATCTCCCAGCCGCGCAACCTGGTCGGCGGCCAGCTCCTCGCCGCCTGCATCGGCTTCGCCACCCACGCGGTGACCGGCAGCACCACGTGGGGCGCGGCGATCGCGGCCGGGCTGTCCCTGGGCGCGATGATGCTGACCCACCTGTCGCACTCGCCGGCCGCCGCGACCGCCGTGATCGTGGTGTTGCAGGGGCCGTCCCCGTGGCCGTTCCTGCCGCTGCTCGTGCTCGCCACGGTGCTGCTCGTGGCCATCGGGATGCTGCCGGGGCGGATCGGTGGCCATGCGGTGCGGTATCCGCTGGCCTGGTGACCGCGCGGCCCGTACGCCCCGTCCTACCTGCCCTCGTACGTGGGTGAGCGCCGCTCCACGAAACTCGCCACGCCCTCCTGCGCGTCCCGCGTCGTCATGTTGATCTCCTGGGCCGTCGCCTCCGCCGCGAAGGCGGTCGCGCGGTCGCTGTCCAGGGAGGCGTTCACGAGGTGTTTGGTGAGGGCGAGGGCGCGGGTCGGGCCGGTGGCGAGGCGTTCGGCCCACTCGCGGGCCGTCTTCGCCAGGTCGCCGTCCGGGACGACGCGGTTGACGAGCCCGAGCGTCCGGGCGTCGGCGGCCGGGACGGCGTCGCCGAAGAACATCAGCTCCTTGGCGCGCTGGGGGCCGATCAGGCGGGGCAGCAGATAGGCTCCGCCGCCGTCCGGGACCAGGCCGCGGCGGGCGAACACCTCGATGAACCTGGCCGACTCCGCGGCCAGGACCAGGTCGCAGGCGAGGGCCAGGTGGGCGCCGATGCCGGCGGCGGTGCCGTTGACGGCGGCGATCACCGGTTTCTCGCAGTCGAGGATCGCGGCGATGAGGCGCTGGGCGCCCTGGCGGATGGTGCGGGCCACGTCGCCGGGGATCCGGGTGTCCGTGGTGGGGGCGCCTCTTAGGTCGGCGCCCGCGCAGAAGCCCTTTCCGGTGGCGGTGATGACGACTGCGCGGAGGGTGGGGGTGGCGGTGGCTTCTTCGAGCAGGGTGATGACGCGTTCGCGTTGGTCCCAGGTGACGGCGTTCATGGCCTCCGGCCGGTTGAGGGTGATCCAGGAGACGCCGTTCTCGGTGTGGTGCAGTACTTGTTTCTCCACGTTCGCGTCTGTCATGCGGGGTCCGTTTCAGGGTCGGGTCGGATGGGGTGGAGCCTTCGTCCGCGGGTGGGTGGGGGCCGGTCGCGCAGTTCCCCGCGCCCCTGGGTGGTCCGTCCCGCGCGGCCCGGTGGCCGCTTCTCGCGCAGTTCCCCGCGCCCCTGAGATGCGCACTTCGTGCGCCATCTCATCAAGAGAGGCGCGGCGGAGCCGCAGCCTCAGGGGAGGCTGCGCGGAGCGCATGCCTCAGGGGCGCGGGGAACTGCGCGACCGGCCACGACGAGACCCGCGCGTGAGTGACGGTCCAGGGGCGCGGGGAACTGCGCGACCGGCCACGACGAGACCCGCGCGTGAGTGACGGTCCAGGGGCGCGGGGAACTGCGCGACCAGCCACGACGAAACCCGCACTCGACCGCGCACCCCGCGCACCCCGCGCGGAGCGACCGCGTGATCGGACACGGCGAGGGGCGCGGCCGGAGACGGTTCGGGTGTCACCGGCACACCGCCAGGGCATCCAGCGCCACCGCCCCCTGCCCCCGCGGCAGCACCATCAGCGGGTTGATGTCCAGCTCGGCCACGTCGCCGCCGAGCTCGAGAGCCATGCGCTGCACCCGTAGGACGACCTCCACCAAGGCGTCGATGTCCGCCGGAGGCGCCCCCCGGACCCCGTCGAGCAGCGCCCGCCCCCGCAACCCGTCGAGCGCCGCCCGAGCCTGGTCCTCGCCGAACGGCGGCACCAGCACCGCCGTATCTCGCAACACCTCGACCAGCACCCCGCCGAGCCCCACCGTCACGGTCGGCCCGAACAGCTCGTCGTGGGTGACGCCGACGACCATCTCCACGCCCCGCTCGACCATCTGGCAGACGAGCACCCCGTCCAGGTCGATGGACTCGTACCGGGCGATGTCCGTGAGATCGCGGTACGCATCCCGCACCTGGCTGGCCGAGGTCAATCCCACCTTCACCAGGCCCAGTTCGGACTTGTGGGCGAGCTGGGGCGCCGACGCCTTCATGACGAGCGGGTAGCCGACGAGGGACGCGGCGCGGACGGCCGCCGCGGCGCTGGTGACCAGCTGCTCGCGCGGCACCCGGATCCCGTACGCGCGCAGCAGCTGCTTCGCCGCGTGCTCGCTGAGCTGGTGCCCGGGGCGCATCAGGTTCTGCGCCTTGCGGAAGGACGGCGACGGCCCGCGCGGCGCGTCCTCGAACGGGGAGCGGTAGGCGGCCGTGAAGCGGTGGTGGTCGAGATAGGCGCGGACGGCCCCGACGCAGTTGCCGAAGGTGCGGAAGGTCGCGACCCGGGACGAGCCGAGCAGGGTCTCCCGGTACGCGTCCTCGGTGCCGACCGGCGAGCCCCAGACCACGCAGATCAGCTTGTCGGTGCGCTCGGCCGCGTCGACCAGGTCCCGCGCCAGCTTGTCGCTCATGGGCGGGAAGGGGCCGGTGATCGGGCAGATGAGGACCCCGACCGACGGGTCGTCGAGGATCGCGTCGATGATCTTCGGGCCGCGCCAGTCGCCGACCGGGTGCCCGCCGTTGTCGACGGGGTTGGCGACGTTCAGGTACTCCGGTATCCACTGGTGGAGTTCGGACTGCTTGGCGTCGGAGAGGGTGGGGAGGGTGAGGCCCGCCGAGGTGGCGAGGTCGGAGAAGTGGGCGCCGGTGCCGCCGGAGATGGAGTAGACGACGACGCCGTCGGCCGTCGGCGGCTTGGCGCGGGCCAACAGGGCCGCCGTGTCCTGGAGTTCGTCGAGTCCGTCGACCCGGATCACCCCGAACTGGCGCATGGCCGCGTCCACGACCGCGTCCGCCCCGGTCAGCTTCCCGGTGTGGGAGGCGGCGGTGCGGGCGCCCGTCTCGGTGCGGCCCACCTTCACGGCGACGACCGGCACGCCCTCGCGCGCGGCCCGGTCGGCGGCGAGCAGGAAGGAGCGGCCGTCCTTGAGCCCTTCCACGTAACAGGCGATGGCGCCGACCTCGGGCCGCTGGGCGAAGTACGAGATGAAGTCGGCGGTCTCCAGGTCCGCCTCGTTCCCCGTGGGCGCCCAGTGCGAGAGCCGGATGCCCAGCTCCTGGAGGGTGAAGACGGGCCGGCCCTGGTGGCCGGACTGGGTGATCAGGGCGATCGCCGGTCCTTCGAGGTCGTCGCGGAACCGCTCGAAGGCGTTGAGGTTGGTGTTGGGGCCCAGAAGTCGCAGGCCCGAGCGTTCGACGGCCGCCGTCAGGCGGGCCTGCGCCGCCGCGCCCTCCTCGCCGGTCTCGGCGAACCCGGAGGCGAAGGCGACCGCGAACTTCACCTTCGTATCGGCCAGTTGCTCGATGACGGGCAGCGGATCGGCGATCAGGAGCACCGCCAGGTCCACCTGCTCGGGCAGGTCCGCGACCGACGCCGAGCAGGGCAGCCCGAAGACGGACGCGCGGGTCGGGTGCACCGGGTACAGGCGGGCGCCGACCCGCTCGGCCCAGGCCATCAGCTGCCGGGTGATCCCGGTGTTGGGCCGTCCCTCGGCGTCCGAGGCGCCGACGACGGCGACGGACTCCGGCCGGAAGAACCGGTCCAGGTCCACCACGTCGGCGTGCAGCGGGCGGCCGCTCACATCCACTTCGTCGGAACCGGCCCTGCCGTGCACGGCGGGGCCGGGCTGCTCTCCGCAGGCGATCACGCGGGCCCGGCGGGAGTCGGTGGTCAGGGTGCCGTACGTCGATCCAAGCATCGCTCCGCCCGCTCCTCTGTGTGACAGCTGTGTGACAGCAACGACTGAGGCCTTGAGGTTCCGGGCCTTAACTGACGCACTGTCAGATTACTGAACTGACGCTCCGTCAGGAACAGGGCTGCAGGCAAAGGCTGAGTGAGGCGGGTGGCGCGTGATCCCGTCACGTCCCTTCCCGGTGGACGGGACGTTCAGTGCGGCGGGGCGGGACTCCCTACCGGAGCTTCACTTCTCGCCCTCCCAGACGAACCCGTCCGGGTCGGTGAAGGACGCGCCGGTGCCGCCCAGGACGATGCGGTGCGCGCCGGTGCCGTCGTCGGCGACGCCGAGGTCCTTGGCCAGGCCGCGGCGCTTGTAGAGCGCCAGCTTGACGCTCCCGGTGCCGGGGGCGAACTCGGCGTACTTGCCGCCGAAGCTCTTGGCCACGGCCATGCCCCGCTCGACGTAGAACTGCTTGGTGGCCTTCACGTCCTCGACGCCGAGCAGCAGCACGAACTCGTCGATCTCGCGGGTGGCCGGGCCGGTGTCCTTCTTCGCGGAGGTCGCGATCTTCCAGATGGTGCCGTCGGGCGCCCGCACGACACCGCCGTAGCCCCACATCGACTTGGTGGCGGGCTTCAGCACGGTGGCGCCGGCGTCCACGGCGGCGCCGACGAAGCCGTCGACGGTGGCGGGCCCGGACACCGTGAGCGCCAGGGTGAAGCCGCGGAAGCCGTCGGCGGGCGCGTCCTCGGCGGCGCGGAGGCCGACGTACGCGTCGACGCCGAAGGCGCGGTGGAAGACGGCGGCGGCCTCGGGGTCCGCCACCTCGAGGGTGACGGAGGCGAGGGAGACGGGGGCTGTGGTGGAAGCGGTGGTTGCCATGTCCTTCACGCTAGGCGTGGCACGGCAGCCACCGCTTCTCGAATCCTGACCGGTGTGCGGCGGCCTCCCTACAGGGCCGCCGCGACCTCCTTGGCCACCCGCTCCCCGGAGCGCACCGCGCCGTCCATGTACCCGCACCAGTACGCGGACGTCTCCGTCCCCGCCCAGTGGATGCCGCCCACCGGCGCGCGCAGCGCGGCGCCGTACTGGGTGAGCACGCCGGGCGGCGCGTAGGCGACCGGGCCGCCGCGCGAGAAGCCCTCGTTGTCCCAGCGCTGGAGGGCGAAGCCGGTGGGGTTCGCGGCCTTCTCGCCGAAGTACGTCACGTAGTCCTTCAGCACCGCCGCCTTCACGTCGGCCTCGGACGCCCCGTCGAACGCGCGCATCCGGTCGGCCTCGATGAACCCCATCAGCGCGCCGTAGGAACCGTCGGGCGGCGAGTTGTCGAAGGAGGAGCGGACGGTGCCGGCGTCGCTGACGACCTGGCCGTTCAGCCCGTCCGCCCGCCAGAACGGGGTGTCGTACACCGCGATCGCCTTGCCGATCGAGCCCATGGGCAGCCGCTGGGCGAGCTGGTCGCGGGCGGCGGGGAGCAGCGGGGCGAAGTCGATGCGGGCCGCGAGCGGCGGCGGCACGGCGACCACGACACGGCTCGCGGTGACCGTGACGCCGTCGGCGGTGAGCGTGTAGCGGCCGTCGGCGGTGCGGGTCACCTTCCGCACGGGCGCGGACAGCCTGACCCGGTCGCCCAGCCGCGCCGCCAGCTTCAGCGGCACCTGCTGCGAACCGCCCACGAAACGGGTGGCCTGCGCGCCGTCCGCCGTCTCCGTGAGGCGTTCCAGGGTGCCCGGCGTCGACTCGTTGCCCGCGCTCGCTATGTAGAACAGGACGTAGAGCAGGGAGAGTTCGCGGGGTTGCGCCGAGAAGACCGAGGTGCAGGCGACTTCGAGGAGGAAGCGGGCCGAGGGGATCACCGCGTTGGCGCGCAGCCAGGTCTCGAAGGTCTGGCGGTCCCACTCCTCGGCCTTCGGCGCGGTCCAGGGCGCCTCGACCGGGACCTTCTTCGCCATGTCGTCGAGCAGCGCCTGCACGGCGGCGGCGTTGGCGAGGCCCGCCGCGTCGATCGGCGGGACGGAGCCGAGGAGGCCGTCGGTGGCGTACGGGGTGCGCTTGCCGTCCTTGTAGAGGACGTTCTTGCCGGTGTTGTACGTCGGGAAGGTCTCGACGCCGAGGTCTTCGGCGAGGGCCTTCATCCGGTCCTGGGTGGGGCCGAGGAACTCGCCGCCGCCCTCCGTGGTGCCGCCGTTCGGCAGTTTCAGGTTGACGACCCGGCCGCCGACGCGGTCCCGCGCCTCCAGGACCAGGACCTTCTTGCCGGCGGCGGTCAGGTCGCGGGCTGCGGTGAGGCCCGCGAGGCCGGCGCCGATGATGGCGACGTCGACGTCGACGTCGGTGGCCCGGGTGTCCGCGGCGCGGGCGGTGCCGGTGGCCGTTCCGGTGGCCAGGAGGGTGGTGGCCGCCGCGCCGCCGAGGAGGGCGCGGCGGCGGGTGACGTCGTTGTTGAGCGGGTGTCTTACGCGTGGCATTGCGTTGTACTCCGTATCGCTCGTGGTGGTTGCGCGGGTCGGGATCGGGCGTCGGGCGCGGCGCCGTCGTGGCTGGTCGCGCAGTTCCCCGCGCCCCTGGGCCGTTCTTCGTCCGCGGCTCGGTGGCCGCTTCTCGCGCAGTTCCCCGCGCCCCTGAGGCATGCGCTGCGCGCAGCCTCCCCTGGACGAGCGGAGCTCGTTTCAGGGGCGCGGGGCGATGACGACCTGGATCGCGGTGCCCATCTTGACGACGCCG
>NZ_JBEYYU010000095.1:0-25251 GCF_040645755.1 Streptomyces sp. NPDC046716
TCCGGGCCACCGGTCTCCTTCTCGGCGTCCGCACTGTCGGACGCGTCGCCGGAGCCTTCGGCCGGACCCGTGGATCCGGCCACCACCCCGTTCCCCACGCGGCGGGCTACACGCGGGCGGTGGTCACGTCGGCGGTGAACACCACCCGGTCGTTCTGCGACAGGGAGACCTGGACCGTCTGCGCACCGTCCGCGCCGTCCGCCACGGGCAGTGGCGCGGTGCTGACGAGGCACGGCACGTCGAACTCGGCGTAGCGGATGAAGCGGCTCGTCATGCCGACCACCGTCGCGGTGTGGGAGCACCGCGCCAGCGCCGCCTGCCGGGCCGCTTCGAGCAGCAGCATGCCGGGGGAGTGGTCGACCGGGTGGTCGAAGAGGATCGGGTGGTCGAGGTCGTTCCTCAGATACCAGGAGTACGGGGGGTGCCCCGGCGCCGGTGCCAGCACCACGTCGGCGGCGCGCTGCCGGCCCACGAGCTCGGGGGAGACCGGGCGGCCCGGCGCGAGCGCGGCCGCGTGGGCCGTCGCCAGGTCGCCGTTGGCCCCGCGCAGCCGCTGGTAGACCGTCGGCGACTGGTTGTTGAACCTGGTGCGGACGGTCGCCGCGGGCCGGCCCTGCCACGACGCCCGTACGTCCATGGTCATGCCGCCGACGCGGGTGCCGCGGCGTATGACGTCGGAGCATCTGACGTCGAGCTGTATCTCGAGGTCGGTGCCGGTTCTGCCGAGCATCGAGGGCTCGACGGTGAAGGTCAGGTCCTCCCAGGCCTGCCGGAAGCCGAAGGCCGTGTCGTAGGCGCTGTGGCAGAGCATCGGGATCGACTGGCGCACGCACTCGACGAGCATGAGCGCGTCACGCCGGCCGTGCGCCGACTCGGCGTAGAAGCGGTGCTGCGCGGGCCAGCGTGCGCTGATGCCGAAGTGATCGGGGCCGATGTGCTGCCAGTCGGTGAGCAGAACTTCGTTCGCGTCCAGTTTGTGCACCTCGGCCGCGGACACCGGCCGGTCGTCGATCGTCGTCGGTGACGTGCTGGGCAGGGTGGTGAGCATGCTGATTCCCCCTGGGGAGTGCGGAACGAACAACGGACAGAGCCGACCCGTGGATCCGGTTGGGTCGCCCCGCAGGGCAACAACATAAAGAG
The DNA here is from genome assembly GCF_040645755.1 of Streptomyces sp. NPDC046716. Lineage (NCBI taxonomy): Bacteria > Bacillati > Actinomycetota > Actinomycetes > Kitasatosporales > Streptomycetaceae > Streptomyces > Streptomyces sp. NPDC046716. Next base: position 1,141 of record NZ_JBEYYU010000095.1, read on the forward strand.
TGTTCGGTTTCTTGGGAAGGAAAGATGTAGTAAACCTCGACCGGCGGGGAGCGGGTCTGCCCGTGCCCAGGCGTGATATCCACGGAAACGTCGCGCGGTGAGGGTTGATGCCCTGACCTCAGGCGCGTAACATAGAGAACGTTACGTTTTTCGGAAAGTGAGAGGCATCGTGGCGGAGCCGAAACAAGAGCGTGCGATGCAGACGCGCAAGGCCCTCCTGCGGGCGGCGGCCGAAGCCTTCGACGAGTACGGGTACGCGGGCGCGAGCATCAGTCTGATCCTCAAGCGGGCCGGGCTGACGACGGGAGCGCTGTACTTCCACTTCGATTCGAAGGAAGACCTCGCGCACGCGGTCATGAACGCGCAGCCGGAGCTGATCGTCCCTCAGCTGGAGTCGCACGGACTCCAGCGCCTGGTCGACATCACCCTGCTGTGGTCACACATGCTCCAGGTCGATCCGCTGCTGAGAGCCGCGGTGCGTCTGACGGGGGAGCAGGCATCCATGGGAACCCGCGACGCCACGCCCTACCAGTCCTGGGCGAAGGTCATGGCGGAATGCCTGCGCGACGCCCAGAGCGCCAATGAGCTGCAGGCCGGCGTCTCCCCGGACGAGCTGGGTGAATTCGTCACGGAGGCCTGCACCGGTATGCAGATGTTCTCCCATGTGGTCAGCGGCCGCGACGACCTCAGCGACCGCGCCATGCGCATGTGGCGCCTGCTGCTGCCCGGCATCGCGGTCCCCGCGATCGTGGCCCGCACCGAGGTCAGCCACGAGCGGCTGAAGATGCTGGTCGGCTGAGGCGCGCCGGGGTGGTGGACACCGCCCCGGCGGCCGGCCGCTCACGGCCGCGGCGAGGCCGCGTCCAGGAGGCCGCGTCCGGCCTCGGTGAGTTCGTGCGTCGTCGTGCGACCGGCCCGGCTGCTGTCGATCAGTCCCGCGTCGCGCAGGATCGTCAGGTGCTCGCTGGCCGTCGGGGGAGTGACGCCCATCAGCCTGGCCACGACGGTCGTCTGCAGCGGAGTGGCCAGTGCGGCCAGGATCCCCGACCGGGTCACCCCGAGAAGGCGGTCGAGGGACCGGGGAGTGGGCGGCGCCGCCCACAGGTACCGCCCGGACGCCGGGTAGTAGATCGCCGGGGTCCAGTGGTCCGAAGTGGTGCACTGCATCCGGTCGGTGATGAACAGCGACGGAACGAGAATGAGTCCGTCGGGACAGTCCACGTCGATGTCGACCGCCTTCTCGACGGAGACGGTGTCGCCGTCGCACGCGGCTGAGGGGTGCAGACGCGGAAGGACCGCGCGCAGCCCCTCGCGGTTGACCTGGATGGCCCGGTCCAGCATCTCGGCGCGCAGCGCCTGCCGCATGGAGGGCCATTCCGGCTCGACCACCGCCTTCCACAGGCGGCGCAGCGCGTCGGCGGCCTCCGACCTGGCCCGGTCGGGGTCGTCGAGCAGGCGGTGTCCCAGGGCCGCCCCGCGCCCCCGTGCCGCGTCGACCAGTTCGGCGTACGTCCGGTCCGAGGGCGCGGAGAGGAGGGCGGCCAGCCCTTCCTCGAACGTCGGCTCGCTGGACGGCGGCGACGGGTCGAGGAAGTCGGGCCGGTACGCGCCGTCGGCCATGAAGACCGTGAGCGCCTCCAGTTCGGAGAGCGGGAGCGGGCGGCGACGGCGCAGCCACGAGTGGAACATCGGGTGGCGCTGCTGCTCGGTCAGGAGCTGCGCCAGACTGACCACTTCGTGGATCGGGGACATCGCCCACCGCACACGTGCGGCACCGGCGCCCAATCGGTAGCGGATCACCCCGCCATTGTTAGGCCACCGCCGAATCGAGCGCGAGCAGAACGGCGAAGCCCGGAGACTCGGGTCATGAACGAAACGGAGCCGCTCGCCCGGTGTTTCGAGGAACCCGGGCGAGCACGACGGACACGGACGATCCGGCTGGGCGCCGGCGGATCGGCCATCGAGATCCTCGCCGGTGCCGACGAGACCGGCGGACTCGTGAGCCTCTACCGGTGGCGCATGGCGCCCTCCAGCCGCGGACCCTCCCCGCACTTCCACACGACGTTCGGCGAGACCTTCGTCGTCGAGGAGGGCGAGATCGACTACTTCGACGGGCGGACCTGGCGGACTCTGCGGCCCGGCGACACGGCGCACGCAGCGGCCGGTGACGTCCACGCGCTCCGGAAGGAGCATGCCGGGACCGCCACCCTCCTCATGGCCCTCGCACCGGGTGTCCGCAGGGAGGAGTACTTCGCCGAGCTCGCCACCGCGGACGAGAGCGACCTGGGCCGGCTGCACGAAGCCCACGACAACCATTTCGTCGACGACTAGCCACCTGTCCCCCCGACGGACCCTCCCAGCGAAGGATTCACTGTGCCCAGCATCGCCATCGTCGGAGCCGGCCCCGGTATGGGCCTGGCCATCGCCCGTACCTTCGGTTCCCGCGGCTTCGACGTCGCCCTCGTAGCCCGCAACCCCGACAAGCTCGCCGACCTGACCGGCCGGCTCGACGCCGAAGGCATGTCCGCCGCCGCGTTCCCCGCGGACGTACTCGACCACGAGGCGCTCACCCGGGCCGTCGAGGACGCCGCCACCCGCTTCGGCGGCATCGACGTCCTGGAGTACTCACCGGCCGGGAGCCTCGCGTCCGCGCCGCTCACCGCGCCGTCCGCGACCGCCCCGTCCGACGTGCGGTGGGCGATGGACCTCCTGCTCCACGGAGCCATCGCCGCCACCCGGGCCGTGCTGCCCGCCATGCGGGAGGCCGGCGCGGGCACCCTGCTCTACACCAACGGCGCCGGCTCGATCGACCCCGTACCGATGCTCGGCAACCTCAACGCCGCCCAGGCCGCGCTGCGCAACTGGGTGCTCGGCCTCCACAAGGAACTCGCCGGCACCGGCGTCAAGGCCGCCCACGTCGCCATCGGCGCGTGGGTCGGCCCGGACGGCCCGCCCGGAGTACCGGCGGCGCCCGCCGAGGACATCGCCCCTCTCTACTGGGACCTGCACACGCGGCGCGACGACGTCGAGCGCGTCTTCACCGTCTGACGCCGTCCAGGTCGCGATCGGCGGGGCGGGGGCCGCTCGTTAGGGTCGCAGGCATGACAAGATCCCTCTCCGGCAGTGCCTTCGACTCGCTCCGCCTCGACGCCGTACGCGATCAGGAGACGCTGCGGCGGGCCTACGCGCTCCCCGGCGCCGCGGCCGTGCGCAAGCAGATGACCGAACTCACCGACCAGGCCCGGCGATTGATCGGCTGCGCGTCGCTCGTCCTGGTCGCCAGCGCGGACGCCGAGGGCAACTGCGACGTCTCGCCGCGCGGCGGACCCGCCGGGTTCGTCGCCGTGCTGGACTCGCGGACGGTGGCCGTACCGGACGCCACCGGCAACAAGCGCCTTGACACCCTGCAGAACGTCATCGCCACGGGCCGGGCCGGTCTGCTGTTCCTCGTCCCCGGACGGACCACCACTCTGCGGGTGAACGGCCGGGCCGTCGTCTCCACCCGTCCGGAGCTGCTGTCGCGGCTGACCGCCGTGGGCAAGCCGCCGGCCAGCGCGCTGGTGATCGGGATCGAGGAGGTCTACCCGCACTGCCCCAAGTCGCTGCTGCGCAGCGGCGCGTGGAAGCCCGAGCAGTGGCTGCCCGCCGACGCCCAGCCGAGCTCGGCCGAGGTGACGCTGGCCCAACTGCGGATGCCGGAGCTGACGATCGCCGACATCGAGCGGACGGAGGCGGAGTCGCTGAAGTACCGGTACGAGTGAGCGGCGACCTGCGGCGCTGTCACGGCTGTGCCGGGGCGCCGCACAGCCCGTCGACGACGATGCCGAGCATGCGCTCGGTGCGATCGAGCCGGTCGGGGCCGCCGTCGACCTTCCACAGGAACGACACGAGCAGCAGCACCTCGTCGGCATCGGCGCCCTGCCGCAAGCGTCCGGCCGCGTCGCAGGCGCCGAGCAGTTGGCCGAGCGCGGCGGCGACCGGTGGGTAGAAGTGGCTTCCCAGATCGGCGCGGGTGGCTGCCTCCAGGGCGCGGGACGCCCCCTGTTCGACACGGCCGTACGCGGCGAGCCGCCCGAACCACCGACGCAGCGCCTCCACGGGTTCGTGCTCGGCGAGGAGGCGCGGGGCGGCCTGGACCAGTGCCTCGACGTCGGCCCGGTAGACGGCGAGGAGCAGCGCCTCGCGGCTGGGGAAGTGCCGGTAAATGGTTCCCTGGCCCACACCGGCGGCCTTCGCGATCGACTGGAGGGTCGCGTCGGGGGAGCCGGTGAAGGCGGCGCTCGCGAACTCCAGGATGCGGGCGCGGTTGCCCTCGGCGTCCGCGCGCCTCGGCCGTGGGTGGGGTGCTGCCGTCCGGCCGTCGCCGGGCCCGGAGTCGGGCATGTGTCCGCTGCCTCCGTTCTGCGAGGTGTGTCGCCGCGGATGTCAGGGGAGGGCACGCAGGAGGACGAGCGATCCGTCGTAGGACGGCCGGCCGCGCAGGTGGCCGAAGGCCTCGTCCCAGGCGCCCGAGCCCAGGGCGTGGCGCAGGGAGAAGTCGAAGTCCTGGCGGGCGCGGTCGTCGAGGAAGCTCCAGGCCGAGCAGGGCTGGCGGGCCGCGGGATCGAGGAGGAGTTCGGGGCGGCCGTAGTACGCCTCGTTGAAACTGTCGGTGCAGTCCAGCGGCACGGGGACCGGCTGGACGTCGGTGGCGCCGCCGAGCGCGCCGGCGAGCCGGTCCAGGGACGGGTAGCGGCGGGCTTCGGTCTCCAGGACGTCGGGCGCGTACTCGTAGAGCCAGAAGTCGCGCACCCGCGCGGGGTCGCAGGTCAGCACGGTGACGGGACCGCGGGTGACCCGGCGCATCTCGCGCAGCCCGGCGTCGGCGTCCGACCAGTCCTGGACGCTGAAGAGCGCCATCGACGCGTCGAACTGCCCGTCGGCGAAGGGCAGGTCCTCGGCGACGGCGTCGATGGCGGTCACGAGCTGTGCGGGACGCCGGGCGCGCATGGCCGGCGACGGCTCGACCGCGGTGAAGGTGTGCGCCGCGGTCTCGTACGAACCGGTGCCCGCACCGACGTTGAGGACGGTGCGCGCCTCGCCCAGGGACCGGGCGATGACCTGGGCGATGCGCTCGTCGGGGCGGCGCGCGGCAGGGCGCGCGGAGGTGAGCGGTCCGTAGCCGACGGCGTCGCCGTCGAGGGTGGGCATGACCATGGGGGACCTCGCCTTCCGGGCCTGGCCGGAGCGACGGCAGCCGCGCCCCGAACTACGCCCCCTATCTTGCATCTGCCATGCGAAATCTCCTAGCAGCCTGGCTAATGCTTGTCTCATCGACCAAAGGGTGGGGCGTGTGCGGCGCCGGTCTTGGAGGTTGTGTCAACCCGTCCGCCGCCTACGCGGAGGGCTCGACGCTCAGGGCGGCGCGGCGTCGGGCGTCCTCGTCCGTGTGGGCGTCGTAGGTGAGGAGCTTGGGCAGCGCGGCGGCGAGGAGGCCGACCGAGACGACGCAGGCGAGGCCACCGGTCCAGACGGCCGGCCGGACGCCTGACCAGCCGGCCATGGCGCCCGCGCGGACCTGGCCGAGCTGGGGGCCGACGCTGTAGGAGAGGACCTCGATACCGGCGAGTCTGCCGCGCAGTTCGTCGGGGACGGTCTGGTTCCAGATGGTCGAGCGGCCCAGTCCGCTGAGCATGTCACCGGCTCCGGCGAGGCCCAGGCAGATCAGGACCAGCCAGACGTGGGACGTCCATCCGGCGGCCGCGATGGCCAGACCCCAGCCGCCCGCGCCGAAGACCACCAGCAGCCCGTGCCGTCGGGTGCGGGACACCCAGCCGCTGGTGAGACTGACGACCAGGGAGCCGATGGACCCGGCGGCGTACATGAGGCCCAGCGACCAGTTCGCGTTCAACTCGTCCGCGAGGAACGGGAAGATCGTGTTCGGGAAGGCGAAGAACATCGCCGCCATGTCCACCGCGTAGGTGCCCAGCAGCACCGGCTTCGACCACGCGTAGCGTGCCCCTTCCACGATCCCCCGCAGCGACGGCCTGGCGGCGTTGTCGCGAGGAGGCGCGGCGGAGAGCCGCCGGCACATGAGCACCGACACGACGAAGCAGCCCACCGTGGTGGCGTACGCCGTCGTGCTCCCCGCGTAGGCCACGACCAGGCCCGCCAGCGCCGGTCCGGCGATGGCGCCGGCCTGCCAGCGCAGCGCGTTCAGGGCGGCGGCCGCGGCGAGTTGGTCGTGCGGGACGATCCGCGCCAGCAGCGAATCCATCGCGGGCCGTTGGAGGCCCGCCAGCGCCGCGACACCGGCCGCCACCACGTACAGCGGCCACAGAAGCGGCTCCGGCAGCAGCGTGTTGATCAGCAGAACACCTGCCAGCAGACCCAGCCCGACCTCGGTCAGCACGATGACCCTGGCCCGGTCCACCGCGTCCGCGAGCGCCCCGCCGTACAGCCCGAACACCACCAGGGGCACCAGTTCGACGGCCCCCATGGCCCCGACGGCGAGGGGCGAGTCCGTCATGTCCTTGATCTGGAGCGGCAGGGCGATCAGCGCCATGAAGCTGCCGAACGTCGTGATCAGCCCCTGTCCCCACAGGAGCCGGAAGTCCCTGCTGGAACGCCAGGGAGTGAGGTCGGGCAGCACGGCGGCGAGCTTCGGTATCGCGATCAACGGTGCCCGTTCCATATGTCCGGGGGCCCGGGCGATCCGCCGGCCGGGCCCCTGTGAATTAGGTATGCCTAACTTAGCCGATCCGGCAGGGGTGGTGATCACCTCCTGGCGCGAGGGAGAACGTTCGGTCTTGACAAGGCGGAACGTCGTTGCCACTCTGGTGAGACAGAACGATCGTTCTTCCTCGGGTTCTTCTCGCGGGCGCCCTGTCCGTCGTCCCGCGCCCACGCACCCACCCCACCGAAAGGGATCACCGTGAGTACGACTGCTGCTCCGTCCGGAACGACCACCTCGGCGGCCTCCGCGACCGAGGCGCTGCGGCGCCTGTACTTCGTCCGGTTCGCGTTCGCCGTCGTCTGGGCCCTCGTGATGTTCACGATGGCGGAGCGGATCAGCCCGGCCGGTGCCGTGCTGCTCGTGCTGTATCCGCTGTTCGACGTGGGGGCGGCCGTCGTCGACGCACGCTCGTCACGGAGCGCCGGATCGCCGGGGCTGCTCTACGTGAACATGGCCGTCAGTCTTCTCGCGGCCGTGGGCGTGGCCGTCGCCTGCGCGTCCGGGATCCCGGCGGTGCTGCGCGTGTGGGGAGCCTGGGCGATCGTGTCCGGCCTGGTGCAACTGGCCGTCGCCGTCTTCCGCCGCGCGATGGGCGGACAGTGGCCGATGATCCTCAGTGGCGCCATCTCCGCGCTGGCCGGTGCGTCCTTCCTCGCCTCGGCCGGAGCCGACCGTCCCACGCTCACGAGCGCGATCGGCTACGCCGTTCCGGGTGGCGTCTTCTTCCTCGTGTCGGCCCTGCGTCTGAAGCGCGGCGCCCGGACCGACTGACCGTCCGGGCCTGCCCGGCCGTCGGCGGCATGCGCCGACGGCCGGTTCTCACGCGCCGCGGGCCCGCAGGATGCCCTCGATGCCGTCGAGGAACGTCTCGGAGACCTGGTTCGGGTCGGACAGGCAGCCGGAGGCCATCGCCCCGTCGCGGAGCATGACGAGATGGCGGCCGGCGGCCTCGGCGGGGGTGTCGCCGGTCTGCCGCAGCAGGTCCGTGACGGTGTCCTGGAACCACTGACGGTGGGCCAGGACGGCTCGGTGGACCGGGTGTTCGGGATCGGGGTACTCCGCCGCCGCGTTGAGGAAGGCGCACCCCCGGAAGCCGGGGGACCGGATGCCCGCGGTGATGGTCCCGCACAGGGCGCGGATCTTGTCGGCCGCCGATTCCTCGGCCGCCTGGGCGGCCTCGGCCTGGGCCCGCAGCTCCCGGTCCGCCTGGTCGAGGTAGGACAGGACCAGGTCTTCCTTGCCCGTGAAGTGGCGGTACAGCGTGGCGCGGGTGACCTGCGCCTCCGCGATGATCCGGTCGACGCCGACGGAGTGGATCCCCTCCGCGTAGAAGATCCTGGTCGCCGTGGAGAGCAGCCGTGCTCGCGCCTCCGACGGGCCTCTTCCTCTTGCGCTCTGGCTCATGCGTCCAGGGTAACGAACGGCAAGGGAGAACGGTCTGTCTTGCCGAGGGCGTCTTCTGGAGGGCCGGCCTCACCGGGCGTCTCGGTCGCCTGGCCGCGGGACCGGTTCCGCCGTGGTTGCTCGAGCACACGGCGGAACCGGTCACGGCCTCTCGGCGCCTCAGATCGGGGGTTCGACCCGCTGGGCGGGGATCCTCGGCATCCTGCCCCGGAGCTCGGGCAGCGGATCGGGTCGCCTGCGCGGCGGCGACGGTCTCTTCTCGACCCACCTGGCAGCGAACACGCGCGCCCACCAGTGGTTCTGTGGATCGCCGGAAGTCATGTCGATCGCCCTCCTGCTCGTCGACGTCGGACTGGCTCTCTGACTGACATCCCGCATTGCCCGTGCAACGTTTTCAACGCCTCATTCCCCTCTTAGGGAGTATGTGCGGGAATGGAGCGCTGACGCCGGTGCCGTCGAAAACGCGGCGACAGGGGGAAAGCGGACGCGCTACGGTCCGCCGCTATGACCTTTTCGCACGAACGTCCCCCGTTCCAGGCCGACGAGCGCACCGCACTGATCGGCTGGCTGGACCTTCAGCGGCAGATCCTGCGGTGGAAGTGCGAGGGCCTGACCGAGGCGGACGCGCACCGCAGCGTCGTCCCGTCCTCGCCGGCGATGACGATGGCGGGGCTCATCAGCCATATGCGGTGGGTGGAGCACCTCTGGCTCGAGGTGATGTTCCTCGGTGGCGACGAGGCACCCAACCCGTCCTTCGACGAGGAGGCGGAGGACGCCGACTGGCGCACCGACGGCGCCACGCTGGCGGGCCTGCTCGCGGAGTACGAGGCCCAGTGCGCCCGGAGCAACGAGATCGTGGCCGCGGCCTCCCTGGACGACGTCGGCCGGCATCCCGGTCACCGCGCGGGCAAGGCCAACCTCCGCTGGATGCTCATCCACCTCGTCGAGGAGACCGGACGGCACGCGGGACACGCGGACATCGTGCGCGAACTCCTCGACGGCGCCAAGGGCTACTACTGAGCACCACCTCCGAGAGCTTCCGAGAGCTCCTGAGGGCGGCGAGCGGTGGACCGGGTCCGCGACCGGTCAGTGTCCCGCGGTCAGTTCGCCGCTGAGCCTCTCGTGCAGCCGGGCGCTCGGCGCGTTGAGCCCGATGATCTCGACCTGCTTGCCGCGCTGCGCGTACTTGGTCTCGATCGCGTCGAGCGCGGCGACGGACGAGGCGTCCCAGATGTGGGTCCCGGACAGGTCGATCACGACCCTGTCCGGGTCCGTCGCGTACCGGAATTGGGTGACCAGGTCGTTGGAGGAGGCGAAGAACAGCTCGCCCGTGACCCGGTAGACGACCTGGCCGCCGTCGGGGTCCACGACCGCGGTGACCTCGGCGACATGGGCCACGCGCCGGGCGAAGACCACCATCGCCGTGACCGAGCCGACGACGACGCCGATGGCGAGGTTGGAGGTGGCGACCACGACCGCGACCGTGATCACCATGACCGCGATCTCACCCGCGGGCATCCGCCGCAGCGTCCTGGGGGCGATGGAGTGCCAGTCGAACGTCGCGAACGACACCATCACCATCACCGCGACCAGCGCGGCCATCGGGATGTCCGAGACGACCGGCCCGAAGACGATGCACAGCACCATCAGGAACGAGCCCGCCAGGAACGTGGACAGCCGGGTGCGGGCCCCCGACACCTTTACGTTGATCATGGTCTGGCCGATCATGGCGCAGCCGCCCATGCCGCCGAAGAACCCGGTGACGATGTTGGCGATGCCCTGGCCGATCGATTCGCGGGTCTTGTTGGAGCGGGTGTCCGTGATGTCGTCGACCAGCTGGGCGGTCATCAGCGACTCCATCAGACCCACGAGCGCCATGGCGAGCGCGTACGGGGCGATGGTCGTCAGGGTGTCCAGGGTGAACGGCACGTCGGGCAGGCCCGGCACCGGAAGCGCGGAGGGCAGCTCGCCCTTGTCGCCCACCGTCGGCACCGCGATCCCGGCCGCCACCGTGACGACGGTCAGGATGACGATGGACACCAGCGGCGCCGGGACCACCTTGGTGACCTTCGGGAAGAGCACCATCAGGACCAGGCCCGCGACGATCAGCGGATAGACCGGCCAGGGCACGTCGGTCATCTCCGGCACCTGGGCCACGAAGATCAGGACGGCCAGCGCGTTGACGAAGCCGACCATCACCGAGCGCGGCACGAACCGCATCAGCTTCGCGACGCCGAGCGCGCCGAGGGCGACCTGGAAGACACCCGCCAGGATGACGCAGGCGACGAGGTGGCCGAGGCCGTGCTCGCGGTTGAGGGGTGCGATGACCAGGGCGACGGCGCCGGTCGCCGCGGAGATCATGGCGCGCCGCCCGCCCACGACGGAGATCGTCACCGCCATGGTGAACGCGGCGAACAGCCCGATCCGGGGATCCACCCCGGCGATGATCGAGAACGAGATCGCCTCGGGGATCAGGGCGAGCGCGACGACCAGACCGGCGAGCACCTCGGTGCGCCACACCTTGGGGTCACGGATCCAGTCGGGCCGCAGGCCGCGCAGCCGCGAGACGGGGGAGAGGGCAGGAGCGGACAAAGGCGGGTACCTGTCGTGATCGGGCGCGCCCGGCATCCCGGGGCGTGCTGGAAGGAGGCGGGCGGACCGGGCCGGTCGGCCGCGCGGCCCGACGGCGCCGGGGGACGGCTGCCGGTGCGGGCGAAGACGGTGGGGGAGCGATGGACCGTGCGCGGCGACGCCGCCGCGGTCAGGGGCGAAGCGTCACGGCGGGCAGACGACGGCGGGCGACAGCATGATCATTCGCTCGCTCTCTCCCGCAGGCATCGAATCGGTCCCGGAGGCGTCATCGGCCCCGGTGGAACGGTGCGGGGCGGTGATCCCGCACCATAGGGGTGCGGAGTGACACGACGGTCCCCGGCACCCCGGGAACTCTACCCTAACGTTACGGTAGAGATCGAAGCCGCCTCCGCACCCGACGGGGCGGCGCACAGGACGAGGAGAGCGGGCGCGTGAGCGGCGAGCACATGCAGATCGGCGAGGTCGCCGCACGGACCGAGCTGTCGCTGCGCACGATCCGGCACTACGAGGAGACCGGCCTCGTCATCCCCTCGGCCCGCTCCCAGGGCGGCTTCCGCCTCTACACCGAGTCCGACGTGGCCCGCCTCATGGTCATCCGCCGGATGAAACCGCTCGGCTTCACCCTCGACGAGATGCGCGACCTGCTGGCCGCGACCGACCGCCTCGACGGCGGCGAACGGCTGCCCGACGCCGAACACGGACAACTCCTCGACCGCGTACGGCACTTCGAGGAGGCAGCGCAGCGCCGGGTCGCCGATCTGCGCACCCAGCTCGCCCGCGCCGAGGAGTTCGCCGCCACCCTGCGCCGCAGGCTCCCGACCGCGTAGCCGGCCGCGGGCTCAGGGAGCGGACGCGAGCACGCAGCGGGTTCCGCTGTAGATGGTCGGCATGCACTTGTTGCAGTGGACGCACAGGGAGCGGACGCCGGGCTCCCGCTCCATCCGGTGGACCAGATCGGGCTCGCGCAGCAGCGCCCGGGCCATCGCCACGAACGAGAAGCCCTCCGCCAGCGCGCGCTCCGCGGTCTCGCGCCGGGTGATGCCGCCCAGGAGCACCAGCGGAAGATCCAGCGCGGCCCTGAACTGGCGTGCGCTGTCGAGGAGATACGCCTCCTCGTACGGGTAGGTGCGCAGGAACCGGCCGCCGACCGCGCGCACCCCCAGCCGCACCGCCGGGTTGCGCATGGCCGCCGCGAACTCCCGCAGCGGCGCCTCGCCGCGGAACAGGTACATCGGGTTCAGCAGCGAACTGCCCGCGGTGAGTTCGAGGGCGTCCAGGCTGCCGTCGGCCTCCAGCAGGCGGGCCACCCGGACGCTCTCGTCCAGCCACAGCCCGCCGGGGACACCGTCGTCCATGTTGAGCTTGGCGAGGACGGCGATGCGGTCGCCGACGGCGTCGCGCACCGCCCGCGCCGTCTCACGGGCGACCCGGGCGCGGCCCTCCAGGTCCCCGCCGTACGCGTCGTCGCGCCGGTTGAGCCGCGGGCTGAGGAAGGCGCTGGCGAAGTAGTTGTGCCCCAGATGGATCTCGACCGCGTCGAAGCCCGCCTCGACGGCGAGCCGGGCCGCCTGTGCGTGGGCGCGGGTGATCCGGGCGATGTCGGCGCGGGTCGCCGCCCTGATCCGGGTCAGGCTCTGCGCCCCGACGCGCGCGGACGGGCCGAGGGCGGGCAGCCCGTTCGAGCGCGGGTCGGCCACCGGACCCGCGTGCCCGATCTGCGCCGAGACCGCGGCGCCCTCCGCGTGCACGGCCTCCGTGAGACGGCGCAGACCGGGCAGCAACTCGGGCCGCATCCAGATCTGATGGCGCTCGGTCCGCCCCTCGGGAGCGACCGCGCAGTACGCGACCGTGGTCATCGCCACCCCACCGGCCGCGTGCCGGCGGTGGAAGGCGATCAGCTCGTCGGAGACCTGCGACCCGCGCGTCATCCCCTCGAACGTGGCGGCCTTGAGGAAGCGGTTGCGCAGCGTCAGCGGCCCGAGCCGGGCCGGGCCGAACAGGGCGGGCTGTGTCATGACGGTCTCCCGGGCGAAGGGTGCGGGCGGACGGTGCACGAACGGGCCTGGCGCTGCCGCGACGGCTCACCTGCGCATCGGCGACGGCTGGGCGTCGGCGCGCATCGCCGCATCCGTGCCCCCGTCGACGTACAGGATCGAGCCGGTGGTGAAGCGGGCCTCCGGACGCAGGAACTGCTCGATCCAGAAGGCGATGTCCGCGGCCTCCCCGAAGACGCCGAGCGGCATCGGCGTCGGGAAGTCGTCCGCGTCCGGTGTGTCGGAGACGCCGGTGGAGCCGGTCATCAGCGGGGTCAGTACGGCGCCCGGCGCGATCGCGTTCAGCAGAACGCCCCGGCGGGCCCACCGCGGGGTGACGGCGGTGCGCCGCACCCAGCGGGCGAGCGCCAGCTTCGAGGTGGCGTACGCGACGATGCTCGGCGCGCTGTCCAGGGTCTCGGCGGGCAGTGCGCTCTGTGCGGCCGCCGCGCGCTCCCGGGCCTTCTCCTCGTCGCCGGCCAGTAGCAGCTCCACCAGCTCGTCGTCGATGACGGGGACGGTGCTCGCCGAGTTCGAGCTGATCACGACCGCGCGGCCCGCGCCGGACCGCTCCAGGGCGGGGCGCAGCGCGTCCAGGAGCGCGACGGGTCCGAAGTAGTCGATCGAGACGACGGCGGCGGCGCTCTTCACGCTCGGCCCGACGCCCGCGACCGCGGCCACGCCGTCCAGCGTGCCGCCGCTCAGCGCCAGGATCTCCCGGACCGCGTGCGCACGGCCCTCCTCGCCGCCCAGGTCGGCGACGACATCGGCGTCGCGCAGATCGACACCGATCACCCGGTGTCCGGCCGTGCGCATCCGGGCCGCGGCCGCGGCCCCCATCCCGGAAGCGGACCCAGTGATCACGTACGTGCCCATGACGGACTCCTCTCACCCGGCCGCACCGTTCACGACCGGTTTGTTCCAATCACCATTCAATCACTGATTGGACGATGATCGGAAGGCGGGCTGACGTGGTGGAATGGTGGGCATGACGCACCCGGACACCCCGACGCGCGAGCGACTGCTCGACGCGGCGAAGCGACTCTTCCTGGAGAAGGGGGCCGACCAGGTCTCCCTGCGCGCGATCAACGCGGAGGCGGCGCTGAACCCGGGGGCCGTGCACTATCACTTCGGCTCGCGCGAGGGACTGGTCACGGCCCTGCTGGAGCGCGAGCTGCGGCCGCTGTGGACCGACCGGATGCGGTTCCTCAAGGACGCCGGGGAGGCCGGGCCCGACGTGGGGGAGATGGCCGCCGCCCTGGTCGAGCCCTTCGCCGATCTCGTCGCCACCCGCGACGGCCGGGTGCTGTGTCATCTGCTGGCGCGCTCGGCGCTGCCCACCGGGCAACTGCCCAACGCCTCCAGCCTGTTCGTCCCCGCTCCCTTCGAGGTGATGGTCGGGCGGGCGCTGCCGCTGCTGGCACCGCAGGAGGTCACCGAACGCTGCCGGCTCGCCTTCAGCGTCGTCATGGAGACCTACGGGCGGCCCCTGGCGAAGATGCCCGCGGAAGCCGCCTCCTTCCCGCGCACCGCGACCGTGGTCGCCTTCGTCGCGGCGGGTCTCACGGCGCCGCCGGCGGCGCCGCGCGGGGGCGGCTGACCGGGTCGGGGCGCCGCGTCCGCCGGGAGCCCTGCGCTCCCGGCGGACGCGGCACCTCAGGCGGGTACGTCCCGGGTCGGCCATGCGAGGGCCGAGTCGAGGTCCGCGGCGACCCGCAGGGCGTCCGCGAGACCGGCGAGCCGGATCACGCGCAGCAGGAACGGGTCGGTGAGGACCAGGATCAGCCTCGCCTGCCGTGCGCGCAGTCGTTCCTGGAGGCGCACGAGCATCGACAGGCCACTGCAGTCCAGGAACGTGACGGCGCGCAGGTCGGCGACGAGCGTGCCGCCCTGCCCGGGGGACAGGTCCTGGAGGCGGCCCGTCAGGTGATGGGCCGCGAGGATGTCGAGTTCGCCCCACAGCTCGACGACCCGTGGGTCCTCGGGGTGCGGCGTTCTCATGCCGAAGACGGCGTCGGTGTCGTGGTAGGCGGGCATGGCCTCCTCGCATGGGTGGGGGCGCGGTGTTGTGGCGGTGCCCCTGGCATACCCCCACCTGAGCTGCGAGACAACCCCCCGTCAGCGTACGGGAGTTGGACAACCATGATGTCGGTCAAACGGACCCGGAAGTGATCTCTGGCGGAATCCGCACCCTGCGATTCCCGCTCGTCACGGGCGTTCTCCGCGGTCACACCGTGCTCAGCGCGGCGGTCGGCCGCACGGGATGCGCGTGGGGCGGATGGTGGAGGAGTGAACCTCCGGCGGGAAACGGACACGCGGACGGGCACACGTGTGATCTACGCCCCACACACCCGTCCCGGAGCCGTCGGACAAATGGCCGGGAAGCGGAGGCGGTCCCTACGCCGTGGCGGGAGGCTGCGCGGGGCGGGGCATGTGGCTGCCGTCGTGGCCGTACTGGGCCGCCTGGGTGCGGAACATCGTGGCGTACCGCCCGCCGGCCGCGAGGAGTTCGGCATGGCTGCCGGACTCCACGATGCGGCCCCGGCTCAGCACATGGATGGTGTCCGCCCAACGCACCCCGGACATCCGATGGGTGACCAGGACGACCGCGCGCGTGGGGCCCGCCAGACCCCGCAACCGGTCGAACGCCTCGATCTCCGCCTCCGGGTCGAGCGCGGACGTCGGCTCGTCCACGATGAGCACACCGTCCGCCGGGCCCGTCCGGTCGCGCCAATGGGTGCGCGCCAGGCCGAACTTCTGCCACTCCCCGCCGGACAGCTCGCTCGCCCCGCGGAACATGCGGGCGAGGAGGGTCCCCATGCCGCCCGGCAACCGCGCGATCACCGACGTCGCGCCCGCGTACCGCGCCGACGGCTCCAGCTCCTCGGCGGACGCGTCCTGCTGGGGCCGCCCGATGCGGATGTTCATCGCGGCCGTCATCGGCCAGCGCTGGAAGTCCTGGGTGAGCTGGCTGACCCGCTCGAAGACCAGCGCCCGGTCGAGCCCGGAGAGCGGTCTGCCGCCCCAGTGGACCGTCCCGTCGTGCGGGACGAGAAGTCCGCTGATGATCTTCATCAGGGTCGACTTGCCACTGCCGTTCTCCCCGACGACCGCGGTCACCGATCCCATCGGAACCGTCAGCGACACCTCGTCCAGGGCCGGTTCGTCCCGGTCCGGATAGCGGTAGCTGATCCTGTCGAGGACCACCGCGTCGATCCGCTCCGGCAGCGCCGCACCCCCGGTGGGAATGGTCCGACGGGCGGCCTCCGCGAGGAACTTCTCGTGGTCCTGGACGTACAGCGACTCCTCGTGCAGCTGGTTGACGTTCATCACCAGCGTGCCGAGGCTCGCCGACCCGCTGCGCACGGCGACCACCGCCGTCCCGGCGATCGCCAGGCTCATCGCGCCCGTCGTGATCAGCCAGAACATCACCCCGTACGTGGCCGCCAGCGCGACCCCCGACAGCGCGGTGGCGACCAGCTCGGTGCCCGCCTTGTCGTTCGCCAGCCGCCGCTGCTCGCTCTCGGCGCTCTCCGCCATGTCGCGATAGCGCTCCAGGAGCGCGGGACCGACCGCGTGCAGCCGCACCTCCTGGGCGGCGCTCCGCTCGGTCAGCAGGGTGCCGATCAGCCGGCTCGCGCGCACGTGCTCGACCCAGTTCAGCACCGACACGTACCGCTCCTGCGCCACCCGCATCGCACCCCAGCCGCGCGGCGCGACGATCAGCAGCAGCATCGGCAGCAAAGCCCAGTGCAGCACGCTGAGGATGGACGCGGTGGCGACGAGCGAGATGACCCCGTTGAGCGCGGCGACGCACGCCGAGATCATGCGCCGGGCGGACGCCGCACCGTAGAAGGCCACGTCGAGCAGGCGCCGGAACGCCGGATCCTCGATGGCCTCCAGCTCCACCGCCTGGGCGGCGTCGAGGTATTCGGTGGTCGCCACCCGTTCCACCAGCGGTTCGAGCCGACCCGCCCCGGACGTCGACCAGGTGGCGAGCAGGGCGTTCACGGTGGCGACCGCCGCGCCGACGAGCAGGGCCGGCAGCGCCTCCCGCACCCGCCCGGCCGCCGAGCCGTCGGCGAGCAGGGTGTGCATCACGGAGTTCAGGACGAGCAGGTTCACCGCGGCGGCGATCCCCTGGCCGATCTCACTGACGCCGACGGCGAGCAGCGCGCCCCGGTCGGCGTGCCAGGCCCGGCGCAGGGTGCCGAGGACCAGCCGGGGCATGGCCCGCAGGGCGGTGAGGAGCGACAGGTCGAGGAAGGCGTTCTGGTGCGAGGCCCAGCCGGTGTCGTAGCGCAGCGGCCCGCCGAACAACTCCTGCTCGGCCGTGGAGACCTTGGGGTCCTCGGGGCGTGGGCGGCGCAGCAGTCTGCTGCGGAACAGGTGCGAAGGCGAGGTCAACGGTCCTCCCCGGGCTCGACGGGCGCGGCCGGGAGGGCCCTGCGGCGCTGTTGCGGTGCCCAGGGTGAGCAAGGACCGGCGCACACACAAGGTGAACTCCGGTCATCCTCGCCGGGTGTTCAGAGGCCGCGGCGGCTCGGCCGGGTCCCGTACAGCTCGTCGATCTCGAGCGCGTACCGCTGGATCACCGCCGATCTCCGGATCTTCAGCGACGGGGTCAACAGGCCCTCGCGCGAGCCGAATTCGTGCGGCAGCACCCGGAACGTACGGATGGACTCGGCGCGCGAGACGCGGGAGTTGGCCCGGGAGACCGCTCGCCTGACATGGCCGAGCAGTTCCTCGTCGGTCACCAGCGCGGCGGGCTCCTGCGGGTCGCGCCCCTTGAGCGCGAGCCAGCCCGCCACGGACTCCTCGTCGAGGGTGATCAGGGCCGCCACGTACGGGCGGTTGTCGCCGACGACCAGACAACCCGAGATCAGCGGATGGGCGCGCAGCTCCTCCTCCAGCAGCAGCGGGGAGATGCTCTTGCCGCCGCTGGTGATGATGATGTCCTTCTTGCGTCCGGTGATGACGAGATAGCCGTCCGGATCGAGCCGGCCGAGATCGCCGGTGCTGAACCAGCCGTCGCGCAGCACCGCTTCGGTCGCCCGCGGATCGTTGTAGTAGCCGGCGAAGACCACGTCCCCGCGGACCAGGATCTCGTCGTCGGCGGCGATGCGCACCGCGTTGCCGGGCAGCGGTCTGCCCACGGTCCCGTGCCGCACCGCGCCCACCGGCTGGGCGGTGACGGCCGCGGCGGTCTCGGTCAGCCCGTATCCGTCGTAGACGGTGATCCCGCAGCCCGCGAGGAACAGCCCGAGTTCGCGGGCGAGCGGCGACCCGCCGGAGACGGCGTTGCGCACCCGGCCGCCGAGCACCGCCCGCACCCGGGCGTACACGAGCCGGTCGTAGAGCGCGTGCCGGAGCCTGAGCCGGGGACCGGGACCGCTGCCCTGCCCCGCCTTCCCGCGCTGCTCGGCGGCCGCGTAGCGCACCGCGGACCTCACGGCCCGCTCGAAGAGGGCGCTGCGCCCGTTCTGACGTGCCTTCAGGCGGGCCGCGCGGAAGAGGCGTTCGAAGATGTACGGCACGGCGTACAGGAACGTGGGGCGGAACGCGGCCAGCGTCGGCAGCAGCGCCTGCGGCGAAGGGTCCGGCTGGAAGGCGACGTTGACGCCGAACCGCACCGAACTGACCACCACGACCAGGCCGTAGCAGTGCGCCAGCGGCAGGAACGCCACGAGCGACGCCTCCTCGCCGGGCGCGGCCAGCAGACAGCCCCATCCCGTCGACAGGGTGTCGCACTCGGCGATCATGTTGGCGTGGGTGAGGACGCAGCCCTTCGGGCGGCCCGTCGTCCCGGACGTGTAGCAGATCAGCGCGGTGTGCTCGGGCCGCACGGTCGAGCGGAGCCGGTGGACGTAGGCCGGATCGACGGCGGCGCCCTCGGCCCGCAGCGCGTCGAGGGCACCCTCGTCCATCTGCCACAGCCGGGTCAGCGGGTTGTGCGGTCCGTGCGCGGCGGCCACGGTCATGGCGTGGCTCTCGTTCTCGACGAAGCAGCCGATCGCGTCGGTGTCGCGGAGGATGTCGCGGACCTGCTCGGTGGAGGACGTCGGATAGATGGGCACGACCACGGCGCCGATCGACCACAACGCGTAGGCGGCGAGCGTCCATTCGTACCGGGTGCGCGACATGACGGCCACCCGGTCGCCGAAGCCGACCCCCTGCGCGAGCAGCCCCCCGGCCACGTCGAGGACCTCACGGGCGAACCGGCGCGCGGTGACGGGCTCCCACTGCCCGCCGGGCGCGGCGAGCGAGAACTGGACGCGGTCCGGCGTCCGTCGCTCCGCGGTGAACACCGAGTCCGCGAGGCCGCCCGCCACGGGCGGCTCCGTCAGCCGGGGCACGTCGAGTTCCTGCATGTTCCTGCTCTCCGCGGACGAGGGACGGGCGGGTGGCGGGTGGGGCCGCAGCCCGGCAACGTACCCCGGCCGGGCGATCTTTGCGGAGCCCCCCGAGGTGACGATCAGGACACGGTACGCCGTGGACCACGGGACCCCTCTGCGCGGACCGGTCGCACGACACGGGCCCAGCGCCGTAATCTCGAACCGCGGCGCGGGACGCCGGTCCAAGGAGTGCTAGCACGGAGGCAGTTGAGAACTCATGATCGACTCCGCGAAGGTCCTCCTGGTGGATGACCGTGAGTCCAATCTGCGGGTGCTGGAGGCGGCGCTCGCCCCGCTCGGTGTCCCCGTCGTGTGCGCGGACAACGGCGACGACGCCCTGAGGATCGCGCTGCGCGGCGGCATCGGCGTGATCCTGCTCGACGTGCGGATGCCCGGCATCACCGGCCTGGAGGTGGCCGACTATCTGCTCCGCCTCGACCAGACCCGGGACATCCCCATCGTTCTCGTGACCGGGATCGGCAGCAGCGCCCTCGCGCAGACCGCGATCGAACTGGGCGTCGCCGACCTGCTGGTGAAGCCCGTCGACCCCTGGGTGCTGCGGGTCAAGGTGAGCTATCTGCTGAGGGCCGGACGCCGGGACGCGGACGGCCGTGCCGCCGACCGCTCGGGACCCGTACCGCGCCTGTGACGTGCGCGGGGGCGTCGGCGGGCCGCGCAGGCACCCGCGCCGGCCACAGCCGCGTCGCCGTCAGCGCGGCGCCGGCCGCCACGGCCCCGAGGACCGCCACCGCCACCCCCGGTCCGGCCGCCGCGCCCACCCAGCCGGCCAGCGGATACGTGAGCAGCCAGCAGGCGTGGGACAGGGAGAACTGCGCCGCGAACACCGCCGTACGCTCCCGGTCCGGCGCGGCCCCGCGCACCAGCCGCCCCGCCGGCGTCAGAACCATCGAGCAGCCCGCGCCGAACGCGCACCAGGCCGCCAGCAGCGCGGGCAGCCGCCAACTCCCGCTCCCAGCCGCCGTGATCGCCCCGGTCGCCGCGAAGACGACGGCCAGGAGCAGCCCGCCGCGCAGCATCACGGGCCGGTCCCCGCTCCGCTCCAGGATCCGGGGCAGAGCCAGCGCCACGGCCATCGACCCGGCCCCGTAGGCACCCAGTGCCAGCGGCACGGCGCCGGCGCCGAGACCGAGGAAGTCCCGTACGTAGAAGACGGACTGGACGGTCACCAGCGCGCTCGCCGCCGCCACGGCGATGTTCAGCGCGAGCAGCGCCCGCAGTTGCGGCACCGCGAGGAACAGCCGGGTACCGGCGGTGGCCTTCGCGTACGCGCCGCCCGTGCGGGGCGCGGCGGCCGTGGCGCGGGGCAGCGTGGTGGACGCCACGAGCGCGGCGGAGGCGAGGAACCCGAGCAGCGTGCCGGTGAACAGCCGGTGGTAGCCGACCACCGTCAGCAGGGCGGCGGCGAGTGCGGGGCTGAACAGACTCTCCAGGTCGTAGGCGAGCCGGGCCAGCGACAACGCCCGCGTGTAGGCGCGCTCTTCGGGCAGTACGTCGGGGATCACGGCCTGGAAGGCGGGAGTGAACGCCGCCGACGCGGACTGCAGCACGAAGACCAGGACGTACACCTGCCACACCTGGTCGACGAAGGGCAGCGCCACCGCGACGGAGGCCCGCAGCAGATCGGCGCCCACCAGCAGGGCGCGGCGCGGCAGCCGGTCGGCGAACGCGCCGACGAGCGGGGCGATCACCACGTACGCCGTCATCTTGATCGCGAGCGCGGTGCCGAGCACGGCGCCCGCGTCGGCTCCCGCGAGGTCGTACGCGAGCAGCCCGAGCGCGACGGTGGCCAGGCCGGTGCCGACGAGGGCGACGACCTGGGCGGTGAAGAGGCGGCGGTAGACGGGGTCGCGCAGGACGGAGCTGGGCATGAGGGCGTGACTCCCGGGGGCAATCCGTGGTCGTCATGTGCGCACCTGCGCACATGACGACTATGGCGCCCCCCTCGCACCGTGGTCAACCACTCCGGCCGGTCCGGCTCTAGGCTGGCCCCATGGCTGACAGCGAACCCATCCCACCTGCGGCAGGTGCGCATCTGCACGAGCCGGACGCCGCCCGCCTCGCCGAGGCCACACGGGTGTTCGCCCTGCTGTCGGACGCGACCCGGCTGCACGTGCTGTGGCTGCTCGCCCGGGAGGAACTGGACGTGGGCTCGCTCGCCGAGCGCGTCGCCGCGTCCCGCACCGCGGTCAGCCAGCACCTGGCGAAGCTGCGGCTCGCCGGTCTCGTCGAGACCCGCCGCGAAGGCCGCCACATGCACTACCGGCTGACCGACGGTCACCTGCGGCGCCTGGTGACGGAGGCGGTCAGCCACGCCGACCACCGGGTCAGCGGGCAGGCGCCGCACGACTAGTACCTGTGTCCTCCTACGGGCGTGTGCGGCGGGCGCGCAGGCGGCGGCGGAGGATCAGGGGCACACAGGTGAGGACGAGCAGGGCGGCGGCCGCGCCGAGGTGGCGGGTGAGACCGGGTGCCTCCTCCGGCTCCTGCCGGGTCGGCGCGGTCGCGGGGGCGGCGGCCCGCAGGGGACCGGCCTGCTGCTTCGGCGGTTGCGGGGCCGGGGTGGCGAACCCCCAGTCGAGCAGCGCGCGGCTCTCCTCGTACACCGCGTTGAAGTCCCCGTCCTGAGGGTTCATCACGGTCACCAGGATCGTGCGGCGCCCCTGGGTGGCGGCCGAGACCAGCGTGGTGCCGGCCTGCGTCGTGTAGCCGTTCTTGACGCCGATGAGGCCCGGGTAGGGCTCCACGCCGTGCGAGCCGACCAGCAGCCGGTTGGTGTTCTGGATCTCGTACGCGTCCGGGCCCCCGGACGCCGGGAAGCGGGCCCACTTCGTGCCCATGTACCGGCGGAAGTCCGGGTTCTTGAACCCCTCGCGCGCGATGAGCGCCAGGTCGTGGGCGCTGGAGTACTGACCCGGGGTGTCGAACCCGTCGGGGGAGCGCACCTGGGTGTCGCGGGCGCCGATCCGGCGGGCGGTGGCCTGCATCTGGTCCAGCGTGTGCGCCAGGCCGCCGTTCAGTCGGGCCAGCGTGTGCACGGCGTCGTTGCCGGAGCTGAGGAACACCCCGCGCCACAGATCAGCGACGGTGTACCGGTGCCCCTCGGCGACCCCCACCTCGCTGCTGCCCTCGGCGACCTCCGCCAGATCCGCCGACGAGGCGCGGTGCACCGCGTCCTGGCGCAGGTGCGGCAGCACCGTCAACGCGAACAGCGTCTTGAGCGTGCTGGCCGGCGGCAGCCTGCGGTGCGGCGCCCCGGCGGCCAGCACGGTCCCGGTCCGCGCGTCCATGACCTCCCAGGACAGCGCCGACGGGGAGGGCACCGCGGGCGGCCCGGAGGCGCCCCGCGCGGGACCGGCGGCGGCCCCCGCGACGAGCGCCGCGCACACGCCCGACGTCAGGAACGCCCTGCTGACCAGGGACCGAGATCGGATGAAGATCACCATGCGGGCAACGTAGGTGCGTGACCGACCGCTCGCGATCCGTTACCGCCATCCGGCCGCCGCCCACTTCGACGACCCGGTACGCGCGGGACGTACGTACGCTGGATGGACCCGACGGTGGAGGTGTTCCGCCATGACGGACCGGACACGACTGCTGAACCGACTGCCGCGCGCCTATCGCGACCGGCTGATGCCTCTCGCCCGAGAGGTGTCCTTCCCCCAGGACACCCGGATCTTCGAGGAAGGGGACCGCGCCGACTGCTTCTGGATCATCAGGACCGGAACAGTCACGCTCGACGCGCGCGTCTCCGACCGGGCCCGGCTGCCCATCGACCCGCTCGGACCGGGGGATCTCCTCGGCTGGTCCTGGCTCTTCCCGCCCTATGAATGGGACTTCGGCGCCGAGGCGTTCAGCCCGGTGCGCGCCTATGAATTCGACGGTTCCACCGTGCGCGCCCTGTGCGACATCGAACCGGCGCTCGGCGTGGCCCTGCTGCACGGCGTCGCCGAGGTGATGGCCCACCGCCTGGAGGCGGCCAGGGTCAAGCTCGTCGAGGCGCACCAGGCCCACCGGACCAGGGGGTACGTGTAGCGGCGGGCGGCGCGCGACGCCGCGGGACACGGGCGGGGGATTTCTCGGGCGGGTGACCACCGGGCGGCCCCCGGTGGTCACCCGCACGTGCGCCGTCGCTCACCCGACTCGACGCCCCGGCGGGCGGCGGGCCCGGTCGCGCGGTTTGCTCGGTCGCGGACCTGACCGCACCTGTGGCCGCCCGCCGGCCGCGCCCGAGAGGAACCGCATGCGTCGCACCGTGCCCCTGTCGACCGCCACCGCAGCCCTGCTCCTGCTCGGGGCGCCCGTGTGCGCCGCGAGCCCGTCCGACGGGGACGACGGATGGAGCGACGCGCCCACGTGGACCGCACCGCCCTCGGCGCCCGCCACCGGGACCGGGACGGCGACGGGCCTGGTCCTCGATCCGGCGGACGCGCGACCCGGCACGAGCGTGCTGGTCAGCACCACCGCGTGCGACGTCGACTCCTCCGCGACCGGCGACGCGGACAGTGTCGGAGCGGGTGAGTTCACGCTGCGCCAGGCCGAGTACGAGAAGGGGGTCAGCGGCACCTTCGAGGTGCCCGCGGGCGCCCGCCCGGGCACCTACCCGGTCTCCGTGACCTGCGAGAGCGGCACGGTGGCCCGGCAGACCCTCACCGTGTCGGGGGAGGGCGGCACACAGCTGCACGGAGTGCACGCCGGTGACGGCGGCTCCCTCGGGCAGTGGAGCACGCTGCAACTCGCGCTGGGCGGAGCGCTCATCGCCGGTTCGGTGGGCGCGGCCGGCTACTACGCCGTGCGGCGCCGCGCCCAGGAGCTGTGAGCACCCGGGCGCGACGCCGTACGGATCCGCGGGAAGTCGGTCAGCCCTTGCGGGTCTTGACCTCTTCGGTCAGGGCGGGCACGACGTCGAAGAGGTCGCCGACGACGCCGTAGTCGACGAGGTCGAAGATCGGGG
>NZ_JBEYYU010000096.1:0-24228 GCF_040645755.1 Streptomyces sp. NPDC046716
GTTGTGGGTGCGCGGCCGGGGCGGGGGGGGCTCTCGCCGTGGCTGGTCGCGCAGTTCCCCGCGCCCCTGAAGGCATGCGCTGCGCGCAGCCTTCCCCTGGATGCCGCAGGCGGAACTGCGCGACCAGCCCCCACGCACCCGCAGACGAAGAACCCTGCGATTACAGGTTGCCGCGCTTCTCCTGTTCGCGCTCGATCGCCTCGAAGAGGGCCTTGAAGTTGCCCTTGCCGAAGCCCATCGAGCCGTGGCGTTCGATCATCTCGAAGAAGACGGTCGGCTTGTCCTGGACCGGCTTGGTGAAGATCTGGAGCAGGTAGCCGTCCTCGTCGCGGTCGACGAGGATCTTCAGCTCGCGCAGCGTCTCGACGGGGACGCGGGTCTCGCCCGCCCACTCGCCGAGGGTGTCGTAGTACGAGTCGGGGGTGTCGAGGAACTGAACACCCGCGGCGCGCATGGCACGGACCGAGGCGACGATGTCGTTCGTGGCGAGCGCGATGTGCTGGACGCCCGCGCCGCCGTAGAACTCCAGGTACTCGTCGATCTGGGACTTCTTCTTGGCGATGGCGGGCTCGTTGATCGGGAACTTGACCTTGAGCGTGCCGTCGGCGACCACCTTGGACATCAGCGCCGAGTACTCGGTCGCGATGTCGTCGCCCACGAACTCCTTCATGTTCGTGAAGCCCATGACCTTGTTGTAGAAGGCCACCCACTCGTTCATCCGGCCGAGTTCGACGTTGCCGACGCAGTGGTCGACGGCCTGGAAGGTGCGCTTGGCGGGCGGCTCGACGATCGGGTCGGCGGCGGCGAAGCCGGGCAGGTACGGGCCGTCGTAGCCGGAGCGCTCGACCAGGGTGTGCCGGGTCTTGCCGTACGTGGCGATGGCGGCGAGGACGACGGTGCCGTGCTCGTCCTTCACCTCGTGCGGCTCGACGACGCCGCGGGCGCCGTGCAGAGTCGCGTAGGCGTACGCGGCGCGGGCGTCCGGCACCTCGATGGCGAGGTCGACGACGCCGTCGCCGTGGGCCGCGACGTGCTCCTCCAGGAAGTGGCCCCAGTCGGTGGTGGCCTTGATGACGGAGGTGAAGACGAAGCGGGCGGAGCCGTTGGTCAGGACGTAGGACGCCGTCTCGCGGCTGCCGTTCTCCGGTCCGGAGTAGGCGACCAGCTTCATGCCGAAGGCGGTGGAGTAGTAGTGCGCGGCCTGCTTGGCATTGCCGACGGCGAAGACGACCGCGTCCATCCCCTTCACCGGGAAGGGGTCGGCCTCGCGCGCGGTGCTGGGAGTGTGGGCTGCTGTCTCAGTCATGTCTGGAGGCTCCCGCCGTTCCACAAGGTGCGCAATAGTTTGCGTATTCGCTGGACAATCTGACCAGTGAGGGGCCGGTATCTGCTGGCTCTGTGTACAGGGTGACCACTGCGGAGGCGGGCATGGCGATCGATCAGCTGGACGGCCGGATCATTGTGCTGCTGGCGCGCGAGCCGCGGATCGGGGTGCTCGAGATGTCCCGTCGGCTCGGGGTGGCGCGCGGCACCGTGCAGGCCCGGCTCGACCGGCTTACCTCGAACGGAGTCATCCGCGGATTCGGTCCGCAGGTGGACCCGGCGGCGCTCGGCTACCCCGTCACCGCGTTCGCCACGCTGGAGATCCGGCAGGGGCAAGGGGCCGATGTCAGGGCGCACTTGGGGGGCGTTCCGGAGGTTCTGGAGCTGCACACGACGACCGGCAGCGGGGACATGCTGTGCCGGCTCGTGGCCCGCTCCAACGCGGATCTCCAGCGGGTGATCGACCTGGTTGTCGGTTTTGATGGCATCGTCCGGGCTTCCACCGCGATCGTCATGGAGAACCCCGTTCCGCTGCGCGTCATCCCGCTGGTGGAGCAGGCGTCGGGCGACTCCTGACGTGGGGCCGCCGGGAGATTCCCGGCGGCTGTACGAACAGCGCCCGGCGCGAGGCGCGATGAACTTCTGGGACTACCTCGGCAGCCATCACCAGCAGCTGCTGTTCGACGCGTACCAGCACGCCAGCGAGGTCTTCCAGTGCATGCTGCTGGCGACCGTGATCGGCGCGCTGATCGGCGTGTTCACGTACCGCAGCGACTGGGCGGGCAACCTCGCCACCTCTGCGACGTCCACCATCCTGACCATCCCCTCGCTGGCCCTGCTCGGTCTGCTGATCCCGGTCGTCGGCATCGGTGTGGCGCCGACCGTCATCGCGCTGACCCTGTACGGACTGCTGCCGATCGTGCGCAACGCGATCGTGGGCCTGCGCGGCGTGGACCCGCAGCTGATCGACGCGGCCAAGGGCATCGGGATGTCCCGGCTGGCCCGTCTGGTGCGGGTGGAGCTGCCGCTGGCCTGGCCGCCGATCCTGACCGGCATCCGGGTCTCCACGCAGATGCTGATGGGCATCGCCGCGATCGCCGCCTACGCCTCCGGGCCGGGCCTCGGCAACGAGATCTTCCGCGGCATCGCCTCACTGGGCAGCAAGAACGCTCTGAACCAGGTACTCGCCGGGACCCTCGGCATCATCATCCTCGCCCTGCTCTTCGACGCCGTGTACGTCCTGATCGGGCGGCTGACCATCCCGAGGGGGATCCGTGTCTGAGAACCAGCCGGCCGCGACCGCCACCGAGCTGTCGGCGGTGCCGAAGGCCTCCGGTGCCAGCATCGAGCTGGAGAACCTCTCCAAGATCTACCCGGGCAATCCGAACCCGGCCGTCGACAGCGTCAACATGGAGATCAAGGCGGGCGAACTCATCATCTTCGTCGGCCCCTCGGGGTGCGGTAAGTCCACCACCCTGAAGATGATCAACCGGCTGATCGAGCCGACGAGCGGCCGGATCCGGATCGGCGGCGAGGACGTCACCGACATGGACCCGGTGAAGCTGCGCCGCAAGGTCGGCTACGCGATCCAGTCCTCCGGGCTCTTCCCGCACATGACCGTCGCCCAGAACATCGCCCTCGTACCGAAGATGGTCGGCTGGTCCAAGTCGAAGGTCGGCTCGCGGGTGGAGGAGATGCTCGACCTCGTCGGGCTCGACCCGGGCGAGTTCCACGGCCGCTACCCGCGCCAGCTCTCCGGCGGCCAGCAGCAGCGCGTCGGCGTGGCCCGGGCGCTCGCCGCCGACCCGCCGGTGCTGCTGATGGACGAGCCGTTCGGCGCCGTCGACCCGATCACCCGCGACCACCTCCAGGACGAGCTGATCCGGCTCCAGCACGAGCTGCACAAGACGATCGTGTTCGTCACCCACGACTTCGACGAGGCGATCAAGCTCGGCGACCGGATCGCGGTGCTGCGCGAGCACTCGCACATCGCCCAGTTCGACACCCCGGAGGCGATCCTCACCAATCCGGCCGACGACTTCGTCTCCGGGTTCGTGGGCGCGGGCGCCGCGCTGAAGCGGCTCAACCTCAGCCGCGTGCGCGACGTGGAGGTCACCGACTATCCGACGGTGAGCGTCGACGACCCGCTCCAGGACATCTTCAACAAGCTGCGCGCGGCCGGCACCAACGAACTGCTGCTGCTCGACCGGCGCGGCCGCCCCTACAAGTGGCTGCGGCGCGGCGACCTGATGCGCGCCAAGGGCTCGCTGGCCCGCGCGGGCACCCTCGTCCACGACACGGTGACCTACGACGCGACGCTGCGCGACGCGCTGGAGGCGGTCCTCACCGACAACGCGGGCCGGGTCGCGGTCACCGGACGGCGCGGCGAGTACGAGGGCGTCGTCGACATGGAGACGCTCATGAACTCCGTGCACGAACTCCTGGAGGCCGACCGTCTGGAGGCGATCGAGAGCCAGCACGAGCTGGAGGAGACCCGCGCCCAGCAGACGCAGGCGGAACAGGAGGGCGTGACGCCCCCGGACGGGGAGGCGCAGGCGTGAGCGGCCCGTCCAGTCAACAGCCCGGCAAGCACCGCAAGGGCGCGCCCCCGAAGGGGGCCAGGCCCGACGGCGAGCACGAGGTGATGGGCCTCGCGTTCCGCGACGACGGCGAGGACGCCGCCGAGCGGGAGGCGACGCCGCCCGCGTCGAAGGAACCGCGCCGGCTCACCTGGCAGAAGCTGACGTTCCTGCCCGCGCTGATCGCGGTGGTCCTGCTGATCACCTGGCTGTGGTTCCGCAACGCCGACCTCGACACCATCTCGAAGAACGCGCTCTCCGACGGCCAGGTCTGGAAGGACCTCAAGCAGCACATCGAGCTGACCGTCATCTCCACGTTCTTCGTGCTGATCATCGCGATCCCGCTGGGGATCCTGCTGACCCGCAGGATGTTCCGCAAGGCGACCCCGTTCGCGCTCGCGCTGGCCAACATGGGGCAGGCCACCCCGGCGATCGGCCTGCTGGCGCTGCTGGTGATCTGGCTCGGCACCGGCCAGCGGTCCGCGCTGATCGGCATCATCATCTACGCGATCCTGCCGGTCCTCTCCAACACGATCGCGGGTCTGAAGGCCAACGACCCGACCCTCATGGAGGCGGCGCGCGGCATCGGCATGTCGCCCGCGATGGTGCTGGCCAGGGTGGAACTGCCGCTGGCGGTGCCGCTGATCCTGGCCGGTGTGCGCACCGCGCTCGTCCTCAACGTCGGCACGGCCACCCTCGCGGTGTTCGGCGGCGGCGGGGGCCTCGGCACCCTCATCCAGGCCGGCATCACCAATCAGCGCATGCCGATCCTGCTGCTCGGCTCCATCCTGACGATCGCGCTCGCCCTGCTGGTGGACTGGCTGGCGTCGCTGGCCGAGGTGCTGCTCAGCCCGCGCGGACTGGAGGCGCGAACATGAAGCACCGCGTACGCGTGACCGTGGCGGCGGCCGCCGGGCTCGCCCTGCTCGCCGGGTGCGGGCTGACCAGCGGCAGCCCGATGGTCGACGACGTCTCCCCCGGCTCCGTCGGCAAGGGCGAGCCGCTGAAGGGCGCGAACCTCGTCGTCACGTCCAAGGAGTTCACCGAACAGCTCGTCCTCGGCGCCATCATGGGCATCGCCTTCCAGGCGGCCGGCGCCGACGTCATCGACCGCACCGGCATCCAGGGCTCGGTCGGCGCCCGCGAGGCCATCAAGTCCGGTGACGCGGACGCCATGTACGAGTACACGGGCACCGCCTGGATCACGTACCTCGGCAACTCCGACCCGATCGCCGACTCGCAGAAGCAGTGGCAGGCGGTCAAGGAGGCGGACGCCAAGAACGGCATCACGTGGCTGCCGCCCGCCCCGCTGAACAACACCTACGCGCTCGCCATGAACGCGGCCAACTTCAAGAAGTACGGCACGAAGACCCTCTCCGAGGTCGCCGCGCTCGCGAAGTCGGACCCGAAGGCCGTCACGGTGTGCGTGGAGAGCGAGTTCGCCAACCGGGCCGACGGTCTGCGGGGCATGGAGAAGACGTACGGGATGAAGATCCCCGCGTCGAACATCACGCAGATGGACAGCGGCATCATCTACACGCAGGTGAAGAAGGGCAGTTGCACCTTCGGCGAGGTGTACACCACCGACGGCCGCATCCGGTCGATGAACCTCCAGGTCATGGAGGACGACAAGCACTTCTTCCCGAACTACAACGCGGCTCCGGAGATCAACACGAAGTCGTTCGACAAGTATCCGAAGATGGCCGAGGTCCTCGACCCGATCTCGAAGAAGCTGACCAACGACGTCGCGCAGGACCTCAACGCCAAGGTCGACGTGGACGGCGAGGACCCGCACCAGGTGGCCCTCGACTGGATGGTGAAGGAGGGCTTCGTGAAGGAGGGCGACGGCTGAGGCCCGCGGGTCCTAGCAGGCGGGCACGGAGCCGGTCTTCTTCTCCAGGTCCGTCAGCGCGGTGACCGCGCCCTTGAGCGTGGTCACCGGGACCAGCCGCATCGACTTCGGCGCCGACGCCTTCGCGTCCGCGCACTCCGCCTTCGGTACGAGGAAGACGGTGGCGCCGTCCCGGTCGGCGGCCTGCACCTTCATCGAGACGCCGCCGACGGCGCCGACCTTGCCGTTCGCGTCGATGGTGCCGGTGCCCGCGATGGACTTCCCGCCCGTCAGATCGCCGCCGCTGCCGTCGCCGTCGAGCATGTCGACGATGCCGAGCGAGAACAGCAGGCCCGCGCTGGGGCCGCCGACGTCGCCGAGCTGGAGGCTGACCTTCACGTCCTCGCCGCGGTCGCCGAGATAGGCGAGCGCGGCCTCGGTGGCGTCGTCCTGGGAGCCCTTCATCTCCTGCTGGTTGTGCTTCTCGATCTCCTTGGTCGAGTCGCCCGCCGGGTAGACGGCGTCCCGCGGCATGACCGCGCGGTCGTCCCGGAACCAGCTGTCGATCACGTCCGAGACGTGGATCGAGGCGTCGGGTCCCGTCGCCAGGATCGTCACCGCGCGCAGCTGGCCGCTGGTGTCGCGGGTTTCGGCGCCGGTGATCCGGATGACGGGCTTGCCGTCCGACGTGCCCAGCACGTTCGTCGTGGGGCCCGGCTGGGCCACCGAGAACGGCAGCGGGGCCAGGCCGGTGATCGCGAGCAGCGCGATCACCGGGAGCGCGCAGAGGGCGAGGGCCTTGGGACGACTGAGGCGATTGAGCACGTCCCCAATCTAACGCGACCGGCGATCGCACTTTCGCCGCGGTTCTCCGGCTGCGGGCCGGTGGGGCTTCTCGCGCAGTTCCCCGCGCCCCTGGATCGTTCGTCACGCGCGCCACCGTCGTGGCTGGTCGCGCAGTTCCCCGCGCCCCTGAGATGCGCACTTCGTGCGCCATCTCATCAACAGAGGCGCGGCGGAGCCGCAGCCTCTGTAAGGGGAGGCTGCGCGAAGCGCATGCCTCAGGGGCGCGGGGAACTGCGCGAGAAGCGGCCACCGGCCCGCGGACGACGACGAAGCCGCATCGGGCAGACGCATCCCGCGCCGCGCGTCAGCGCAAGGCGTCCGAGACCTCTCGGGCGGCGTCCAGGACGCGGGGCCCGACGCGTTCGGGGACGGCGTCGGCCAGCATGACGACGCCGACGCTGCCTTCCACCCCGCTCACCCCGAGAAGCGGCGCAGCCGCACCGCTGGCCCCGGCCTCCAGTTCGCCGTGGGTGAGGGTGTACCCGGTCTCGGGCAGCACACCCTGCCGGGCCCCGAGAATGGCGCGCCCGGCGGCCCCCCGGTCCAGCGGATGCCGGAACCCGGTCCGGTACGCCACGTGATAGTCGGTCCAGGTCGGCTCGACGACGGCGACCGCGAGGGCCTCCGTGCCGTCGACCAGCGTCAGATGAGCCGTCGCCCCGATGTCCTCGGCCAGCGAGCGCAGCGCCGGCAGCGCGGCCTCGCGCACCAGCGGATGGACCTGCCGGCCCAGGCGCAGCACCCCGAGCCCGACCCGGGCGCGGCCACCCAGGTCACGGCGGACGAGAGCGTGCTGCTCGAGCGTGGCGAGCAGGCGGTAGACGACCGTGCGGTTGACGCCGAGCTTGTTCGAGAGCTCGGTCACGGTCAGCCCGTGGTCGGTGTCGGCGAGCAGTTTGAGGACGCGCAGTCCCCGGTCGAGCGTCTGGGAGGTCTCCGCGGTCACGACGCCCACTCCTTAGTGGTGAGGGTCGGCGGTCCCTGACCGGCGGTCGCGCCGCCGGTCCCGTGGCGACGCGCGTCAGAGGCCGCCGGTCGGATATCAGGCGCTGGGCTGCATACGGCTGCATGCGACCACTTCTGCGTACGTTCCACATTCCGTGCATACCGGCTGCGCTCCGCGGCGGCGCTGCCACGGGGCGTGTGCGTTGCCCGGAATGTAGCGAGGTCGTCCCGCTGAGCGGAAGACTCCGTCCAGAATCCGGGCAGCCGCGAGCCGGACTTGTGACCGATTGCCCGCACTTGCCGCCCGGGTTCACCGCATCCCGGTTCACTGCATGCGGGTCGCCCACTCCTGGACCTTGGTGATGCGCTGGCGCAGCTGCCCCGCGGTGGCCTCGGCGCTCGGCGGGCCGCCGCAGACCCGGCGCAGCTCGGTGTGGATGACGCCGTGCGGCTTGCCGCTCTGATGCACGTACGCGCCGACCATCGTGTTGAGCTTCTTGCGCAGTTCCATCATCTCCTTGTGGGAGACGACGGGCCGCCGCTCGGCGGGCAGCTCCAGGAGGTCGGCCTCGGTGTCGGGCTTCTTCTTGCTGTGCGCGATCTGCCGGGCCTGCCGCTTCTGGAGGAGCAGCTGCACCTGGTCGGGTTCGAGCAGGCCGGGGATGCCGAGGTAGTCCTGCTCCTCCTCGCTGCCCGGGTGGGCCTGCATGCCGAACTCGGCGCCGTCGTAGAGGACGCGGTCGAAGACGGCCTCGGACTCCAGGGCCTCGAAGGAGAACTGCTCCTGCTCCCCGGTGTCCTCGTCCTCCTGCTTGTTCGCCTCGTCCATCTCCTTCTCGGACTCGGCGTAGGGGTCCTCCTCCCCCTCCTTCTTCGGCTTGTCGAGCACGTGGTCGCGCTCGACCTCCATCTCGTTGGCATGGCCGAGGAGGTCGGGGACGGTCGGCAGGAAGACGGACGCCGTCTCGCCGCGCCTGCGGGAACGCACGAAACGGCCGACGGCCTGCGCGAAGAAGAGCGGGGTGGAGATGGTCGTGGCGTAGACCCCGACCGCGAGGCGCGGGACGTCGACGCCTTCGGACACCATGCGGACGGCGACCATCCAGCGGTCCTCGCTCGCGCTGAAGTCGTCGATCCGCTTCGAGGCGCCGGTGTCGTCGGACAGCACCAGGGTCGCCTTGCTGCCGGTGATCTCGCGGATCAGCTTGGCGTAGGCGCGGGCCTGCTCCTGGTCGGAGGCGATGACGAGGGCGCCCGCGTCCGGGATGCCTTTCCTGACCTCGGTGAGGCGGGCGTCGGCGGCGCGCAGCACGCTCGGCATCCACTCACCGCGCGGGTCGAGCGCCGTGCGCCAGGCCTGGCTGACGGCGTCCTTGGTCATCGGCTCGCCGAGCCGGGCGGCGATCTCGTCGCCCGCCTTGGTGCGCCAGCGCATCTGGCCGCTGTAGCTGAGGAATATCACCGGCCGGACGACGCCGTCGGCGAGCGCGCTGCCGTAGCCGTAGGTGTAGTCGGCCGAGGACCGGCGGATGCCGTCGTTGCCCTCCTCGTACTGGACGAAGGGGATCGGGTTGGTGTCCGACCGGAACGGCGTACCGGTCAGCGCCAGGCGGCGGGTGGCGGGCTCGAAGGCCTCCAGGCACGCCTCGCCCCAGGACTTGGAGTCACCGGCGTGGTGGATCTCGTCGAGGATGACGAGCGTCTTGCGCTGCTCGCTGCGGTTGCGGTGCAGCATCGGGCGCACGCCCACACCCGCGTACGTGATGGCGACGCCGTCGTACTCCTTGCTGAGCGGGCCCGCGCTGTACTCCGGGTCCAGCTTGATGCCGACGCGCGCGGCCGCCTCCGCCCACTGCTTCTTCAGGTGCTCGGTCGGCGCGACCACGGTCACCTGCTGCACGACGTGGTGGTGCAGCAGCCAGGAGGCGAGGGTGAGCGCGAAGGTGGTCTTGCCGGCGCCCGGGGTCGCGACCGCGAGGAAGTCGCGGGGCTGCTCCTGGAGGTACCGCTCCATCGCCCCCTGCTGCCAGGCACGCAGCTTGTTGGCCGTGCCCCAGGGGGCGCGGCCGGGGAAGGCGGGCGAGAGGTGGCTGGACGGGGTCGGGGCGGCGGTCGGTGCGGTGCTGGCGTCGTTGGCGGTGGTCACGGTCTCCGGCTCGGCAGATCGGGGGCGTATGACAACCGGTCCACCCTACCGGTGGCGAGGTTGACGTTTCCGCCTCACGAGGCCGGGCGGGCGCCGGTTGGGACGTGAGTCACAGATCAACTCCCCGCATTTCACCGGTAGTCAGCCCGTGGTCACCGGCGCGTCCTCCCTGGTCGCGGGCGCGCGCAGCCGGGTCGCCACTCCTACGCCGATCAGCGCGATGGCCGCCATCGGCAGGAACACGGCGACGAACGCGGCCGGGTGCGCGCCGCCCGCGCCCTGGGCCACCCCGTGGCCGACCGCTCCCCCGCCGAGCGCCGCGAAGGCGGCGCCGCCCGCCGCGAGCAGCAGCGTGTTGGAGAGGCCGTCGGAGATCTGGAGGGCGGCGGAGTTCGTGCCCGCCTCCTCGGGGGCGGACAGCTGGAGCAGCAGCACGCTGGTGGCCGACGTCACGATGCCCATGCCCAGGCAGCCGTACGCCCAGGCCACGGCCACCAGCCACACCGGGACGGCGTCGATCAGGACGAGCGGCACGGTGGCGATGGCGGCGGCGACCAGCACCATGCCGACGGCCGCGAGGCGCTCGCGGTAGGGCTCCATGCGGGGCCTGGACTGCGCCCAGGAGCCGATCGCCCAGGTGGCGCCGCCGGCGGCGAGCGAGAACCCGGCCATCGTCGGCGACACGCCCCGCTGGGTGACGAGCATCAGCGGCACGAACGACTCGGCCGCGATGAACGAGCCCGCCGCGATCCCGCGCAGCAGCACCACGGAGGGCAGTCCGCGCACGGCCCGGTAGGTGCCGCGCGGCAGCAGGCCGAGCACGGACGGTGCGAGGAGCGCGGCGCCGGCCGCGCCGGGCAGCAGGGCGATCCACGCCAGGTCCTGGGCCGCGTACTGGAGCAGCCCCGCGCCCGCCGAGATGCCGAGCGCGAGCCGGATCCGGCGGCGCTCGAACGGCTCCGGCGCCCCGCCCTCGGGCGGTCCGCCCGCCTGCCGCCGGATCTGCGGCAGCGCGAGCCCGAGCGGCAGCAGAACGAGCACCGGGATGCCGAGGAAGACCCACCGCCAGCCGAGGTGCTGGGTGACGGCTCCGGCCGCCAGCGGGCCCACGATCGACGGCACGACCCAGGCCGCCGCGAACGCCGCCAGGATCGCGGGGCGCAGCCGCGCCGGGTAGGCCCGGCTGACGACGACGTACAGCGCGACGATGACGAGCCCGCCGCCGAGGCCCTGCACGGCGCGGCCCGCGATGAACGTCCACATGTTCGTGGCGGTCCCGGCCAGCAGCAGACCGGCCGCGAACGCCCCGATCCCGGCGCCGACGGGCCCGAGCGGCCCGCGCCGGTCGGCCCACTGGCCCGCGACGACCATGCCGAAGAGGCTGGTGGTGAAGTACGCGGAGAACGCGAAGGCGTACAGCGCGACCCCGTCGAGGTCCCGCGCGGCGACCGGCATCGCGGTGCCGACGGCGGTCGCCTCGAAGGCGATGAGCACGATGACCGTGACGATGCCGATGCTCAGCGCGCGGTACCCGCGCCCGAGGACGCCTCCGTCGGGAGCGGGGGCCGGGGTGGCCGGGGCGGCGAGCCCGGCGTCGTCGAGGGCGGTCATGCCGATCAGCGTAAGGGGCGAAACCGACCATGACCCCTGTCCGGAGTCGGGCTCGTCCTGGTCCCTTGGTCCTACGTCCGTCCATTCATGAACGGCGTGTGGCAGTCCCGTTGCGGGGCGCGCGGAACCCTTGAGGCGGGCGTGGGCACGCCCTACGGTCGAGGACATCAGCAAGGCAGCAGCACCAGCTTGGCCGTATGCCCGAGTGGCTTAGGGATTCGCCTGCAAAGCGAAGCACACCGGTTCGATTCCGGTTACGGCCTCTGAAAGAAGAACCCCGGCACCTGACAAGGTGCCGGGGTTCTCTGTTCTCAGCCCGCTACGAGGATCACGCCTCCGCCGACGACGATGACCGCGAAGACGACGAACGCGAGCACGAAGAGCAGCAGCTTCCCCGGGGACGGGGCGGGCTCGTAGGCCCGGGGCTGCTGCGGGTCGGGGTCGGGCGGCGTCACGACTGGGGCTCGGGAACCGGCGCCGGGTCCGGGCTCGCCACCGCCGCCTGGGGGCGGATCGGGAGGCGGTTGACCGGGCGGCCCGTCGCCGCGCGGACCGCCGAGGCCACCGCCGCCGGGGACGCGACGACCGGCGCCGCGCTGGCCGCCTTCGCGCCGAAGGGGGCCACCACGTCGCGCTCCTCCACCAGCTTGACGATGCGGATGTCCGGGGCGTCCAGCGACGTGGGCAGCGCGTAGCCCGTCAGGTCGGGGCGGCGCACGAGACCCTTGGGGGTGCGCAGGTTCTCGGTGAGGGCGGCGCCCACGCCCTGGGTGACGCCCGCCTCGATGCGGGCCCTCAGCTGCCCGGGGTTCAGGATGCGGCCGACGTCCTGGGCCACCGCGAGCTCGACGACCCGGACCGAGCCGATCTCGATGTCGACGTCCACGACCGCGCGGATCGCGCAGAAGGCGAGGCCGACGAAGGCGTCGCCCTGGCCCTGCGCGTCCAGCGGCTCCGTCGGGTGCGGGCGGCACTGGGCCGTCGCCCACAGCTCCTTGCCGTCCATGGCCTCCTCGACCGTGGTCGACAGCACACCGTCGTACGAGGTGATCTTGCCGTCGGCGATCTGGAGCAGCTCCGTGGACATGCCGAACTTGTGGGCGAGGGGCTGGAGGAGCTGGGTGCGGACCATCTTCGCCGCGCGCTCGACCGCGCCGCCGGAGACCCACGTGTGGCGGCCGCGGCAGCCGGGCCCGGCCGGCGGCTGGTCGGTGTCGACGGGGGCGACATGGACCTCGTCGATGCCGAGGGTGTCCTGGACGATCTGGCGGGCCAGCGTCGAGAAGCCCTGGCCCGTCTCGACGGCCGCGCAGATGACCGTGGCGACGCCGTCGTGGACCTTGACCGTGGCCGTGGAGACCTCGTCGGCGCCCTCGGCGCCGAGCATGTGGACCATGCCGATGCCGTAGCCGACACCGCGCCGCACCGCGCCGGGCTCGCCCGCGCCCTCCGGGCCGCCGGGCAGCAGCCAGTCCTCCTCCGGGGTGTCCTTGGGGAGGGGAGGCAGCGGGAACTCCCGTACGGCGTCGAGGAGTTCGGCGACCGGCGCCGGGCAGGTCACCGTCTGGCCGGTGGGCAGCACGTCACCGGTCGCGAGGACGTTGCGCATGCGCAGCTCGGCCGGGTCGATGCCGGTCTTCTTGGCCAGCTTGTCCATCTGGGCCTCGTAGGCGGCGCAGACCTGCATCGCGCCCTCGCCGCGCACGTGCCCGGACGGCGGGTTGTTGGTGCGCACCGCCCAGCCCTCGATGGAGGCGTGCGGGACGACGTAGGGGCCGCAGGCGAAGGCGACGGCCGCGGCGAGCGCGTCCGACGAGGTGTCCGCGTAGGCGCCCGCGTCCAGCAGGATCTGCGCCTCCACCTTCACCAACCTGCCCTCGGCGTCGGCGTGGTGACGGTATCTCAGGAGCGTCGGGTGGCGGTGCGGGTGGCCGAGGAAGGACTCCTCGCGGGTCGCCGTCAGCTTGACCGGGCAGCCCGTGTGCAGGGCCAGCAGGCCCAGCGGCAGATGGAAGCTCGGGTCCTCGCGGTCGCCGGTCGCGCCGGGCACACCGGTGACGACGACCTTCACGCGCTCCGGCTCCAGGCCGTAGCGGGCCGCCGCCGCGTCGCGGTCGCCGTGCGGGTCGTTCGACGCGATGTACAGCTCGACACCGCCGTCGGGGCGCGGCACGGCGAGCCCCGCCTCGGCGCCGATGGGCGCCGGGTCCTGGCGGCCGATGCGGTACAGGCCCTCGACGACGATCTCGCCCTGCGCCTCGGCGTCGCCGTGGGCGAGCGGGATGTGCCGGACCAGATTGCCGTCGGGGTGCAGGGGCTCGGCGCCGAAGGACTGCTCCGGGTCCGTCACCGGTTCGAGGATCTCGTACTCGACGATGATCGCCGCGGCGGCCATCCGGGCCGTGTCCGGATGGTCGGCCGCCACCGCCGCGAGCGCCTCGCCGTGGTGGCGGACGACGTCGGAGGCGAACACCGGACGGTCCGCCGTGCGGTGGCCGGACGGCGGGCCGCCGGGCACGTCCTCGTGCGTGACGACCGCGCGCACGCCGGGCATCTCGCGCGCGTGGGCGGTGTCGATGGAGACAATGCGCGCGTGCGCGTGCGGCGAACGCAGGACCGCCGCCCAGAGGAGCCCTTCGGCCCACAGGTCGGCGGCGTACGGGAAGGTGCCCTCCGCCTTCGCTCCGGCCTCCGCCGAGGGCAGGGTGGTGCCCAGGCCGTGCGGGATCCCCTCCGCCTCGGGGGACAGCCCCGCGGGGGCCTCGGTCGTCTCGTTCGTCACGGCTGGCCTCCGTCCTGGAACAGGTCACCACTGGCCGGTCCCGCCTGCCGCGGGATGCGGGGCTCCTCGTCGTCCTGGCCGTCCTGCTCGCTCTGCTCGGCGGCCGCCGCGCGGGCGGTCGCCCTGCGCTCGGCCGCCACCTCGCGCACCGCGTCGAGTACACCGCGGTAGCCGGAGCAGCGGCACAGGTTGCCGCAGAGCGCCTTGCGGGTCTCCAGATCGGTGGGGTCCGGATTGCCCTCCAGCAGGTCGTGCACCGTCATCGCCATGCCGGGGACGCAGAAGCCGCACTGGACGGCGCCGCACGCGGCCAGCGCGCGCTGCACGTCGGAGGGCTGCCCGTCCTCGGCCAGGCCCTCGACGGTGCGGACGTCGCTGCCCGCCGCGGTCGCCGCCGGGACCAGGCAGGAGGCCACGAGCCGCCCGTCCACCTGGACGTTGCACGCGCCGCACTCGCCCTGCGAGCAGCCGTCCTTGGCGCCCGCGAGGCCGAGGCGCTCGCGCAGCACGTACAGGAGCGACTCGCCGATCCAGGCGTCCGTGACGGGGCGGTCCGCGCCGTTGACCCGCAGGACGTAGCTGGCGAGGGGGTGGTCGTCGTGGAGGGGGGTGGCGGTGGCGGTCTGCTCGGGGACGGCCACCGGTTCGGGCTCAGGCTCGGGCTCGGCCGCCTGCTCGGGCTCGGGCTGCGGCTCCTCGGCGACGGGCTCGGCCGCGTCGGCCGCGGGCAGCTCGTCGACGACGGCCTGCTCGGGCTCGGGCTCCGGCTCCTCGGCGGCCGGCGCCTCCTGGGCCCAGGCCTGCGCGGACACCTCCGGCTCCGGCGCCTGCGGCTCGGCCTGCTGGACGGGCTCGGGCACCGGGTCGGGCACCGGGTCGGCCTCGGGCTGCGGTTCGGGGGCGGGCTCGGGGGCCTGCTCCGGGGCGGGCTCCCGCATCCAGTCCTGCGTCGCCCACGGCGCGGGCGCGCCGCCCGGCAGGGTCGCGGGCGGCATCCGGTCGCCCCACTGGGCGGCCAGCGCGGACGCCGTGAACTCCCCCGACTCGTCCGGGAGTTCACCGCCCGCGACGGGGATCGACCACTGGCCGGTCTGCCCCTGCGCGGCCTCGACGGCGCCGCCGCCGTACGGGTCCTGGTTCGCCTCGGGCCAGCTGACGTCGGCGCTCGGCGCACCCTCGGCGGGCTGCGGGGCGGCGCCCGTCAGCTCCGGCGGCAGCACCCACACCCCGGTCGCCGCCGGGTCGGTGGCGGCGGCGCCGGTGGCCGGGCTCACCGTTATCTGCGGCGGGACGTACCCGTGTCCGGGCGCGGCCAGCGGCGCATCCGGGAAGCCGTCGGGGGGCAGTTGGACGAAGGCCGTGGCGTCGGAGTCGTACTCGCCCTGCGGCAGCGGCTGCCAGCCGTCACCCTCGTCGTGCCGGTCCTGCCGGGGGTATTCGTTCGTCACGACAGCGCCCTCCCCAGTGCACGTCGGGCCAGCGCGGCGACGGTGCGCCGCAGGTGCAGCACGGCGGGCGGCAGCGTCTCCTGCGTGCCGTCCGGGGCCGGAGCCGGGTCGGGGATGCAGGCCGCGGCGACGTACTCGCCGAACGCCTGGACCGCCTCCGGCACGAGCGCGCCGCGCTCGCCGTCCCAGTCGATGAGCGAGGCCACCCACTGCTCGGCCTCCAGCGGGCGCAGCGGCATCGGCGCGATCGCGCCGACCGCGCAGCGCACCCCGCGCCGGGCCGGGTCGAGGACGAGCGCGACGGAGGCCGTCGCCCGCCCGGGGCCGGTCCGGCCGGTCGCCTTCAGGAACACCTGCGGCGCGTGCAGCAGCGGCACCCGCACGAAGCCGATCAGCTCGCCGGGCCGCAGCATCTCCATGCCCGCGAGCAGGTGCGAGACGGGGACCTCGCGGCGCGCGCCGCCGGGCCCCGCGATGATCAACGTGGCTTCCAGCGCGGCCAGTACGGGCAGCGTGTCGTTGGTCGGGGCGGCCGAGGCGATGTTCCCGCCGAGCGTGCCCGCGTTGCGGATCTGGGGCGGGCCCGCGGCGCGGGCGGACGCGGCGAGGGCGGGGATGAGCGCGGCGAAGTCGGGGCGGCCCATGCGGGCGTGGGTCAGACCGGCGCCGAGCAGCGCGTGTCCGTCCTGGTACTGCCAGCCGCGGATCTCGCTGATCCGGCCGAGGCCGACCAGCGCGGCGGGACGGAGTTGACCCGCGTTGACCTGGGCCATGAGGTCGGTGCCGCCGGCCACGGGCACGGCTGCGGGCGTCGCGGCGAGCGCCGCGACCGCCTCGTCCAGCGAACCCGGAAGTACCGCGGCCTGTGTCGCCTGCGGTGCGTGCGTGGTCAAACCGGCTGCCCCTTCCCGATGTCCGGCCGCGCGCCCGGCGGTGCGCCGGTCCCCGCGTGGTCCGCGTGCGACCGCCGTTCCCGCCGTTACGCCTGTTCCGCCGTACGGTACGTGCTGACAGGCCGGACGTGGCAACTCTGGCACATCTTCCCCGGAGCCCGGAGAGGGGGTCCGGTAGGAGGCATTCGCCCCTTCCACCTGGGAGATGACCGAAATGGCAGGGCATCGCCCGTGCGCGCGAATTGGCCCTCTTCGGTGATGTATGGGGTGACGTGGCGGACCCGTCGTGGCGGACCCGGCGGGCCCACCACGAAGGGGTCCGCTCAGACGGCCGGGGGCGGGCCCTCCAGCGGCCGCCCGAGCACCCCGGGGCGCCGCTGCCAGGGCAACGGGCCGCCCGGCCGCCGGTAGTCGACGCCGAGGGCGTCAAGTCGCCGGTAGTGGGCGGTCATCCGGCGCTCGAAGTCCGCGTAGTCGCGCGCGTCCGGCTCCGGCAGCTCGCTCCAGGCCACCTCGCTGAAGGCGGTCAGCCGTGGGAACGCCTGGTAGTCGACGCGCCGGCCGTCCTCCATCACCTCGGTCCAGAGGTTGGCCTGGGTGCCCAGGACGTGGCGTGCCTCGTCCTCGGTGAGCTGCGGCGGAACCGGCTCGAAGCGGTAGACGTCCTCCAGGGTGCGGACGTACCCGATGGGGACGGGTTCGTCGGCGCCGTCGGACTGCCGGTAGTCCAGATAGACCTGCTGGAGCGGGCACATGACGACGTCGTGGCCCGCGCGCGCGGCGGTGATCCCGCCCTCGTAGCCGCGCCACGAGGAGACGGTCGCCCCGGGCGCGAGCCCGCCCTCCAGGATCTCGTCCCAGCCGACGAGCCGGCGCCCGCGCTCGCTCAGCCAGGTGTCGAAGTGCCGGATGAACCAGGACTGGAGCTCGTCCTCGTCCTTCAGCCCGAGTTCCGCGATCCGGGCCTGCGCGGCGGGCGACGCCTTCCACTGGTCCTTGGGGCACTCGTCCCCGCCGACGTGGACGAAGGTGGACGGGAACAGCTCCAGGAGCTCCTCGAAGACGCCCTCGTAGAAGCGCAGGACGGTCTCGGTCGGGGCGAGGACGTTCGGGTTGACGCCCCAGGTGTCCCAGACGGGCAGGGCCGCCGTGTCGACGACGTCGGCGTTGCCGAGTTCCGGGTAGGCGTGGATGGCGGCCTGCGAGTGGCCCGGGATGTCGATCTCGGGGACGACGGCGATGTGCCGGGCGTGGGCGTACGCGACGATCTCGCGGATGTCGTCCTGGGTGTAGAAGCCGCCGTGCGGCTTGTCCTCCCACAGCTCCGAGGCGCGGTGGCCGTACTTGGTCCGGGTGCGCCAGGAGCCGTCCTCGGTGAGCTTCGGGTGGCGCTTGATCTCGACGCGCCAGCCCTGGTCGTCGCTGAGGTGGAAGTGGAAGACGTTCAGCTTGTGCGCGGCAAGGAGGTCGATGAAGCGCAGCACGCCGTCCTTCGGCATGAAGTGCCGGGCGACGTCGAGCATCGTGCCGCGCCAGCCGAAGCGGGGTTCGTCCTCGATGTCGGCCAGCGGCAGCCGCCAGGCGCGGCCGGGCAGCGGCGCGCGCCGGAAGGCGTCCGGGCCGAGGAGCTGGCGCAGGGTCTGCGCGCCCCAGAACACCCCGGCGGGCGAACCGCCCCGCAGGTCGACGCCGCGCGGGGTGACGGCGAGCCGGTAGCCCTCCGTCGGCAGCGTGTCGTCGACGGTCAGCCGGACGAGATCGTCGCCCTCTTCCCGGGGCGGCAGCGTGAGGCCCGTCGCGGCGCCGACCGTGGCGCGCAGCCAGCGGGCGGTGTCCTCGGTGCCCGCCCCGGCGGCGATCCCGGTGTCCTCGCCGACGGCGAGGAACTGGTCGCCGTAGAAGGCGGCGGATCGTGGGGCCGGAATCAGATCCATGAAGCTCAGTCCTTAACCGCGCCGCCGAGCCCGGACACCAGGCGCCGCTGTACGAGTACGAAGAAGACCAGTACCGGAATGGTCATCACGGTCGACGCTGCCATGATTCCGCCCCAGTCGTTCTCGTCCGGTTTGAAGAAGACGAGCAGGGCCATCGGAAGCGTCGACTGGGAGGTGTCGCTGATGATGAACGACTTCGCGAACAGGAAGTCGTTCCAGGTGGAGATGAAGGAGAAGACACTCGTCGCCACGAGGCCCGGGAAGACCAGCGGAAAGAGGATCTGCCACAGGAACCGGGAACGGCTGGCGCCGTCCAGGTAGGCGGCCTCCTCCAGCGCCTCGGGCACCGCTTTCACGAATCCGCGCAGCATCCAGATCGCGAACGGCAGCGAGAACGCGAGATGCGGCAGGATCAGCGAGCCGAGCGTGTTGAGCTGCCCGAAGTCCCGCATGAGGAAGAACAGCGGAATGGTCAGGGCCTCGACCGGCACCATCTGCGCGACGAGGAACATGATGAGCAGCGTCGTACGGAACCGGAATCGAAAGCGCGTCACGGCCGTCGCCGCGAGAAACGCGACGAGCGCGGAGACCACCACGACCGTGCCCGCCACGATGAGGCTGTTGACGAAGTAACGGCCGAATTCCTGCTGTTGGAAGACGCGGCGGAAGGAGTCGAGCGACGGATCGAGGGTCCAGGGGCGCGGCTCGGTCGATTCGATCTCCCCGGCCGGTTTGAGGGCGCTGAGCACCATCCAATAGAGGGGAAAGGCGACGACGAGCGCGATCAGCAGCGCGGACGCCTCGGCGGCGAGCCGCCAGGGCCGTTGGATTCTCACAGTTCCCTGCCCTCTCTGCGCATCAGCCGCAGATAGACGAGCGTGACCACGAGCAGGATCACGAGCATCACGACCCCGATGGCCGAGCCGAGGCTGTACTCGCTGCCGGCGAACGCCTTCTGGTACGCGTACACGTTGAGGACGAGGTTCTGTCCGGCGATGCCGCCGCCGCCCGTCATCACGTAGATCTGGGTGAAGACCTTGAAGTCCCAGATGACCGACTGGATGGTGACGACGACGAGGATCGGCCGCAGCATCGGGGCGGTGACGGAGCGCCAGGTGCGCCACTGCGAGGCCCCGTCGAGGGAGGCCGCCTCCAGCACCTCCCCCGGGATGGCGCGGATGCCCGCGTAGACGGTGACCATCACGAACGGGAAGGAGCACCAGACCACTTCGAGCAGGACGAGCGCGAAGGCGCTGTAGCGGCCGTACGTCCAGGAGAAGTCGCCGAGCCCGAGGACCTTGTTCACCGGGCCGAAGTCCGCGTCGAAGAGGAACATCCAGACGGTGGAGCCGGTGATCGCGGGGGTGGCCCAGGCGCCGAGCGCGGCCAGCATCAGGGCGAGCCGGGGCACGGCCCGCACCCGGGTGAGCAGCACGGCCAGCGCGCAGCCCACCAGGAGCGTGGAGACGACGCAGGCCCCCGCGAACAGCACGGTGGCGAGCAGTACCTGCCAGAACTGGCTGTCGGAGAACAGCTCCTGGTAGTTGCCGAGGCCCCGGAAGGTGGTCGGGGCGCCGCCGCTGACCTGGGCCTGGGTGTACTCCAGGAACGAGATCAGGCCGAGCTGGTAGATCGGGTAGACGAGCAGGCCGCCCAGCAGGACGAGCGCGGGGGCGAGATAGAGCCAGGGCGCCCATCTCCCGCCCCGCGCGTGCACGGAGCTCACCCGGCGGCCCCGAACGCGGCGTCCATCTTCTTCGCGGCGTCCCCGGAGGCCGCCTTGACGTCCTTACGGCCGCTGACGACCTCCTGGAACATGGTGGGCAGGACCTGGGAGGCGTCGATCTGCGCCCAGCCGGGCGAGGCGGGCA
Organism: Streptomyces sp. NPDC046716; assembly: GCF_040645755.1. Lineage (NCBI taxonomy): Bacteria > Bacillati > Actinomycetota > Actinomycetes > Kitasatosporales > Streptomycetaceae > Streptomyces > Streptomyces sp. NPDC046716. The sequence goes on from NZ_JBEYYU010000096.1 coordinate 20,210, forward strand.
CGAACTTCGCCCCGGCGCCGAGAGTCTTCACGAAGGGCGCGACGAACGGCTCCTCCTCGGCGACGTCCTGGCGCACGTCGGTGTAGGTCGGCAGGAATCCCATGCCGGAGAACAGGTCGCGCTGGGCGTCCTTGCCCGCGAGCTGCTTCATCAGGTCGACGGCGAGCGTGCGGTGCGAGGTGCTCTTCAGGACGCCGATGTTGTTGCCGCCGGCGAAGGCGGGCGCGATGTCGCCCTGCTTCACTCCGGGCAGCGGGACGACGGCGTACTTGCCCTTCACCGTGCCGTCCTCCATGGCCTGGTGGCTGAAGTCGCCGCCGATGGCCATGGCGGCCTTGCCGGAGGCGAAGGCGGTGACGGTGTCGTTGCCGCCCATCGCGGCGCACTTGGCGGCGGGACAGTTGGCGTCGCCGAAGAGCGAGGTGTAGGCCTTGATGCCCTTCTGCGCGGCCGGGCTGTCGATCGCCGAGGTGTACGAGTCGCCCTTCTTCTCGGCGAGTTCGCCGCCGTTGGCCCAGATGAACGGCATCGCGCCGTAGGTGTAGGCGCCGCCGACCGCGAGCCCGTACAGCTCCGGCTTCGCCTTGTGGATCTCCTTGGCGGTGGCGGCGAGTTCGGCCTGCGTCTTGGGAACGTCGATGCCGAGGTCCTTGAAGACGTCGGTCCGGTAGTAGAGGGCCCGTACGCCGACGAAGTAGGGGGCGCCGTAGATCTTGCCGTCGACGGTCACCGACTCCTTGGCGGTCGGGTCGGTGTCGGCGGCCTCGTCCCAGGCGCCGAACTCCTCGGTCACGTCCGCGAGTCCACCGTCCTTCACGTATCCGGCGGTGTCGGTGTTGCCGTACTCGATGACGTCGGGGGCGCTCTTGGGGTCGTTGAACGCGGCCTTGATCTTCTCGGCGCGGGTCTCGACGGGTATGTACTCGATCTTCACCTTCGCGCCGTCGTGCGCCTTCTCGAAGGCGGCGACGGCGGTGTCCATGACCTTCTTCTTGGGGCCGTTGTTGACCTCCTGGAAGAGCCAGACGCGCAGCGTGCCGCTCTTGTCGTCCTTCGCGGAGTCGCTGCCGCCGGACGTGCCGGGGGCGCACGCGGCGGTGGCGGCGAGCACAAGGGCGGTCAGCGGAAGGGCTGTTCGGGCAAGGGGCTTCATCGGAAACGCCTCCGAAGTCGTTGCAACATACGCAATGGTTGTTTCGCTGTGCACAACACGACGGAGGCTAGAAGGACTGGACCATTGAGCGCAATGGTTTACGGACAACACAGAGGCCCCCGGCGCGCGTCAGCGCACCGGGGGCCTCGTCCGACAGAGGGGAGGGAGGGGCTACTTCTTGCCGCCGTCCTTGCCCTTGTCCTTGTCGCCGCCCGCACCCATGGACTCGTAGATCTCCTTGCACATGGGACACACGGGGTACTTCTTCGGGTCCCGGCCCGGCACCCACACCTTGCCGCAGAGCGCCACGACAGGCGTACCGTCCAGGGCGCTCGCCATGATCTTGTCCTTCTGGACATAGTGGGCGAAGCGCTCGTGATCGCCGTCACCGTGCGACGTCTGCGGCGTCGGCTCTACGAGGGTCCCCGTACCTGTCCCGCGCTCGGGCTCAAGAGTGCTCATAACCGCCAAGGGTACTTAAGCGCGCCCCGAGGGCGAAGAGTCGTCGGGGCGCTTAGTTGAGCGAAGGATCGTCCGGATAGGTCGCCACCATCGCCAGCTCGCCGCGCTGGCGCCGCAGCACCGCCCGCCACAGCCCCTCCGGGCGGGTCGCGGAGACGTCCCCCGGCTCCGACTCGACGACGTACCAGGCACCCTCGGCCAGCTCGTCGCGCAACTGACCCGGGCCCCAGCCCGAGTACCCGGCGAAGATCCGCAGCGAGCCGAGGGCCGCGGCCAGCAGCTCCGGCGGCGCCTCCAGGTCGACGAGGCCGATCGCGCCGTGCACCCGGCGCCAGCCGAGGGGGCCGTCGGCCGACGCGCCGCCGGGGATCACCGCGACGCCGAGCGCCGAGTCGAGGGACACCGGACCGCCCTGGAAGACGACGCCCGGCTCACCGGCCAGCTCGCCCCAGCCCTCCAGGATGTCGCCGACGTCCACCGGCGTCGGCCGGTTCAGGACGACGCCGAGCGAGCCCTTCTCGTCGTGGTCGAGAAGCAGCACGACCGCCCGGTCGAAATTCGGGTCCGCGAGGGCGGGTGTGGCCACGAGCAACCGCCCTGTGAGCGAGGACACCTCGGTCATGGCAGACATGATCCCGCATCTTCGCGCCCAACGGGGAGCCGCGCGCAACTCCCGTATGTATGCAGGTCGGCGCGCATGGAAGCGGAAGGGGCGCACCAGACAGTATCGTCACCCCTTGTGTCCGATTCGGAACGGTTCGTGTTGTAGCGAAGTCATGACGCTTCAGGCCGACCGCGGGCTTACGGAACAGGGGGAGGCGGCCCTTACCCTTGTCCCTTGGTCCCCTGCCCACCTCATCGGAACGCGAGATTCATGACCGTCACCGGCATTGACGACGTACTGCTTGTCCACGGCGGAACCCCGCTGGAGGGCGAGATCCGTGTCCGCGGCGCGAAGAACCTCGTGCCCAAGGCCATGGTCGCGGCGCTGCTCGGCAGCGCTCCGAGCCGGCTGCGCAATGTCCCCGACATCCGCGACGTGCGTGTCGTACGCGGGCTGCTGCAGCTGCACGGTGTGACGGTCCGCCCCGGTGAGGAGCCGGGCGAGCTGGTCATGGACCCCTCGCACGTGGAGTCGGCGAACGTCGCGGACATCGACGCGCACGCGGGCTCCTCGCGCATCCCGATCCTGCTCTGCGGACCGCTGCTGCACCGTCTCGGCCACGCGTTCATCCCGGGCCTGGGCGGCTGTGACATCGGCGGCCGGCCGATCGACTTCCACTTCGAGGTGCTGCGCCAGTTCGGCGCCACCATCGAGAAGCGCGCCGACGGCCAGTACCTGGAGGCCCCGCAGCGGCTGCGCGGCACCAAGATCCGCCTGCCCTACCCCTCCGTGGGCGCCACCGAGCAGGTCCTGCTCACGGCCGTCCTCGCCGAGGGCGTCACGGAGCTGTCGAACGCGGCGGTGGAGCCGGAGATCGAGGACCTGATCTGCGTTCTGCAGAAAATGGGCGCGATCATCGCGATGGACACCGACCGCACCATCCGCATCACCGGTGTCGACACGCTCGGCGGCTACACGCACCGCGCGCTCTCCGACCGCCTGGAGGCCGCCTCCTGGGCGTCCGCCGCGCTGGCCACCGAGGGCAACATCTACGTCCGCGGCGCCCAGCAGCGCTCGATGATGACGTTCCTCAACACGTACCGCAAGGTCGGCGGCGCCTTCGAGATCGACGACGAGGGCATCCGCTTCTGGCACCCCGGCGGCCAGCTCAAGTCGATCGCCCTGGAGACGGACGTCCACCCCGGCTTCCAGACCGACTGGCAGCAGCCGCTCGTCGTGGCGCTCACGCAGGCCACGGGCCTGTCCATCGTCCACGAGACGGTCTACGAGTCGCGGCTCGGCTTCACCTCCGCGCTCAACCAGATGGGCGCACACATCCAGCTCTACCGCGAGTGCCTGGGCGGCTCCGACTGCCGCTTCGGCCAGCGCAACTTCCTGCACTCCGCCGTCGTCTCCGGCCCCACCAAGCTGGAGGGCGCCGACCTGGTCATCCCCGACCTGCGCGGCGGCTTCTCGTACCTGATCGCGGCGCTGGCCGCGCAGGGCACGTCGCGGGTGCACGGCATCGACCTCATCAACCGCGGCTACGAGAACTTCATGGAGAAGCTCGTGGAACTCGGCGCCAAGGTGGAACTCCCTGGCAAGGCGCTCGGCTAGCCATTTCCCGCCCTACGACGATGGGGGCCACCCGGATCTTCCGGGTGGCCCCCATCGTCGCTTCCACGCCCACCTGCGGCCCGGTGGGGGCTGGTCGCGCAGTTCCCCGCGCCCCTGAAGCGAGCTCCGCTCGCTCAGGGGAAGGCGCGCGAAGCGCATGCCTTCAGGGGCGCGGGGAACTGC
>NZ_JBEYYU010000097.1:0-21726 GCF_040645755.1 Streptomyces sp. NPDC046716
CGCGCCCCTGAAGGCATGCGCTGCGCGCAGCCTTCCCCTGCCCCTGGGCGAGCGAAGCTCGCTTCCAGGGGCGCGGGGAACTGCGCGAGAAGCGGTCGCCGGGCCGCAGCCCGTTGGAGTGGCTCAGCCACCCAGTAGCTCGGCCAGGCGGTCGAGTTGGTCCGGGTCCTCCAGGGCTGAGCCGACGGCGACGACGCGGGCGCCCGCTTCCAGGTAGGCGGCGGCGTTGCCGGCGTCCATGCCCCCGGTCGCCACGAACGGCACCTCGGGAAACGGCCCCCGCATCGCCCGGAACCAGTCCACCCCCAGCACACTCGCCGGAAACGCCTTCAGCCAGTCGAGCCCGAGCCCCCGCGCGGCCTGCACATCGGTGGGCGTCGCCACCCCGGGCAGATGCGGAAGCCCGGCGGTGGCGCTGGCCCGCACCACGGCGGCGTTCAGCCCCGGCGCCACGGTGAACGCCGCCCCCGCCGACACCGCCCACGACAGCCGCTCGGCGCTGGTGACCGTCCCGGCGCCCACGGCTTTGCCCCGCTCGGCCCCGGCGGCGACCACCGCCTCCAGCACCCGCGCCGCCTCCTCGCTCTGCACCGGCACCTCGACACAACTGATCCCCAGGTCCCAGGCGGTCGAGGCCAGCTCGACGGACCGCTCGGCGGACATCCCGCGCAGGATCGCCATCACCGGCACCCCGGCGAACAGCGTGTCGAAGGTGGTCCCGGCGGGGTTCTTGTCGGTCACGGTCGCCATCCCAGCTCCTTGGAGATCGTCTCGGCGGTGGTCAGCAGATCGGGCAGGACGTCACGGACGAGCGCGTCGAGGCCGGCCCGCGCCTTGAGCGCGGTCACCGACACCGCCGCGACGACCTCGCCGCCGCAGTCCCGTACGGGGACGGCGACACAGTTCACGTAGGACTCGTACTCGCCGTCGTCGACGGCCCAACCCCGCTCCCGCACGGTGGCGAGCTCCGCCCGGTAGCGGTCGGGGTCGGTGATCGTCGTCTCGGTGCGCGGCGCGAAGTCGCAGTCGGAGAGCAGGAGTTCGGCCTGCTCGGGCGGCAGGTGCGCGAGGATCGCCTTGGCGGCCCCGGCGGTGTGCAGCGGCACGGGCCGGCCGATCTCGGCGTACAGTCGCACCCCGTCCGCCGGGTCGATCTTGTCGGCGTAGACGATCCGCTCGTTCTCCAGCGCGGCGAGGTGCACGGTGTGCCCGCAGGCGGCGCCGAGGGCGCGCAGCGGTTCGGCCGCGACGTCGCGCAGCCCGAACTGCTCGCGGGCCAGGTGGGCGAGTCCGGCGAGCCGGTATCCGACCGCGTACCGCCCGTCGGGGAGCCGGCGCGCGAGGCCGCCCTCGGTGAGCGACTCCAGGATGCGCAGCGCCGTCGAGCGGTGCACGCCCAGGTGGTCGCCGACCTCGGTCTGGGTGCGGGGGCTGCGGGCGACGTACTCGAGGATGTCGATGGCCCGCCGTACGGTCTGGGACACGGGATCATCCCCTCCCTTCGAGGACGGTCTCTTCGGTGGTGGCCGGGACGTAGTCCTCGATGCTGCGCAGGGTGCGCCCGGCGAGCCGGTGGCCGAGGGCGAGCCGGTCGCGCTGCGCCGCCCCGGCGAGCAGCCCGCCGAGGTATCCGGCCGCGAAGGCGTCCCCGGCGCCGACGGCCTCGACGACCTCGACGGCGGGCGCGGCCACGAACTCCCGTACTCCTGGGGCGAACACGGTCGCGCCGACCGCTCCGTCCTTCACCACCAGGGTGTCGCGCGGCGCGAGACGCGCGTGCAGTTCGTCGGCGGTGGCGGTGCCCCACAGGGCCTCGCCCTCGTCCCGGCCGACGAGCACGATGTCGGCGCGGCGGGCGAGGTCGAGCAGCGTCTTCGCCGCCATGTCCGTCGAACTCCACAGCGCGGGGCGGTGGTTGACGTCGAAGGAGAGCAGCGTGCCGTGTGCGGCGGCCCGGTCGGCGAGGGTGCGGACGGCGTCGGCGCAGTCCTCGGACAGGGCCGGGGTGATCCCGGTCAGGTGCAGGAGCCGTACGCCGTCCAGGTCGACGCGCTCGGCGTCGGCGGCCGTCATCCGGGAGGCGGCCGAGCCGCGCCGGTAGTAGTGGACGCGAGTGGTGCCGTCCGGGCCGGGGTCCTTGAAGTAGACGCCGGTGGGGGCGGCCGGGTCGACGGTCACGTCCTCGACGTGCACCCCGCGCCCCGCGACCGCCGCGACGATGCGCCGCCCGAACGGATCGTCGCCGACCCGGCTCACCCAGGCCGCGCGATGCCCCAGATCGGCGAGGTACTGCGCCACGGTCGACTCGGCGCCCGCGACCGCGAGCCGGATCTCCCGGCTGTGCTCCAGGCCCGCGCCGTCGGCCGGGGTCAGCTGCGCCATGGTCTCGCCGAGGCAGATCACCTCGGGGCGGTGCGGAAGCGGCGGCACGGTCGGCTCCTGTCGTACGGGCTGCGGGCGCGCGGGCCCGCCTCATGCCGCACGGGCTCGCTCCGGACGACGCTAACAGCCCTCTTGCAACGAGCGTGCACATGATGCAACAGCATGATGCAACAGCAGTCGCGGGCCGGTCCGGAAACCGGGTGCGCCCGCCCGTCCGTGCCCGGCATGCTGCGGACCATGCCCTTCCTGATGCAGCCCACCATCGCGCCCGGCACCTTCTCCCGCTCCCCGCAGCCCACCCTCCGCACGGCCGACGGCGAACTCGCCCTGCGCCCCTTCGAGCCCGCGGACGCGGCGGCCGTCCACACCGCCTTCCAGGACCCGGTGCTCCAGCACTGGCACATCCGCACGATGGACTCCACCGACGAGGCGGGGCAGTGGGTGGAGTCGGTGCGGGAGGGCTGGCGGAAGGAGACCGCGGCCCAGTGGCTGGTGGTCCGGGCCGGCGACGGGGAGCCGCTCGGCCGGATGGCCCTGCGCCAGATGGATCTGGAGGAGGGGGTCGCCGAGGTCGGCTACTGGGTGATGGCGGGCGCCCGCGGCCTCGGCGTGGCCCCCAGGGCGCTGACCGCCATGACCGACTGGGCCCTGGCGGCCGGCTTCCACCGCATCGACCTGGAGCACTCCACCGGCAACGAACCCTCGTGCCGGGTCGCGGAGAAGTCCGGCTACCCGCTGGAGGGCACCCGGCGCAGCTCCGCGCTGCACGCGGACGGCTGGCACGACATGCACGTCCACGTGCGCATCCAACACCCCTGACGGACAGGGGGAGTTACGCGAGGACGAAGGCGGCGACGACCGGCGCCGCGTACAGCAGCGGGAACGGCACGTGGCTGAACCAGCGGGCCCGCACCACGGTGACGACGGCCCCCGCGAAGTACAGGACGAGACCGATCCCGGCGGCGATCCCGATCGCCGGCACGGCAAGACCGACCAGCAGGCCCACGGCCCCCGCGGCCTTGGCCGCGCCCAGCCACGGCAGCCAGCCGGCCGGGACGCCGTAGTCGGCGATCGGCTTGACCACCCACTCGGCGCGGGTGAAGACGGAGACGGCCGAGAAGGCGGTCATGGCGGCGGCGATCACGGTGACGACGACGAAGGCGACGGACATCGAAGGCTCCTCAACAGGTGGACCGGGGTGCGGAGGTGATCCGCTGCCTTACTGACGCGAGCCGCGCCGGAAGTGTGACGGCGCCGCCGCAGCCGACTTCGTACGAAGCTGCCCGAACTACTCTTGACAGTGTGCGTACTGTTTCGCGACCTTTGAGCCCTATGGGGGGACAGGGGAGCACATGTCGCGCGCCCCTGCGGAAGGGCGGTCGATCGCACGGTGGACATCACCACGTACAGACCCGATGAGCTGAGCCCGTCGCTGCGCGCCGTCTGGCACGCCACCATGGACGACGCGCCGGACTATCAGAACCCCTTCCTCTCCCCGGAGTTCGCGGCCGGAGTCGCCCGGCACCGGCCCGGGGTGCACGTGGCGGTGTTGCGCGAAGGGGGCGAGCCGGTCGGCTTCCTGCCCTACGAGAGGGGCCCGCTCGGCGTCGGGCGCGCCCTCGGGCTCGGCCTGTCCGACTGCCAGGCGCTGGTGCACCGGCCGGGCGTCGGCTGGGACACCCAGGAGCTGCTGAGGGCCTGCCGGCTCTCGGTGTTCGAGTTCGACCACCTCGTCGAGGAGCAGAAGCCCTTCGGCCGCTACGTCACCGGCACGTTCGCCTCCCCCGTGCAGGACCTCAAGGACGGCGGCCACGACTCCTACCCGGAGTGGCTGCGGGCCACCTATCCGGGGCAGGCCAAGACGATGCTCAAGAAGGAGCGCCGCCTGACCCGGAACGCCGGGGAGATGCGCTTCGTCTACGACGAGCGGGACCCGGCCGTGCTGAGCCTGCTGATGCGCTGGAAGTCGGCCCAGTACCGGCGCACCGGCCGGATGGACCGCTTCGCCCGCTCGTGGATCGTGCACCTGGTGGACGATCTCGCGACGGTCCGGGAGCCCCACTTCACCGGCGTGCTCTCCGTCGTCTACGCGGGCGAGCGCCCGGTCGCCGCGCACTTCGGGCCGACGTCGCGCACGGTCTTCGCGGGCTGGTTCACCGCGTACGACCCGGAGTTCAGCTACTACTCGCCGGGCCTGATGATGCATCTGCGGATGGCCGAGGCGGCGGGCCGGCACGGCATCCGGATGATCGACTGGGGGCGCGGCGAGAAGGAGTACAAGGACTGGCTCAAGACCCGCGAACTGCGCGTCACCGAGGGCTTCGCCAGCCGCCCGCACCCGGTGGCGGCCGCCCACCGGCTGTGGCGCCGCCCGGTCCGCGGCCTGCGCAACACGGTCCTTGCACACCCCCGCCTGCGCGACCGTGCGGACCGCCTCCTGAAGACGGTGGGCGGCCTGCGCGGGTGAGCCCGCCCCCCGGACCGCTCACCCCTTTCAGGGCTTGCGGCCCACACCTCCGTAGAAGCCGATCCTTCCCGCCTCGGCCGGCGGCGGGGAGTCGGGCCGCCAGAACGAGATCTGGGCGAGGCCGGGATCGACCAGCTCGAAGCCCTCGAAGAACCGCTCGACCCGGTCCTTGACCCGCAGGTTCAGCGAGGCGGAGGCCTTGCTGCTGTATCCGGCCTCGGCGTTCCTGCGGTCCGCGAAGTCGCCCGTGGCGTGCGAGAGCACCAGATAGCTGCCCGAGGGCAGCGCGTCCCGCAGCTCGGCGGCGACCCGCTCCGGCTCGTCGGCGTCGGTGAGGAAGTGCAGCACGGCGACGAGCAGCAGCACCACCGGCTCGTCGAAGTCGATCAGCCGCCGCACGTCGGGGTGCCCGGTGATGCTTCCCGGATCCCGTACGTCGCCGAGGACTATGCCGGTCGAGCCGGTGCGGCTGAGCAGCGCGTCCCCGTGCGCCTTCACGATCGGGTCGTTGTCGACGTACGCGACGTGCACGCTCTCCCGGGCGACCGCCTCGGCGATCTCGTGCACGTTCGGCGAGGTCGGCAACCCGGTCCCGATGTCGAGGACTTGACGCACGCCCCGGCCCACGGCGAACCGCACGGCCCGCTCCATGAACGCCCGGTTGGCGCGCACCCCGTCCCGCGCCTCGGGCGCCACGGCGATGAGGTCCTCACCGGCCTGCCGGTCCACGTCGTAGTTGTTCTTGCCGCCCAGCAGGTAGTCGTAGATCCGGGCAGGATGCGGTCTGCTGGTGTCGATCACCCCGGACTGCGTGTCGTCCCGCTGCACGTGGTGCTCCCTTCCGTGATCAGTTGCGGACAGCTTCGCACATCAACTACCTCTGCGAGTGCCGCAATTGATCGTGAGCACAGCTCAAGCCGGTCCCGTACCTGCGGGGTACGGGACCGGCGTGCGGGAGTCCTGCGGTCGGCCTGTCCGAGTCCGGCCGATGTCCGAGTCGGCGAGCGGGCACCGGCCCCTCCCACCGGACAACGTAGACGGGCGGGGGCGGCTCGCGGCAGCCCCAACTGAGCTGTTTCCGCAGCCCTGATGGGCTGTTCCGGGAGGCCGCCGCGCCCGTCGCTCACGGCTCCCGGAACTCGCGCAGCAGCCCCGACCGGGCGGCGGAGACGACCGCCTCCAGCTGACTGTGCGCGCCGAGCTTCGCCATGATCCGCTTCACATGGCCGCGCGCGGTGTGCGGGCTCACCACGAGCCGCTCGGCGATGGCCCGCGGACCGAGTCCCCGGCCCATCAGCCGGAGCACCTCGTGCTCGCGCGGGGTGAGTGCCGGACCCTCGCCGCCGGACCGGGCCTCCCCGGCGGGCAGCGAGCCGAGCGCCGAGACGAGCAGGCTCAGCGTGGACTCCTCGACGTACATCGGCCCCTCGGCCGGGGCGCGGACGGCCGCGAGGACGACGGAGAACGGGCTGTCCTTGGCGATGAACCCGGCCGCCCCCGCCGAGGTGGCGGCCACCAGATTGCCGGGCCTGGCGTCCGCGGTGAGCAGCAGGACCCGGGTTCGGGGATGGTCCGCCCTGATCAGCCGGGTGCCCTCGATGCCGTCGGCGCCCGGCAGATGGAGGTCCATCAGCACGACGTCCGGGCCGCACGCGGTCACGAGCGGGACGGCTTCCTCGACCGTGGCCACCGCGCCGACGCACACGAGGTCGGGCTGGGCGTCGATCGCGATGTTCAGCGCGCCCGCCATCGCCTTCTGGTCCTCGACGACAAGCACTCGGATCATGGCGACAACCCCGGGCCGGAACCCGCTCCGTGACGGTCCTACGAGCGTATCCGTGAACGGCCCGGACGCCTTCGTGAACCGGCCGATCCGTCCGGCCGCCCGTCTATCCGAAAGGGCACTGGCCGTCACTCCCCGTGCTGCGTAGCGTGGGAGGGAGCAGCCAGACCGCGGAGGTCTCGCGATGAGCAGCGCCGATGATCCGGAACCACGCCGTGAGCGGGTTCTCGTACGAGAGCCTCCGGGCCGGCCCCGTCCGGGCAGGAACCGCTGATGTCCCGCGGCACGACCACGTACGTCTTCACGCTCTTCGTGGCCGGAGCGTCGGAACGCTCCGACGCCGCCCGGTCGAATCTGCGCAGAGTGTGCGCGTCCCGGCTCGTGGACGGCTACGAGCTCACCGTGATCGACGTCGTGGAGCGGCCCGAACTGGCCGAGGAGCACCGCATCCTCGCGACCCCGACCATCATCCGGATCGCACCGCTCCCGCAGCGGCGCGTCATCGGCGATCTGTCCGACGAGCGTCGGGCCGCCCTCGCACTGGGACTGCCGGACGCGGCCGAACTGGCCCAGGAGGGGCGGGGCGATGACTGACATCGACGGCATCCGAAGGATGCCGACCGGTATCAACGGGTTCGACCAGATCTCGCTGGGCGGGCTGCCCGCGGGACGCTCGACGCTGGTGTCCGGCACGACGGGCAGCGGCAAGACCCTGTTCGCCATGGAATTCCTGGCGCGGGGGGTGCAGAACGACGATGAGCCCGGGGTGTTCGTCACCTTCGAGGAGGACCCCGACGACATCCGCACCAACGTCACCTCGCTGGGCTTCCCGATCGCGCAGTGGGAGGCGACGGGGAAGTGGGTGTTCGTCGACGCCTCGGCGGACATCGCCCTCGAGGCGTCGACGATCGGCGCGTTCGACATGGGCGCCCTGACCGTGCGGATCGCGCACGCGGTCCGCCGGATCGGCGCCCGGCGCGTCGCCCTCGACTCGCTCGGCGCGGTCTTCACCAACGTGGGCAACACCGGAGTCATCCGCCACGAACTGTTCCGCATCGTCTCGGCACTCGATCTGCTCGGGGTGACCACGGTGGTCACCGCGGAGCGGCCCGAGGAGTACAACAGCGTGTCCCGCTTCGGTGTCGAGGAGTTCGTCCTGGACAACGTCATCATCCTGCGCAACGTCCTGCGGGCCGAGCGGCGGCGCCGGACCGTCGAGATCGTCAAGTTCCGCGGCACCAGCCACCGCACGGGGGAGTGGCTGTTCACCATCGGCCCGAGCGAAGGCATCGTGATCATGCCGCTCGCCTTCCTGCGGCCGCGCGAGCGCGCCTCGACCGAGCGTGTCTCCTCCGGCAACCCCGACCTCGACGCCATGTGCGGCGGCGGCTTCTTCCGCGACTCGATCGTGCTGCTCACCGGCCCCACCGGCACCGGCAAGACCCTCACGAGCCTGTTCTTCGCGGCGTCCGCCGTCCGCGCCGGAGAGCGCTGTCTGCTCCAGACCTTCGACGAGACCCGCGAGCAGCTCGCCCGCAACGCGGCGAGCTGGGGCCTCGACCTCGACGCCATGGAGGCATCGGGGCTGCTGCGCATCGTGTCCGAATACCCCGAAGTGGCCTCGCCGGAGGACCACTTCCTGCGGATCCGGCGCGTCATCGAGGAATTCCGTCCCTCCCGCGTGGCCATCGACACGCTCTCCGCGCTCGAACGCATCGTCAGCTCCCGCGCGCTGCTCGACTTCGTCATCGCCCTGGGCGCGGTGCTCCGGCACCACGAGGTCACGACCCTGCTGACCTCGGCCCCCACCGGCCGGGTCACCCCGACCGTCACCCCGGCGATCGCGATGGAGGTCGCCAGCCTCACCGACGTCACCATCCTGCTGCGCTACGTGGAGGCCGAGGGCGAGATCCGGCGCGGCATCGCCGTCCTGCAGACCCGCGGCTCCGTCCACGACCACAGCGTCCGCCAGGTGACGATCGACAACACCGGGATGCACATCGGCGAACCCATGCGCGGCCAGTCCGATGTCCTCGGCACGGCCTACCCGCAGGCGCCGGCCGCGGGGAAGCAGGCCGAATGGAGCGCGCGCCATCCCGACACGGGTGCCCATGAATGATTCCGCCCGGCCGACGCGTGCGGTGCCGACCGGTGAGCCGTCGGACGCCGGGCCAGGAGGCTCGCTGGACGGCGTGGTGCGCGGCCACCCGAGCGAGGCGGTCCTGGCGGGGATGCCCGACGGGATCGTCGTGGTCGACGGGGAGGGGATGATCAGGCTCTGCAACCCGGCCGCCGCCGCCCTGTTCGGCCGCCCCGCGGGAGAACTCCTCCATCTCCCCTTCGGCTTCCCGATCACGTCCACCGGGGTGACGGAGATCGACCTCGTCCTGCCGTCCGGTTCCGCCCGCGTGGTCGAGATGCGGGTCACGCAGACCCACGCGCTGGGGGAGCGGATGTACATCGCGGCGCTGCGCGACGTCACCGAGCGGCACCGGGCGCAGCGCGCGCTGGAGGCGGAACTCGACCGCCAAGGCATCATGATCGCGGTCACCGCGCACGAACTGCGCACCCCGCTGGCCACCATCGGCGTCCTCGCGCACACCCTGCGCGACGCGGGCGCCCGGCTCACGGACGCTCAGCGCGAGGACATCGCGCACCGCATCGTCGACAGCACCGAACGGCTGCAGGCCCTCGTCCGCAAACACCTGACGGCGGCACGCATCGACGCCCAGGCCACCGACGCCGCCCCGCAGCCCGTCCCCGTCCTCGAATTCATCCTGGAACACCTCGGCGGACTCGGCGAGGACGCTCCCGAGGTGGACGTGGACTGCCCGCCCGACGTCGCGGCGTACGTGGACCGCGGCGACCTCTGGGAGATGCTGGCCAACTACCTGGAGAACGCCTTCACCCACGGCCTGCCACCGGTGCGCATCACGGTCACGCCGTCGCCCGCGGACGAGGTCGTCGTCCGCGTCCACGACCACGGCCCCGGCGTCCCACCGGCCACGCTGCCGCGCCTCTTCCAGCGCTTCGCCGGCGCCGGTGTCCCACCTCGGAGCACGGGCCTCGGCCTGTGGATCGTCCGCAGGCTGGCGCGGGCGGCCGGGGGTGACGCCTGGTACGAGGGCGACAAAGGGGTGGGGGCCGTCTTCTGTCTGCGGCTGCGGCGGGTGCCGAATGAGGCGTGACCGTCACGTCGGGTGGCGCCCCCTGGGCCCGCTGCCGGGTGAGGAGTGGCCCCGGATCCGGTGCGGCCCGTCCGCGGTGCTCTTGTACGCGCACGCCGGGAGAAGCGCGGCAGGGCCCGGACCGTGCGTCGTGGTCCGGGCCCTGCCCCGTGCGGTGCCGCTCTGCGGCGGTGGCGCGTCAGCTCTGTGCGGTGTCGTCGCCCGCCTGGCCGGTGCCCTCGGCCGCGCCTGTCTTCTCGCGCATCTTGCGCAGCAGCTCCGCCTTCTTGTCGGCCGCGAGCTGGCGGTCGAGGTTGCGGTGCGGACCGTTGTTCTGCCGCTCGGCGCGGGACTGCTTCTTGCGCTGGCCGCCGCCCTGGCCCACGGGGTTGTTGATGTTCTTGCTGTCGGTCACGGTTTCTCCCGGCGATGAAAAAGGCCAGTTCAAGAGGATGACGTTGCGGACTGCTGGGAGCCGTGCACGTACGCCGTCGTTGATGTCAGCTGTGGATGTCGGGCAAGCCGAGGCACGATGCTCACCGCGCGGTAATCGTACCCGTCCCGCTTGAAGCCAGGGGCTTCCCATGTGAGGTCGACCTGCTGTCCGGCCGACAGCGTGCGCAAGCCGGTCACTCCAGGTCGCTCGCGAGGCGCAGGCCGGATTCGACTATCCGGCGGGAGACGTCGACCGTGGTCGTGCCGTCACGGAAGGCCCGCGCCTTGATGAGGTCCAAGGCGTCCTCGACGGTGCACTCCTCTTCCACCAGGACGCTGCCGGTGGCCTGATGGACCACGCTCTGCTCGTCGATGTCCCCGTAGAGCAGAGGATCTCCGTCCGGCCCGAACAGGACCTGCTGGACGAGGGCCGCGGCGAAGCGGCGAAGGTCTGCCTCCACGGGCAGGTGGACCTCGCCGTACACGGCCAGCACTCCGACTCGGCGCGCCCCGGACCTGAGCGGCACGGCTGCGGCGCTCCGCAGTCCGAGATCCAGAACGCCGGGACCGTAGTTCGGCCAGCGGGTCACCAGGTCGGGGTCGGCAGCGGCCACCGCACGGCCACTGCGCGCCGCGTCGCACATGGGGCCCTCTGCGAGCACGTACTCCAGGTCCTGCGCCCTGCCGGCCCGGGCGTCCGACGTCGCGACCGCCAGTTGCTGCATGCTCCCGTCCAGCACGACCAACGCCCCGCCGTCGGCTCCGCACACCGCGGCCATGGTGTGCATGAAGGGGGGGCGGATCTCGCGATTCTGGGGCGACCAGGCACTCAGCCGGCGGGCGTAGGCCTCCTGCATCTCGGCGGCGGCGAGGTGATGGGCAGCCGAGGCGCGGTGGAATTCGGCTAGCACCCTGTGCCTGTCGGACCTGCTCTGCTGCCACAGGAGATCGTGGCGCTGGGCGGCAACGGCCGCCTCGGCGGCACGCACACGTGCAAATGCCGCTCGCCGCCACACGGCCGCAGCATCACGCTCAGTCACGTTGTTTACGCTACTCCCGGCGCCGAAGATCAGTCAGCCCGTCCGGAAAGAACGGTATCGACGCAGCAAGGCCGTAGACGTCGCCGGTCTGAACCCACCCGTCTCATTCGGAGCGGTCGAATCCGAACCGCCGCTACGGGCCGAAGTCCACCTGGACGCCGTCGCCTTGTTTCCCGGCGGCTGGAATCGCGCTGTCAGACGGTGAGCAGCTGCGCAGTGCGCATCAACGTACTCTCGATGGTCATCACGGCCTGGCGCTGCGCGTTGGCCGATGTCTGATGCGCGTCCGCGATGCGCCGGTAGACCTCGGCCAGGCGCAGATGATGACCTGAGCCACGGGACTGTGCTGCGACCATATGGGCATCCGCACTGGCCAGGCACTGGTCGGCACGACCTTCGGCGGCTGAAGCCCGTTCGAGGAGCAGGGCCTTCTGACGTTCCAAGTCGAGTTCGTTGGCAGTCACTTTCCGTACGGTATCCCGGTCTTCAGAGCATGCCTACATGTACCCGCCACACCACCTGCTGCTCCCGCGATGTGCCCGCGGCCGGATCAGCCACGGTGAGGTCAGAAGCGGATGTCAAAGGGCCACCACTTCCGGAGATCCGGAGGTGGTGGCCCTTTGAACCGGTGCCCCCGGCAGGATTCGAACCTGCGACACCCGCTTTAGGAGAGCGGTGCTCTATCCCCTGAGCTACGAAGGCGGGACAGGGCGGCGAGAATGGTGCGGTGCCGCCGCGGACAGTGTAGCGGGTGCCGGTTCGCAGGGGTGGAGGGCTTGGGGAGGCGGGGGCCGCCGTTCCAGGTGCTCAGGGGGTGCCGGCGTCCAGTGTCGCGAGGAGCGCCGTGACGCCGGTGTGGATCGAAGGGGACTCCGCGCCCTCGGCGTAGTGGGTGGCGTAGGTGGTCGGGGAGAGGGCCGCGCGGACGGCCGCTTCGCAGGTTCGGCGGTGTTCGGTCATCTCGGGGGAGCCCAGGTGCGGGGTGCCCAGGACGCTCCAGGCGCGGTCGACCAGGCCGAAGATGCGGGCCGCCAGTTCCGGGCGGCGGTCGCCGGTGGCGGCGAGGGCGAGGGAGTCCAGGGTGACCGCCATGCCGTAGAGGTCGTCCAGGTGGCACTTGGCCTCCAGGGACGAGCAGAGCGGGGCGATCGCCTCGGCCGGGCTGCCCTGGGCGATGCACTGGTTGCCCCAGACGTAGTCGGCGTAGGCGCCCGCCCACATCTCGCCGATCGGTGAGGTCAGCTCCTTGAGGCGGTCGACGCGGGCCCGCACCCCGTCGGCGTCGCCGAGCATCATGTGCGCGTAGCCCCACACCGGCAGCGAGATCAGCTCGATGATGCGCGGGCCGGTGCGGGCGGCCTGCTCGTGCGCCGCCGCGTAGAGGGGGAGGGCCTGGTCGGGGGCGCCCTGGAGGGTCAGCGCGCTGGCGTGCACGCACAGGGCGCCGGCCAGCGCGGGCTCGTCGGCGTACTTCTCGGCCAGCGCCCGCGCCTCGGCGGTCAGCCGGCTGGCGGCCTCCAGGTCGCCCTGGCCGACGGCGACCATGCCGCACGACCACAGCGCCCGCGCGGCCCCGCGCGGCCGGTCGGGGGCCAGGGCCAGGGCCGCCTCCGTGTAGTGCCGGCCCTCGCGCAGATGCCCGCAGCAGAACCAGAAGTAGACGAGGTCGCTCGCCATCTCCAGCGCCGTGTCCGGCTCGGTGGCCAGACAGGTGTCGAGGGCGGCCCGCAGATTGGGCAGCTCGGTGACGGTGCCGGCCTGCCACCGCGCCTGGTCGGGGCCGATCCACTCCTGCTCGCCGCGGTGGGCCAGGAGCCGGTAGTAGTCGCGGTGGCGCAGCCGCAGCCGGTCGCTCTCGCCGAGCCGGTCGAGCCATTCGGCGCCGTACTCGCGCACGGTGTCGAGGAGCCGGTAGCGGGAGTCGTCCGGCGGGCCCTCGCGCAGCAGGACGGACTTGTCGACGAGACCGTCGAGGACCTCGGTGAGATCGCAGTCGGCGAGCGGGTCCACACTGCACACGAAGTCGACTGCCCGGGCGTCGAAGCTGCCGGGGAAGACGGAGAGCCGGGCCCACAGCAGCCGCTCCTGCGGGGTGCACCACTCGTGGCTCCAGCCGATGGTGGTGCGCAGACCGCTGTGCCGGACGGGCCGGTGGACCGTGGGGACGCAGTCGTCGAGGCCCTCGTCGGTGACGGGCGGCTCGGCGCCGGCGTTCGACGACAGGACGTTCATCCGTTCGTCGAGGCGGTGGACGAGGTGGTCGACGGAGGTGGCCCGCAGCAGGCCCGCCGCGAGTTCGATGGCGAGCGGCACGCCGTCCAACAGGGCGCAGAGCCGCGCCAGTTCACCCTGGTCGCCGTCGTCGGGCGCCGGGTCGCCGTCCGGCCAGGCGCGGGCGCGCAACAGCGCCGGGGCCTCGCCCTCGGGGCCGGTGTCCATGGGGCCGACGACGACGCGGTGCTCGTCCGGGATGTCGAGGGCCTGCCGGCTGGTGGCCAGGATGCGCACGCCGGGCGCCGCCGCGAGCAGCGTCCTGGCCAGCTCGGCGCACTCCTTGACGAGGTGCTCGCAGGTGTCCAGGACGAGGAGCAGCTCGCGCTCGCGCAGATAGTCCGACAGGACGTCGATGAGCGGGCGGTTCGTCTGGTCGGCCACCCCCAGGACGCCCGCGACCGTGTGTTCCAGCAGGTCGGGGGAGAGGACCGGGGAGAGCTCCACCAGCCAGGCCCCCTGGGCGAGTCCGGGCGCGGTGCGCGCGGCGGCCCGCAGCGCGATCCGGGTCTTGCCGATGCCCCCCGGGCCGGTGAGGGTGACGAGTCGTGCGGTGCCGAAGGCCTCCAGGACCTCGTCCGTCTGCCGGGACCGGCCGATGAACTCCGTGGTCTCCAGGGGCAGGTTGCCGTGCTTGGGGTTGTTGCTGTGCGTGGCCATGGGGGGAACTCACCTCTCCCAGCGGGATTCCGAGGACTCCACTGGTGGACCGGTTTCCAGACACGGAGCGTTGCACACCGGGAGACCGCCTGTCACTCGAACGGGGGACGCTTGCCGAATGCAGTCGGGAGGCGGCCGAAGGGTGGGCTGTGCAGGCACCTTGACGCAGGGCGGGGACCGGGACGTACCGTCCGGTATGGCCTCGTCCCCGGAAGACCTGAGAGCCCTGGAAGCCCTGCTCACCGCCCCCGGTGCGCCCTTCGCCGTCGTGACGGACGAGGCCGGACGCCTCTCCTACGCCGACGGGCCGCGCACGCTGCGGGAGTTCGCCGAGACGACCTGGGCGTTCGGCGACACCCCGTTCCTGATCGCCGACAGCGGCCGGCTCACGTACGGCGAGTTCTTCGCGGGCGCGAGCGCGCTGGCCCGCCGTTTCCTGGCCGCCGAGGACGAGGGCGGCTACGGGCTGCGGCCCGGCGACCGTGCCGTCGTCGCCATGCGCAATCACCCGGAGTGGCAAGTCTGCTTCTGGGCCGCCCAGTTGGCGGGTCTGGTGGCGGTGCCGCTGAACTCCTGGTGGACCGCGGACGAGATCGCCTACGCCCTCGACGACTGCCGCCCGCGGGTGCTGCTGGTCGACGGGGAGCGGTACGAGCGCGTCGCGCCCTGGCTGGCCGCCGCCGAGGAGGGCGTACGGCCCTGGACGCTGGTCTGTCACGAGGAGGGCCGCGAGGCGGTCGGGCCGCGCGTCGAGCGGTACGCCGAGCTGCCCGTCGCCGATCCGCTGCTCGGGCCGCCCGACGTCGACGTCTCCCCGGAGGCGGACGCCACGATCCTCTACACCTCGGGCACGACGGGCCGCCCCAAGGGCGCCGTCGCCACCCACCACGCGCACATGGCCGCGATCGCCAACCCCCGCTATTTCGCGGCGCTCTCCTCGCTCGGCCGCGGGGTGATGCCGGGGCAGGGGCCGCTCCTTCCCGGGCTGCTCACCTTCCCCTTCTTCCACGTCGCGGCCTTCACCGGGTTCTACGCGGCCATGGCGGCGGGCGGCACCCTCGTGCTGATGCGCAAGTGGGACACCGATGCCGCGCTCGCGCTGATCCGGGAGCACGGCATCGGGAGTTTCGGCGGCGTCCCGGCGACGGCGCTTCAACTCCTCTCCCGTGCGGACGAGTTGGACGACGACCTGCCGACCCTGACCATGTTCAACACGGGCGGGGCCGCCGCGCCGCCGGAGCTGGTGGCCCGGCTCACCGCCCGCTTCGGCGACCGCATCGAACCCCGCAACGGCTACGGACTCACCGAGACGCTCGGCGGCATCAGCGCCAACTTCGGCGAGCAGTACCGCAGGGTGCCCGGCAGCGTGGGGCGGCCCGCGCCGGCCGTCGAGGCGCGGGTCGTCGATCCGGGCGGGGCGGTGCTCGGTGACGGGGAGGTGGGGGAGCTGTGGTTGCGGGGACAGTGTCTGATCCGGGGCTACTGGGACGATCCCGGCGCGACCTCGGCCGCCTTCACCGATGACGGGTGGTTCAGGACCGGGGACCTCGCCGAGATCTCCGACGGGCTGATCAGCGTCGTCGACCGGATCAAGGACATGGTGATCCGGGGCGGGGAGAACGTGTACTGCGTCGAGGTCGAGGGGGTGCTGCACGGGCATCCCGATGTGCTGGAGGCGGCGGTCGTCGGCGTGCCGCATCCGGTGCTGGGGGAGGTCGTCGCGGCCGTGGTGCGGGCGCGGGTGGGCTCGGGGCTGGATTCTGCGGGCCTCCGCGCGTTCGCCGCGCTGTCGTTGGCCGGGTTCAAGGTGCCTGAGCGGGTGGTGGTGCAGGACGTTGCGCTGCCGCGGAACGCTACCGGGAAGGTGTTGAAGCGGGAGTTGCGGCGCGGGTTGCTTTGACGGGTGGGTTGTCGGCTGCGGGTCGCGTCGTGGCTGGTCGCGCAGTTCCCCGCGCCCCTGAGATGCGCACTTCGTGCGCCATCTCATCAGAGGCGTGCGCTGACGCGCAGCCTCACCCTGGCGTCCCTGGGCGAGCGGAGCTCGCTTCCAGGGGCGCGGGGAACTGCGCGAGAAGCGGCCACCGGCCGTCAGTCGACGTACGACCCAGGGGCGCGGGGAACTGCGCGACCAGCCACGACGGCGCCGCACTCGGCCCTATTTCCGGGTCACGGAGACCCGGTAATCGCCGGCGGCGTCCACTCCGGTCACCGCGATGCGGACCCCCGACCTGCGGTCCCGGAAGACCTCGCCGGGGCGCCACGTGGCGTCGGAGAGTTCGGCGTGGACGTTGGGGCGGCGCGTGCAGCCCCCGGAATCCGGCGTCGCGTCCTCGACGGTGACGGGCCCGTGCCCGGTGTCGACATCGGCGTCGACCCGGTAGATCAGCACTCCGGGCCGGCACACGGCCTCGTCGTTGCCCCCGGCCGTCCGCACCTCGACCGCGTACCCGGTCTTCCCGGTCAGCGGCACGAACGCCATCTTCGTACCGCCCTCCTGCGCGCCCATCGGCGAGAGCACGTGCTGGGTCGTGCCCGGCTGGGCGGCGCAGCGGATCTGGGAGTCGTCGAGCCAGCCCAGCTTCCACTTGTGCCAGCCGAGCAGATCGTTCCCCACGCCCCAGTCCTCGCTCATGATGTCCCAGTGCCCGACGGCGCCCCCGCCGTCCTGGGT
The DNA here is from genome assembly GCF_040645755.1 of Streptomyces sp. NPDC046716. NCBI lineage: Bacteria > Bacillati > Actinomycetota > Actinomycetes > Kitasatosporales > Streptomycetaceae > Streptomyces > Streptomyces sp. NPDC046716. The sequence continues at coordinate 16,877 of NZ_JBEYYU010000097.1, forward strand.
GTAGAGGTCGGGCAGACCGAAGACGTGCCCGTTCTCGTGCGGCAGGACGCGGTACCCGGTCTCCGCGTAGGAGCCGGAGCCGTCGTCCTGGCGGGAGTACACGAAGGACATGTTCGACAGGGGCACCCCGTCGGCGACGGGGGCGTCGTGGTTCCCGGCGAAGGTCACGGACAGCACGGTGTCCAGGGCGGAGGGCCCCGCGTTCGGGGTGACGAGGACGTTCACGAGGTCGTAGGCGCGGAAGTCCACGTCGGGGTCGGCGGCCGCCACGATGTCGTCGACCAGCTCGCGGTAGCCGGGGTCGAAGGGGGCGCCGCGCTCTATCCCGTACGCGCTGAACGGCTTCGGCATCCGCAGCCAGTGCTCGACCGGGGCCTCGGGAACGTAGTCGAGTTTTCCGTACGAGGCGGTGGCGAACCAGCGCTGGGTCTGCGGGAAGAACTCCGCGAGCCGGTCCGTGGCGCGGTCCTCGCCGGGGGCGTCGGGGAAGTCCACCATCAGATTGAGGGCGTGGACGGTGCCGGTCGAGCGGGCGTAGCCGGAGGAGGTGGGCACGCCCTCCGACATCTGGACGCCCAGCGCGCCCCGGATCATGCAGGAGCCGAGGGAGGTGGCCCGGGCCAGCGCCACCGGTCCCGCGGCGGTCGTGCGGCTGTCGACGGTCCGGCCGGTGCTGGCGGTCATGGTCAGCGCGAGGGCCACGGCGGTGGCCCCGGCGAGCAGCGCGCCGCGCCGGCCCCTGCGTATCTGCTGCCGCATCCGATCCGCCTCACCGTCGTGGTCCGGGGTCCGTTTCGATCACCCTGTGACGAGGTGCGGCGGGTCGCGCGCTGGGTGCGCCGAACGTGGGTTTCCGCGGCCGGAGGCATGTGAGCCAGGTCACATGGGGGCGGGAAATAACCGGGGACGCTTTCCCCGTTTGGCTAGATGTCCGATGAAGCGGGGACCGGCTCCCCGCTTCACGCCCCCAGATCCCGTACGAGATCCCTGACGAAGGAGACCGTGGTGGCCACCGCCCCCGTGACCGAGCAGCCGCAGCGCCGCGCCCCGCGCCCGCGGGCCGACGCCGTGCGCAACCGGGAGCGGATCGTGGCGGCCGCGCGCGAGCTGCTCGTCGAGCACGGGACGGAGCTCCCGCTCGACGAGGTGGCCCGCCGCGCGGGCGTCGGCAACGCCACGCTCTACCGGAACTTCAAGGACCGCGGAGAGCTGCTGCACCACGTCGTCCTCACCGTCACCGACCATGTGACGGACCACGCGGAGCGGGCGCTCGCCGCCGAGGAAGCCGGCGAGGACTCCTTCGAGGTGCTGCGCGGCTTCGTGCACGCCGCCGCGGACGAGCGCATCGGCGCGCTGTGCCCGCTGCTCAACGCGACCTTCGACAAGGACCACCCCGAGGTGGTCGCCTCCCTGGACCGGCTCACCGCCGCCATCGAGGACCTCATCGGCCGCGCCCACGCGGCCGGGCGACTGCGCCCCGACGTCGGCGTCGGGGACCTGATGGTCGCCCTCTCCCAGCTCACCAGGCCACTGCCGGGCACCGCGTGCCTGGGCTTCGACCGCTACGTCCACCGTCATCTGCAGCTGTTCCTCGACGGCCTGATGACACCCGCCCGCTCGGAACTCCCGGGTGAGGCCGCCACCTTGGAGGACCTCCGCCAGGACTAGCTCCTCGCCCGAGCCCGTATCTCCGCACCCGTTTCCCGGGCAGCCGTACACGTCCGTACGCACCCGAATTCTCACGCTTATTCACGACTTGGAGTCCCGCTGTGGGTACGCCCTTGCCTGACACGGCACCCGACGCGCGACGCTGGAAGGCTCTCGTCTTCATCGCGCTCGCCCAGCTGATGGTGGTCCTCGACGCCACCATCGTGAACATCGCCCTGCCCGCCGCCCAGAGCGACCTCGGCATATCCGACGGCAACAAGCAGTGGGTCATCACGGCCTACGCGCTCGCCTTCGGCGGCCTGCTCCTGTTCGGCGGACGCATCGCAGACCTGTGGGGCCGCAAGCAGACCTTCGTCACCGGCCTGATCGGTTTCGCGCTCGCCTCCGCCATCGGCGGCGCCGCGCAGAACGAGGCCATGATGTTCGGCGCCCGGGCCCTCCAGGGCCTCTTCGGCGCGCTGCTCGCCCCGGCCGCGCTCTCCCTGCTCGCCGTGATGTTCACGGACGCCAAGGAGCGCGCCAAGGCGTTCGGCATCTACGGTGCGATCGCCGGTGGCGGTGGCGCCGTCGGCCTGATCCTCGGCGGTTTCCTCACCGAGTACCTGAACTGGCGCTGGACGTTCTTCGTGAACATCCCGTTCGCGATCGTCGCCGCGGCCGGTGCCGTCCTCGTCATCCGTGAGCCGGCCGGCGGCCGCAACCGCTCGCCGCTCGACATCCCCGGCGTGCTGCTGTCCACGCTCGGCCTGGTCTCCCTCGTCTACGGCTTCACGCGCGCCGAGACCAACGGCTGGTCCGACGCGACCACCATCGGCATGTTCGTCGCCTCGGCCGTGCTGCTGCTCGCCTTCGTCGCCGTCGAGGCCCGGGTCAAGCACCCGCTGCTGCCGCTGCGCGTCGTCGCCGACCGCAACCGCGGCGGTGTCTACGCCTCGCTCGGTCTCGCCGTCATCGGCATGTTCGGCCTGTTCCTCTTCCTGACCTACTACCTCCAGGTCGTGAAGGGCTTCTCGCCGGTCAAGACCGGCTTCGCGTTCCTGCCGATGATCGCGGGCATGATCACGGGCTCCACCCAGATCGGCGCCCGCCTGATGACCCGCGTCCCGCCGCGGCTGCTGATGGGCCCGGGCTTCCTGGTCGCCGCGCTCGGCATGGGCCTGCTGACCCAGCTGACGGTCGACGCGTCCTACCCGGCGCTGATCCTGCCGGCCCAGCTGCTGCTCGGCCTCGGTATGGGTACGGCGTTCATGCCCGCCATGTCGCTCGCCACGATCGGCGTCGAGGCGCGGGACGCGGGTGTCGCCTCCGCGATGGTCAACACCTCGCAGCAGGTCGGCGGCGCCATCGGCACCGCCCTGCTGAACACGATCGCCGCCTCGGCCACCACCGCGTACCTGGTGGACCACGCCGCCGGTGCCCGCAACGCGCAGCTCCTCCAGGCGCAGGCCCTGGTGAGCGGCTACACCCACGCCATCTGGTGGGCCGTCGGCATCCTGCTGGTCTCGGCGACGATCGCCTTCACCCTCATCAACACCGGTGTCCCGGGTGTCGGCGCGGCCTCGGCCGCTTCCGCCTCCGGCGACGGGGACGGCGTCGAGGACGAGTTCAAGGTGCCGGTGATCGCGCACTGACCCCGGGGTCGGGACGGCCTCACCTGAGCCAGGGGAGGTCCGCCCCGGCCTCCTTCGGCTGAAGTCCCTCGGCGACGATCCGCATGATCTCGCCGAGGGACTTCTGCTGTTCGGCGTCGAGCCGGTCGAAGAGCGCGTGCCGGACGGCCTTCACATGGCCCGGCGCGGTCCGCTCCAGGACGCCGAGACCCTCCTCGGTGAGCACCGCGAACTGGCCGCGCTTGTCCGAGGGGCAGTCCTCGCGGCGCACCCAGCCGTTCGCCTCCAGGCGGGCGATCGCGTGCGAGAGGCGGGAGCGGGTGATCTTCGCGTCCCGCGCCAGCTCCGTCATCCGCAGCCGTCGCCGGGGGGACTCGCTCAGCTTGACCAGGAGCCCGAAGTAGACGTGCGGCATCTTCGCGTCGCGCTGGAGTTGGCGGTCCAGGTGATCCTCCAGGAGCGTGGTGGCATGGAGGTACGCCCGCCAGATGTGCTGTTCGTCCTCGGTGAGCCACTCGGGCTCGGTGCTGCTGTCCGCGCTGCTCTTCGGCTCCATGGCATCCATCGTAAAGACCTCCTTCTTGAATATTAAACAACCGGCGAGTACTTTTGGGTACAGCAACGCTTGAAACTTCAAGGAGGTCGTCGTGTCCGTCCCCATGGCCCCCGAGCGCATGCCCGCGCTCTACCTCTCCCACGGCGCCCCGCCGCTCGCCGACGACGCGCTCTGGCCCGGCCAGCTCGCCGCGTGGTCGGCCGGTCTGCCCCGGCCCAAGGCGATCCTGATGGTCTCGGCGCACTGGGAGGAGGCCCCGCTGGCCCTCGGCGCCGTCGAGACGGTTCCGCTCGTCTACGACTTCTGGGGCTTCCCCGAGCACTACTACCAGGTGACGTACGCGGCTCCGGGCGCGCCCGAACTGGCCGACTCCGTACGCAAGTTGCTGCGTGCTCCGGGGATTCCGGTGCAGGACGTGCCGGACCGGGGGCTCGACCACGGCGCGTACGTCCCGCTCGTCGAGATGTACCCGGACGCCGACATCCCCGTCCTCCAGGTCTCCATGCCGACGCTCGACCCGCAGAAGCTGATGGAGATCGGGCGGCGGCTCGCTCCGCTGCGGGACGAGGGGGTGCTGATCGTCGGCTCCGGGTTCTTCACGCACAACCTCGCCGCGCTGCGGCAGGGCGGCATTCCGTCGTGGTCGGCGGAGTTCGACGACTGGGGGCGGCAGGCGCTGGACGCCGGGGACGTGGACGCGCTGCTCGACTTCACGCACAAGTCGCCGGCCGGGACGCTGGCGCATCCGCGCACCGAGCACTTCGCTCCGTTGTTCGTGACGATGGGCGCGGCGGAGGCCTCCGGCGAGCTGGGGGCGCAGCGGTCGGTGATCGACGGTTTCTGGATGGGCCTGGCGAAGAGGTCACTCCAGTTCGGCTGACGGTCGCGTCGTGGCTGGTCGCGCAGTTCCCCGCGCCCCTGCCCGCGGGGTGTCGAGCGCCGCGACCTGGGCGAGCACGTCCTGGGCCAACTCGGCCTGTGCGTAAGGGGCTTCGTCGTCCGCCGGGCCGGGTGTC
>NZ_JBEYYU010000098.1:0-21553 GCF_040645755.1 Streptomyces sp. NPDC046716
CGTATCCGGCGGACTACCGGTGTTCGCGCCCCTGAGGCATGCGCTGCGCGCAGCCTCCCCTGGACGAGCGGAGCTCGTTTCAGGGGCGCGGGGAACTGCGCGAGAAGCGGCCACCGGCCGTCAGGAGGTCTTGGCCACCGCCCTGCCGATGCGGTCGGCGTCGCGGGCCATCTCGCGGAACATGCCGGAGATCGGGTTCGTGTAGCCCTGGAAGTAGAGGCCGGGCAGTGGATGGGGCGTGCGCGGGCGGCCGGTGCGCGGGTCCAGTACGTCGCCGAGGTGGCCGACGAGGTCCTCCAGACCCTGGCGGTAGCCGGTCGCGGCGATCACCGCGTCGGGGGTGATCCGGGTGCCGTCCGCCAGGACCACCGTGTCGCCGTCGAACGACTCGACGGCGCCCACCGGTTCGACCTTCCCGCGCTGGACCGCGTCGATGAGCCCGACGTCCTGCACCGGGATGGACCCCTCCCGCACCCGCGCGTACAGGCCCGTGTCCGGGCGCGGCAGCCCCTGGGCGGAGAGGTCCGGGACGCTCAACTTGCCGAGCGGCACGGCCAGTCGGTCCACCAGGGACACCGGGAGGCGGCGGCAGAGGATGCCGGTGAGCTGGGCGGGCCAGCCCAGCGTGGAGCGGCGCACGATGTGCGGGGCGGTGCGCACGGCGAGCCGGACCCGGGCGGCGCCGCCCTCGGTCAGGTCGACGGCGATCTCCGCGCCGGTGTTGCCGACGCCGACGACGAGGACGTCCTGTCCGGCGTAGGGGGCCGGATTGCGGTACTCGCTCGCGTGCAGGAGCCGGCCGGTGAACGTCGCCCTGCCGGGCCAGTCGGGCAGCCGCGGGGTGTGGTTGTAGCCGGTGGCGACGACGACGGCGTGCGCCGTCAGCTCGCGGCCGCCGCTGGCGCGCAGGTGCCAGCCGGTGCCGTCGGCGGTGCGGTCGACGCGTGTCACCTCGACGCCGGTCACCACCTCCAGATCGTGGAACTCGGCGTACTTCTCCAGGTACCGCACGACGTTGTCGCGGGAGACCCAGCGGCCGAAGCGGCGCGGGATGGGCAGGCCGGGCAGCGCGGACAGGCGGCGCGTGGTGTGCAGGTGGAGCCGGTCGTAGTGGGCGCGCCAGGAGGCCCCGACGCGGTCCGACTTCTCCAGCACGACGGCGCGTACGCCGTGGGCCCTGAGGCTCGCGGCCGCGGCGAGGCCGCCCGGGCCGCCGCCGATGACGTACACCGGAGGGCGCTCGTGGCTGCGGGCCGGCGTGGGATGGGCGTCGGTCATGAGCGGAGCGTAGATCGACGTTCCGTTTGATGGGGTCCGGTCAAAGAGGAAACCGGTTGCGGATTGATCACGGGGTGCCGGGGCCGTCCGCGCCCTTGCGGGCGAGGGGCGGATGCGGTGAACTGACGTACCGTCAGATACGCGAGGAGGGGCCGGACTTCATGGATGCGATGGGCCTCAGTGGGGCCGAGTGGCTCGCCGTGCTGCGGATCGGGCTCGGCCTGTGGTGGCTGGAGAGCTGGCGGCACAAGGACAAGAAGGGCTGGTTCGAGCGCGGCACCGGGATCGCGTGGGCCGCCGACGTCGCGGGCAAGCACCGGTGGAACGCCGTCCGGAGCGGCTTCGACGTCGTCGTGAAGCCACGGCCGAAGACCATGGCGTACGTGGTCGTGTACGCCGAACTCGCCCTGGGACTCGGCCTGGTGCTGGGATTCCTGACGCCGGTCGCGCTGGTGGGCGGGCTGCTCCTGAACCTCCTGTACTTCACGCTCATGATCCACGACTGGGCCGAGCAGGGGCAGAACGCGATGATGGGGCTGATCTCGGTCGTCGCGCTCGGCGCCGTGTCCTGGCAGACCTGGTCCCTCGACCACGCGATCGGACTGTTCTGATGGGCGCCTCGCCACCGCGCTTCGACCTGCCCGACGTCGACGCCTTCACCCGCCCCTACTGGGAGGCCGCCGCCGAGGGCACGTTGCTGCTGCGGCACTGCGCGGCGTGCGGGCGTGGGCACCACTATCCGCGCGAGTTCTGCCCGTACTGCTGGAGCGAGGACGTGCACTGGCGGCCCGCGTCGGGCCGGGCCACCCTCTACACCTGGTCCGTCGTGCACCGTAACGACCTGCCGCCCTTCGGCACCCGCACCCCGTACGTCGCCGCGGTCGTCGATCTCGCCGAGGGGCCGCGGATGATGACCGAGGTGGTGGAGTGCGGGGAGGCGGCGCTGCGGGTGGGGATGGAACTGGAGGTCTGCTTCCGCGCGGACGGCGATGGCGAGGGCAAGGGCGAGGGCGACGGCGGGGTGACGGTGCCGGTGTTCCGGCCGTGGGCGGGCGGGTAACTCGGGTGCGGGGTGCCGGGGGCGTCGCCATCATGGACGGATGACGCCGACGCCCGCGCAGCCCGCCGCCGGAACCTGGGAACTCACCACGGACCCGGCGGAGTTCGAGCGCGCCGCCGGACCTTATTTGCGCGCCGACCGGGCCCTGCACACCGTCCAGCTGAGCGTCACCGCGGGCCTGCTCGCCGGGGAGCCGAGGTTCGCCGGGGTGCGGCCGCGGTTCGGGGTGTGGCGGGTCGCGGGCGGGCGGGTCGCGGGGAGTTTTCTGTGGACGCCGCCGTCTCCCGCGGTGGTCGGCCCGCTCGGGCCCGGCGCCGCACGGTCCCTGGTCGCAGCGCTCGACGGCGAGGGCTGCTCCGCGGTGAACGGACCGGTGGAGGGTGCCCGTGCCGTCGCCGGCGCCTGGCTGGAGCGGCACCCGGGCGGCACGGTCGACGAGCGCGCGGCGCAGCGGCTGTACCGGCTCGACCGGCTGACCCCGCCCGACCCGGCGCCGGGGGGCCGGGCCCGGGTGGCCGGGGCGGCGGACCGGGCCCGCGTGGCGGGCTGGATCAAGGACTTCGGCGACGAGGCCCACGGGGGACTTCCCGGCGAGTTCACCGAGGAGCAGGCCCTGGCCTGGACCGACTCCCGGCTCCCGTACGGCGGGGTCACGCTGTGGGAGGTGGTCGACGGCACACCGGTGGCGATGGCCGCGGCCACCCGGCCCGCCGCCGGGAGCGTGCGCGTCGCCTCCGTCTTCACGCCGAAGGCGCATCGCGGCCGGGGCTACGCGGGGGCCGTCACGGCCGAGGTCAGCCGGGTCGCGGTGGAGCGGGGCGCCGACGAGGTGCTGCTCTTCACCGATCTGGCCAACCCGACGAGCAACGCCCTCTATCAGCGCCTCGGCTACCGCCCGGTGCGGGACTTCACCGTCCTGGCGTTCACCCCGCCGGTCACGGCCACAGCAGCTCCTTGACCCAACCGGAGTCCGCGCGGCGGTACCTGAGCCGCACATGGCGTCGCCGAGCGTCCCCCTGGAAGAACTCCACCTCGTCCGGCTGGAGCGCGTACGCCGTCCAGGACGCGACCGGGGCGTCCGGCTCGCGCTGTGCCCGCTCCCACGCCGCCTGCGACGCCCGGTCCAACTCCTCGACGGACGGCAGGACTTCGCTCTGGTGGCCGGTCAGCGCGGCGGCGAGCGCGCCGGTCGAGCGGGCGTGCAGGTCCGCGGCCGCGACCTCGGCGGGCGCCGTGCGGACGGGGCCGCGCACCCTGATCTGCCGTCCCTGCACCGGCCAGTAGAAGCCGAGCGCCGCGTACGGGCGGGCGGCGAGCTGGCGGCCCTTGGCGCTGCCGGCGTGCGAGGCGAAGGTCCAGCCGTCGGCCGTGTCGGCGCCGTGCAGCATCACCGTACGGACATCGGCCCGGCCCTCGGCGTCGGTGGTGGCGAGCGAGGGGGTGTGCGGCTCGGTCTGCCCGGCCGCCACGGCCGCCGCGAACCACTCCACGAACAGCGGCAGCGGCTCGGCCGGGGCGGCCCCGGGGTCGAAGGCGGGCAGCTCGGTGTCCCAGACGCGCAGGGACCGCAGCAGGGCTTGAAGGTCGGTCGTCATGGGGTGATTGTCCCCGCGATGCGGCCGCGCGACGGGCCCGCCACGGTGCCGCGGGGTCAGCGGACCACGTCGAAGACCTGCTTCTGCACCCCGTTCGCATACGCCTCCTGCTCCACGAGCCGCAGCTTGCGGGTGTCCTGGTCCGCGGTGCTGAACAGGCGCTTGCCCGCGCCGAGGAGCAGGGGGAAGACCAGCAGGTGGTAGCGGTCGATGAGGCCCGCGTCGGAGAGGGCGTGGTTCAGGGCGATGCTGCCGTGGACGATGACCGGACCGCCCTCGGTCTCCTTCAGCGCGGCCACCTCGTCGAGCGAGCGCAGGATCGTGGTCGGGCCCCAGTCGGAGACCAGCGCGTCCTCGGTGAGCGTGGTCGAGACGACGTACTTCGGCAGGTCCTTGTAGTCGCCGAACTCCTCCATGCCGGGCCACACCGGGCTGAACGCCTCGTAGCTGGCCCGGCCGAGCAGCATCGCCGCCGCTTCCTTCTGCTCCCGGCCCTTGATCTCGAAGGCCTCGGGCACGAACTCGATGTCCTTGAACGTCCAGCCGGCGTTGCGGTAGCCGCTCTCGCCGCCCGGGGCCTCCATCACGCCGTCGAGCGAGACGAAAGCGGTGCTGATGAGCGTACGCATGGGAGGTCTCCTGGTTTCTTCGGGTCGGTCGTCGTCCGTACGCCCATGATGACCGCGACCGACAAAGAAACTCATCGGTGAGAGCGCGGGCCGGTCATTCCCGGCCGAGCACCACCGTCCCCGACGAGCAGAACCAGCCACCCGTCCCGGACGCCACGGCGAGCGCGGGCAGCGAGCCGTCGGGCTTGCGCACCTGGTGGCCGCCCGCCGTTCCGCGCAGCTGCCGCACCGCCTCCACCAGCAGGAACAGTCCGCGCATCCCGGGGTGCTGGGCGGACAGGCCGCCGCCGTCGGTGTTCGTCGGCAGCTCTCCGTCGCGCAGCAGCCGGCCCTTCTCGACGAAGGCCCCGCCCTCGCCCTTGGCGCAGAAACCGAGGTCTTCGAGGGTCACCAGCGTCATGTACGTGAAGGCGTCGTAGATCTCCGCGACGTCGATCTCGGACGGCGACACCCCGGCCCGCTCGAAGGCGAGCCGCCCGCTGACCGCTGCGGGGGAGACCGTGAAGTCGTCCCACTCCGACATGGTGGTGTGCGAGACGTGCTCGCCCGAGCCGAGCACCCAGACCGGGGACGTCGCGCAGTCCGGCACCAGGTCCGCGGCGACCATCAGCACCGCCGCGCCGCCGTCGGAGCGGATGCAGCAGTGCAGCTTGGTGAACGGGTCGGCGATCATCGGCCCGGCGAGCACGTCGTCGACCGTGATCGGGTCGCGGAACATCGCGTCCGGGTTCGCCGCCGCGTTCTGCCGGGCCTGGACCGCGACCTGGGCGAGCTGGTCGAGCGTCGTCCCGTACTGGTGCATGTGGCGGCGGGCCGCCATCGCGTACTTGGCGATGAGCGTGTGCCCGTACGGGACCTCGAACTGGAGCGGGCCCCGGGAGCCGAACGACAGGTTCGAGGTGCGCCGCTTCGCCTTGATGTCGGCGCGGGCCGTCGAACCGTAGACCAGCAGGACGGCGCGGGCGTGCCCGGCGGCGATGGCGTCCGCCGCGTGCGCCGCCATCACCTCCCAGGTGGAGCCGCCGACCGACGTCGAGTCCACCCAACGGGGTTTGAGCCCCAGGTACTCGGCGACCTCGACCGGGGCGAGGGTGCCGAGTCCGGCGCTCGCGACCCCGTCGATCACGTCGGGGGTGAGTCCCGCGTCGGCCAGGGCCCTGCGGGCGGCCTGGGCGTGCAGGGCGTAGGGGGTGGCTTCGTCGACCCGGCCGCAGTCGGAGAGGGCGATGCCCGTGATGGCGACCTTGTGATGGGGGCCAGTCATAAATCTGACGGTACATCAGATTCGGGTTCACCGTCAGCCCCGCCAGGGGTACGGGGAACCGCGCCCCTGACGGGGTGCTTCGAAAGTCTGGGCATGCGCGGCGCCGGGCCTTAACATGACGCCCCGTCAGAAAGGGGCCCGCATGGACGCCACGTTCACCGAGGAACAGCAGGAGATCCGCCGTACCCTGCGCGAACTCACCACGAAACGCTGCACCCCGGACGACGTCAAAGCCGCCACCCGCACCCCGGCAGGCCACGACCTCGCCCTGTGGGGCGCACTCGGCACCGACCTCGGCCTGCCGGGCCTCGCGCTGCCCGAGCGGTACGGCGGGGTCGGCGCCACCGTCACCGAACTCTGTCTCGCACAGGAGGAGTTGGGCCGGGTCCTCGCGCCCTCCCCGCTCTTCGCGACCTGCGGGCTCGCCGCCCCGCTGATCGCCGCGCTCGGCACCGACGCCCAGCGGGACGCACTGCTCCCGGAGATCGCCGGCGGCCGCCTCGCCGCGGCCCTCGCCGTCCCCGGCACCGGCCTGGCCACGGCCCTCGGCCTGGTCGCGGAGAACACCGGCGACTGGGCCGGCGGCGGGCGCGCGGGCGGCGTCCAGGCCCGCCGGGCCCAGGGGAGCGAGGGCGGCTGGCACCTGTACGGGCAGGCCGAGCAGGTCCTCGACGGGCACAGCGCGGGCCTCCTCCTGGTCGCCGCGCACACCGGCGGCTTCGCCCGCTCCCGCACCCTGCTGTTCCTCGTGCGCGAGGGCGCCGCCGGACTCGTCCGCACCCGGCAGACCTCGCTCGACGAGACCCGGCCGCAGGCCCGCGTCGAACTGCGCGACGTGGCGGCGGAGTTGCTGGGCGAGGAAGGGGCCGACGTGCAGGCCGCGCTCGCCGCGGCCGGTGACACCGCCGCCACCCTGCTCGCCGCCGACGCCGTCGGCGCCGCCGACCGGGCCCTGGAGCGGACCGTCCAGTACGTCAAGGAGCGCGAGCAGTTCGGGCGGCCCATCGGCTCGTTCCAGGCGGTCAAGCACCGGCTCGCCGATGTGTACGTGACGGTGCAGGCGGCGCGCTCCGCCGCGTACTACGCCGCCTGGGCCGCGGGCGACCCCGGCGGCGAGCGGGCCGGAGCCCTCGCGCTCGCCCAGGCCCTGGAGGCGCTGCGCACCGCCGCCGCCGAGGCCGTCCAGCTGCACGGCGGCATCGGCTTCACCTGGGAGCACGACGCCCATCTCTATCTGAAGCGGGCCGCGGGCGACGAGCTGCTCTTCGGGCCCGTGCACCTGCTGCGGGCCCGCGCCGCGCAGAGCGCGGGACTGTTCGGCCCGGCCGCCGCGGTGAGCGCCTGATGGCGCCGCCGGGGCTCCGGCTCGTGCAGAAGGTGTCGTCGACCCGGACCTTCGCCCGGCTCGCGCCGCACGTCATCCCGGCCATGGACCGCGCCGTCCACCGGCTGACCAGGGGAAAAGTGCTGGTCAGCGCCCAGATGCTGCCCGGGGTCATCCTCACCGCGCGCGGCGCGAGGAGCGGCCTCGAACGGCGTACGCCGCTCGCCTGCATGCCCGAGGAGAGCGCGGACGGGCCGGGTACCTGGCTGCTGATCGGGTCGAACTTCGGACGGCCCGGACATCCGGCGTGGACGGCGAATCTGCTGGCCCACCCCGACGTCGAGATCAACTGGCGCGGGAAGGACATTCCGGTCACCGCGCGGCTGCTCAACTCGGCCGAGCGGGAGGAGGCTTGGGCGGCCGCCCTGAAGTTCTGGCCGCCGTACGCCGCGTATCAGGCCCGGATCGACCGGGAGATCAGGCTGTTCCGGCTGGAGCGGCGCACGCCCTGACGCGGACGTGCCGCGCACCGGACCCAAAGGCAACGGCGGCGGCTCACGCCGATGACGCGAACCGCCGCCGTGCGACAGGACCAGGGGGAGGGAGTGCCGCTACTTCGTCGGCTTCTTTCCGGTCACGCCCAGGTGGACCAACAGCGCCAGGTTCGGCTTCAGTTCGGCCTGCTTGACGCCCCAGGTCTGGAAGCCCCGCTGGTGCGAGGCGACCGCGGCGAGCATCGCGACGAGCGAGCCCGCCACGGCCGCCGGGCTCACGTCCTTGTCGACCTTGCCCTTGTCCTGAAGGTCCTTGACGGCGTCGGCAAGGGAGTTGTTCACCGAGTTCAGGATCTTCATGCGGATCTTGTAGAACCGCTTGTCGCCCTCGGCCGCACCGAGGTCGACGACGCGCAGGATCGCGTCATTCTTGCGCCAGAACTCCAGGAACCCGTCAACGAGTTCCTGCGCGGTCGCCCAGCCGGCCTTGCCGACCCAGGAGCGGTCGGCCACCAGGCCGGTCAACTCGGCCCCTTCGGCGGCCATTTGCTCGGCGATCTCCAGGACGGCGCCCTCGACGTCCGGGAAGTACTGGTAGAAGGTCGCGGGTGAAGTGCCCGCCTTTCGTGCGACATCAATGACTTTGACGTCCCGGTAGGGCGAGGAGCTGAGCATCTCGCCGAGGCATTCCAGCAGCTTCTGACGTGTTGCCTGACCACGCCGTCCGGCCACACGACCGTCGACGGTACGTACTTGTCCTGTCATGCCGTCAGCTTACCGAGGGGTGATCGGAGCGCGATCTGACCGACTGCAAATGGGGTTGGGGCCCACGAAACGGGACCGGTCACCGGTCGAAACCGGTACCCGGAGCGACCGGAATTGGCCATTCGTTCGAATGTGAACAGTGTGGCCCTGACCTGCGTCGCTAGCGTGCCGCCATGGCCCCCGTGCGCAGCGCGTTCCCGGAAGGCGCCCCGTGCTGGGCCGACGTCCAGCTGCCGGACGTCGAGACGGGCAAACGGTTCTACGGGGATCTCTTCGGCTGGACCTTCGACGAGGGCGCCGGGGCCGAGCGGGGCTACTACACGGCGGCGTACAGCGAGGACCGCGCCGTCGCCGCCCTCGCCCCGCTGTTCGGCGGCGGGGGACCGGCCTGGACCGTGCATTTCGCGGTCCGTGACGCCTACGCCACCGCCGCCCGGATCACCCGCTCCGGCGGCCGGGTGGTCACCGGACCGCTCTCCGTGGGCACGGCCGCCACCATGGCGCTGGTCACCGACCGTGACGGCGGGCTCTTCGGACTCTGGCAGGCGGGCAGCGACCTCGGCTTCGAGGTGACCGGGGAGCCGGCCGCCTTCTGCTGGACGGAACTGCTGGCACGGGACACCGCACGGGCCGACGTCTTCTACGAGAGCGTCTTCGCGTACGAGGCCGGGGGCTCCGCCGGAGGAACCGGCGACGCCGACGGACTGCGTCTCTGGGCGCCCGCCGGTACCGACCCCTCCCCGGCCACCGCGGTCGCCGGCCGCCGCTCCTCCCTCGGCACGCCGCTGACCGGGCGTTTTCTGGTCCACTTCGGCACCTCCGAGCTGGAGGCCACCACCGCCGACGCCCTCCGCCTGGGCGGCGAGATACGGGTGGCGGCGCACCCGACCGGGGCCGGACGGGTGACCGTGCTCGCCGACGACCAGGGCGCCCTGTTCGCCGTACGGGAGGTGTGAGACACCCCGATGTGCCCCCGGGTTCGCAACCGGGGCCCCGGACAGGAAGAATCGGGGTGCGTGCCGCCGTAGCGCTTCGGCGGTGAGACGCTGTCGGGGGCCGTGAGTGCGGTGGCCCCGTACGGGGAGGTGGCAGGCGAGTGGTGGATCAGCTGACGCAGCACGATCCGAGGCGGATCGGTCCGTTCGAGGTCCTGGGACGGCTCGGCGCGGGCGGCATGGGGCTGGTCTATCTGGCCCGCTCGGCCTCGGGCAGGCGCGTGGCGATCAAGACGGTGCGCACGGAGCTCGCCGAGGACCAGCTGTTCCGGGTCCGCTTCACGCGCGAGGTCGAGGCGGCCAGGGCGGTGTCCGGCTTCTACACGGCCGCCGTCGTCGACGCAGACCCGCGCGCGGCCGTGCCGTGGCTCGCCACCGCGTACGTCCCCGCGCCCTCCCTCGAGGAAATAGTGAATGAGTGCGGGCCGCTGCCGGCCCAGGCGGTGCGCTGGCTGGCGGCCGGCATCGCCGAGGCGCTGCAGTCCATCCACGGCGCGGGCCTGGTCCACCGCGACCTCAAGCCGTCGAACGTCCTCGTCGTCGAGGACGGCCCCCGCGTGATCGACTTCGGCATCGCGTCCGGGGTCTCCAACACCCGCCTGACCATGACGAACGTGGCGGTGGGCACCCCCGCCTACATGTCGCCCGAGCAGGCGAAGGACTCCCGCAGCGTCACCGGCGCCAGCGACGTCTTCTCGCTCGGCTCCACGCTGGTCTTCGCGGCGACCGGCCACGCGCCGTTCCACGGGGCGAACCCGGTGGAGACCGTCTTCATGCTGCTGCGCGAGGGCCCCGACGTGGACGGGCTGCCCGACGAGCTGAGTCCGCTGATCGAGGCCTGCATGAAGATGGAGGCGGGCCTGCGCCCGTCCCCGGCCGACCTCCAGGCCCAGCTCGCCCCGCACCTCTTCGGCTCCGGCAGCGACGACAGCGGCACCGCGTCCGCGTGGCTGCCCGAGCGGTCCGTCGCGCTGATCGAGTCGCGCCGCGGCAGCCGCACCGTGGTCCGCCCCCAGGCGTCCCGCGCCCCGGGCCCGATGCCCGCGATGCCGCCGCAGCCGCCCCCGTCACCCGTCTCGACCGACGGCTGGCGCGGTTCGCCCGCCGCGTCGCCGGTCGCCGCGCCCGTCGGGCCGGGCCGCGCCACCGACGGGCCGGTCCACCTGGCCGGGGCGCAGGTCCCGATCGGGCCGGGCCCCCGGGTCGCCGACGCCCGCGCCGCCGCCGTGCAGGCGCCGCCCGCCGAGTCGGGTCTCGCCGCGTCCTGGTCCCGCGGAAAGCCGTCCGTGAACGGTTCGGCCGACCCGGTGGTGCCCGCGCCCGCGCCCGCCCCGGAGGGCCCGCCCGGCTGGCGGCCGTGGCGGTTCCGCATGTCGAACGACGTGTGGGGCACCCCCAAGGTCGCCGGCGACCTGGTCTACGTCACCTCCTTCGAGGTGCACGCCCTCGACGTGGCCACCGGCCGCCGCCGCTTCAAGACCCGCGACGTCGCCTGGTCGCTGACCGTCGCCGACGGCATCATCCACGCCTCCGACGGGCCTACCCTGTGGGCGCTCGACGCCCGCGAGGGCTCCGACCTGTGGCGGCTCCAGACGGACGCCTGGGTCTACTCCGTCCAGGCCGACCACGGCACCGTCGTCACCGGCACCCGCGGCGGCGGCGCCCAGGCCCGCGAGGCCGTCAGCGGCGACCCGCTGTGGGAGCTCACCGGCTGCCAGACCGACTTCGAGACGCCCGAGGCGGGCCCCGTCGTCCACGAGGGCACCGTCTTCGTGTGGCAGGACGCGCGGCTGCGCGCCCTGGAGGCCAGGAGCGGCGAGGAGCGCTGGTCGTACCCGGTCGGCGACGCCGCGTCCTGCGGCGGGGTGCCGGTCCGGCTGACCCCGGCCGACGACGGCTGCGTGTACGTCGCCGCGGGCGCCCGGGTGCTGGCCATCGAGATCGCCTCGGGGCAGCTGCGCTGGCACTTCGAGGCGCCGGCCGTCTTCCTGAGCCCGCCCGCGTTCGTGCCCGGGCCCGCGGTCGCCGGCGGCGGTGTCTACCTCGTCGACCACCACGGCACGGTGTACGCGCTCGACGCCGCCGACGGCCGTGACCGCTGGCGCATCGCGACCGAGGCCAGGCCCGCGGCCGTCGACCCGGTCCTCGTCGCGCGCGGCCACGTCCACGTGGGCAGCGGGCAGGGGCTCTACACGCTGGACGCGGTGACGGGCACGCCGAAGTGGCGGTTCCAGGCCGGCGGCGAGATCGTCGGCTCCCCGGTCGTCGCCGACGGCCGGATCCACTTCGGCTCGACCGACCACCTCCTCTACACGCTGAAGGCGGACGACGGCCGGCTGCGCTGGAAGCTGGCGACCGGCGGCGAGATCACCGGAACGCCCGTCGTCACCGACGGCGTCGTCTACGCGTGCAGCAAGGACCGCTGTGTGTACGCGCTGGACGCGGAGAAGGGGACCGGCACCAGTCGTTAGCGCCTGAGGGGCGTCCCCGCGTGCCGTGCCGGGTATGGTGCCCGGCGTGATGACACGGGGACGCAGGATTCTGAAGCTGACGGCTGTCGCGGCCGTGGTGGTGCTCGCGCTGACGGGCTTCTCCAGGGGACACGGCCGCCACCACAGC
Source organism: Streptomyces sp. NPDC046716 (assembly GCF_040645755.1). Classification (NCBI taxonomy): domain Bacteria; kingdom Bacillati; phylum Actinomycetota; class Actinomycetes; order Kitasatosporales; family Streptomycetaceae; genus Streptomyces; species Streptomyces sp. NPDC046716. The sequence continues at coordinate 12,024 of NZ_JBEYYU010000098.1, forward strand.
AGCAGTGGCGGCGGGGGCGGGTGCAGCAGCTCGTCGCAGGACCACGACAGTTCGTCGAGCAGCACGTCGGGCGGAACGTCCGGATCCTCGCACTACGACGACGATGACGACGATTCCTACGGCAGCGGCGGCTCCACGTGGCGGCCGCGCCACCGCTCCACGCCGTCGCCGACGGGCAGCGGCAGCTCCGTGCGGGAAGGCACCGCGCGCCTGATCACCTGCGCCACGGCCACGGCGCGGTACGCCACCGTCGAGGTCACCAACCCCAACGGCAAGGCCGTGCGCTTCGATGTCCACGTCGCCTTCATCGACTCCTCCGGCGGCACGGTCAACGCGCTCTTCCACGAGGTCAAGGTCCCGGCGAACGGGAAGGTCACCACGAAGGTGCCGGTCGGCGGCGACCGCCCGGACGCCGTGGTGGACCACTGCGAGGTCGACCCCGAGGCGCTGCTGCACACCTAACGCGTCGTATGGCCGCCCTGCACACGGGAGTTGAACAGCTCCGCCTGATGGTCCGGCGGCAGATTGCCGAGGGCGATCAGGTGCGGTGCCTGTGCGAAGGCCCGCTCGCGGGCCGCCTCCGTCGCCGCCCACACCGCCCGCACGGTGCCCTGCACCGCCTCGGTGGGGTGCGCGGCGACGGTCTCCGCGCAGCGCACCGCCGCCGCCAACGCGGCGCCGGGCGCGGTGACTTCGGCGACCAGGCCGGTCTCGTACGCCCGCCGGGCCGACATCCGCTCCGCCGACCCCATCAGCGCGAGGCGCGCCACCTCGCCCGGCGGCATGCGCTGGGCCAGATGGATCGCCTCGTACGCGCTGACCATGCCGTACGTGGTGTGCGGGTCGAAGAACGTCGCCGTCTCGTCGGCGACGACGAACTCCGCCTCGCCCAGCAGGTAGAACGCGCCGCCGCACGCCATCCCGTTCACCGCCGCGATCACCGGCTTCCACAGGTCGTTGGCCTTCGGGCCGACCGTGAGGAGCGGATCGTCCATCGAGTACGGGGACGAGGGCTGCGGGACGTCCAGGCCGCGGTCGATGCCCGTGCAGAAGGCGCGCTCGCCCGCGCCGGTGAGCACGACGGCCCGGACTCCGTCGTCGTGCCGGAACTCCCGCCAGGCGGCGACGAGTTCGGTGATCGTCGCGGCGTCCAGGGCGTTGTGGCGGTGCGGGCGGTCCAGGGTGACCACGGCCACCCCGGTCTCCTTGTCGCGGGTCACGTCCACGGTCATGGCCGCTCCAGGACCCAGCGGGGGAGGTGCACGCCGTCGATCTCCGTGAACACTGCCTGGACCTTGGCGCCGATCCGCAGCCGGTCCTGGGGGACCGAGTTCAGCGGGGCGTCGGCCGTGGCGACCAGGTTGCCGACCAGGCGGATGCGGGGGGCTTCGGCGAGTTCGACGATGATCGCGTTGTAGGGGGCCAGGGCGGCGTAGGCCGGGAGCAGGGGCGGGTGCGGGATCACGTACGACCAGATGCGGCCCTTGCCGCTCATCCTGCGCCACTCGGAGTCGAAGGACTGGCAGTGCGGGCAGCAGGGGCGGGGCGGGAAGCGGAGTTCTCCGCAGTCGGGGTCGGCGCAGGCCTGCATGCGCAGTTCGCCCCGGGCGGCGTAGTCCCAGAAGGGGGCGCCGTCGTCGTCCGGTACGGGGGCGAGCAGGTGGTGGTCGGTCGTCGCGTCTGCCATGTGCGGTTCCTCTCCGAGTGCCGGTCTCGTCGTGGCTGGTCGCGCAGTTCCCCGCGCCCCTGGCGGGGCGCTTTCGTGCCCCCGTCTTGGGCAATCTGCCGCCAAGGGCGGCAGGGTGGGCAAGGCGGCCCCCCAGCGCCGGGTGCGCGTCCGGGCTAGTTCCGCAGCAGCACTGCTGAGGTCGGGACGCCCTCGCCCGCCGTCACCAGGCACGTCCGTGCGTCCGGGACCTGGGCCGTGCTGATGCCGCGGAGCTGCTTCACGCCCTCGTTGATCAGGTTGAAGCCGTGGACGTAGGCCTCCGAGAGGCCGCCGCCGCCCGTGTTGACGGGGAGGCGGCCGCCGATCTCCAGGGCGCCGCCCTCGGTGAAGGCGCCGCCCTCGCCGCGGCCGCAGAACCCGTAACCCTCCAGGGACAGCGGGATGAGCGGGGTGAACGCGTCGTAGATCTGGGCCACGTCCACGTCGTGCGGGGTGAGGTCGGAGTTCTTCCACAGGTGGCGGGCCGCCGTCCAGGCGGGGCCGGTGAGCGGGTCGTCGTTCCAGTAGTTGACCATGCCGTGGTGCTGGGCGGGCAGCCCCTGCGCGGCGGCGTGGATGTAGACCGGCTTGTGGCGCAGATCGCGGGCGCGCTCGGCGGAGACGATGACGCAGGCCAGCGCGCCGTCCGTCTCCAGGCAGTTGTCGAAGAGGCAGAGCGGCTCGCTGATCCAGCGGGCGTTCATGTACATGTCCCGGGTCAGCGGGCGCTCGTACATCATGGCGGCCGGGTTCTGGTTGGCCCGGTTGCGGCAGGCGAGGGCGACGTTGAAGAGGTGGTCGCGGGTGGCGCCGTACTCGTGCATGTAGCGGCGGGCCAGCATGCCGATCTCGTCGGCGGGGCGGAGCAGTCCGAAGGGCCGCGTCCACTGGGCGGGGGTGGGGAGCTGGACGGCGGTGTTCTTCCAGGGGCGCGGGCCGCTGCCGCGTTTGCGCGAGCGCCAGGCGACGCCCACGCTCGCCTGGCCGGTGGCGACCGCGGCGGCGAGATGGGCGATCGTCGCGCACGAACCGCCGCCGCCGTAGCCGACCTTGGAGAAGAAGGTGACGTCGCCCGCGCCGACGGCCTTGGCGACCTCGACCTCGTCGGTCTCCTCCATCGTGTACGAGGCGAAGGCGTCCACCTCGGACGCGGCGAGGCCCGCGTCGTCCAGGGCGGCCAGGATCGCCCGGCACGCCAAGGTCTTCTCGGATTCGGGGAGTTGCTTCGCGAAGGCCGTCTGTCCTATGCCGGCGATGGCTGTCGCGTCCTTGAGGCTGCTCACCATGGCACTCCCACCTGTGCACCTGGATCTCTGGGCTGACAGCGCGTCAGGCTACAGCTAATCTGACGGATAGTCAGCTACGGGTCGGGTACGGCGTTGTGGGAGGTCGGTCGATGAACGCGGAGACGTGGGGCACCATCCCGGGACTGATCAGGGACGCGGTCGAGCGGTACGCCGGACGGGAGGCCGTGGTCGACGGACGCACCCGGATCACGTACGCCGAGCTCGGGGCGCGCGTCGAACGGGCGGCGGCGGCCTGCGTGGCCTCCGGCGTCGAACCCGGCGACCGGGTCGCCCTCTGGGCCCCCAACACCCTGGACTGGATCGTCTCCGCGCTCGGCGCGGTCAGCGCGGGCGCCGTCCTCGTGCCGCTGAACACCCGCTTCAAGGGCGCCGAGGCCGCCGACGTCCTCGCCCGCTCCCGGGCCCGGCTGCTCTTCGTCACCGGCACCTTCCTCGGCACCTCCTACGTCGCCTCGCTGCGCCGCGCCCAGGAGGCGGGTGCCGAACTCCCGCACCTGGACGAGGTGGTGGTCCTCGCCGACACCGCGCCCGACGCACCCGGCTACCGGACGTGGAAGGAGTTCCTCGCGGCCGGCGAGAAGGTGGCGGCCCAGGAGGTGACCGAGCGCGCGAGCGCGATCGCGGCCTCGTCGCCCTCCGACATCATCTTCACCTCGGGCACCACGGGACGCCCCAAGGGCGCCGTCATCAGCCACGAACAGACGTTGCGCGGCTACGAGATCTGGGCGGACCTCGCCGGACTGCGCGAAGGGGACCGCTATCTGATCGTGAACCCCTTCTTCCACACCTTCGGCTACAAGGCCGGCGTCATCGCCTGCCTGATGCGCGGCGCGACGATGATCCCGCAGCCCGTCTTCAACGTGGACACGGTGCTCGCCAACATCGCCGCCGAGCGCATCTCCGTCCTCCCCGGCCCGCCCACCCTGCACCAGTCGCTGCTCGACCACCCGGCCCGCGACGCCCACGACCTGTCGGCGCTGCGCGTGGTGGTGACCGGGGCGGCCGTGGTGCCGCTGCGCCTGGTCGAGCGGCTGCGCGGCGAACTGCACGTCGCCACCGTCCTGACCGCCTACGGGCTCACCGAGGCCAGCGGCATCGTCACCATGTGCCGCCGCGGCGACGCCCCCGAGACGATCGCGTCGACCTCGGGCCGGGCGATCCCCGGCACCGAACTGCGGGTGGCGGCGGCGCCCGGCGAACCCGGCGAGGTCCTCGTCCGCGGCTTCAACGTCATGCGGGAGTACTTCGAGGACGCCGCCGCCACCCGTGAGGTCATCACCGAGGACGGCTGGCTGCACACCGGCGACGTCGGCGTCCTCGACGACGACGGCAACCTGCGGATCACCGACCGGATCAAGGACATGTTCATCGTCGGCGGCTTCAACGCCTACCCCGCCGAGATAGAGCAACTGCTCGGCGTCCACCCCGACGTGGCCGACGTGGCCGTGGTCGGCGTCCCCGACGGACGGCTCGGCGAGGTCGGCAAGGCGTACGTCGTGCGGCGGCCGGGCTCCGTGCTCACCGGCGACGACCTCATCGCGTGGGCCCGGCGGGAGATGGCCAACTACAAGGTGCCCAGGGCGGTCCAGTTCGTCACGGACCTGCCGCGCAACGCCTCCGGCAAGGTGGTCAAGCAGGAGCTGCGGGCGGGCTGAGCCGCCCGGTGTCCAGGTCCACCACCAGGTCCGCCCGGTCGCGGCCCGGGGCCACCCTGCGGGCGTTCGCCTCGTCCGAGCGCTCCACCCACGCGCGCGCCTCGGCCGGGGACTTGCCGAACTCCACGTGCCGCGCGACCAGCCGCTCCACCCGCACCGTGTCGTCGACCGCCACCCACCACACCTCGTCGAGGCGCGGGCGGACCGCCGTCGACCAGGGCTCCTCGTCGAGCAGGAGGTAGTTCCCCTCGGTCACGACCAGCGGGATCTCCGGTGCCACCGGCAGCGCGCCCGCCAGCGGCTGTTCGAGCTCCCGCTCGAAGGACGGCGCGTAGACCGTCTCGCCGGGGCGCGGCGCCCGGAGCCGGTCGAGGAGGGCGCCGTACCCGTACGCGTCGAACGTGTCCGGGGCGCCCTTGCGGTCCGCGCGGCCCAGCCGGCGCAGCTCCGTGTCGGCGAGATGGAAGCCGTCCATGGGGACCAGCACCGCGCTGTCGCCGAGCGCGCGGACCACGGACCCGGCGAGGGTGGACTTCCCGGCGCCGGGCGGCCCGGCGATGCCGAGCACGCGGCGCGGGCCCCGGGACACGAGGGCTCGCGCGCGGGCGGCCAGTTCATCGACGTACGGCATGGGGCGAGCCTTTCACGGCCGTCATCACCGCGGGCGTCACCACTGGACGGCGTTGTCCAGGTCCTGCTGCCAGTACGTGACCTTCAGGGAGTCGTCGATGTACGCGCCGTCGGCGGGCAGCGCCGGGTGGGCGGTCGCGGGCAGCGAGCCGCTCATGGAGCGGGGCTGGAACATGACCTCCAGGCTCTTCTCGGTGTGGCCGTGCTTGCCGCTGCCGTCGGCGGCGGACAGCAGCACCGCCGCGTACCCGGACTCACCGGGGTTCAGCGTGACCACGGCCTGCGGCTTGGAGTCCTCGACGACCGGCGGAACCGACTGGGCCTCGCCGAAGCGGACGACCGGGTAGCCGTACAGGTAGCAGGGCTTGCCGCCGGTGTTGGTGACCGTGAGCAGCATGTGGTTGACGGGCCGGGTGAGCGGGGCCGCGACCGTCCTGGTGTTGGCGCCGGAGCAGGTGACCGGCTTCGCGGCGGCCGCCGAACGCGCCGGGGTCTTCGCCGTGGTGCCGCCCGATGTCTTCGACGACGTACCGGAGCCGGAGCCGGAGCCGCTGCCGGAGTCCGAGCCGGACGTCGCTTCGTCGCCCGCCGGGGCCTTCGACGCCCCCTTGGAATCGGTGGAGGAGGACGCCGTGGGGGCGGAGGCGGCCGGCGCGCCCTCGTCCTTGACGCCCGATCCGTCGTTGCAGGCGGTGAGCGAGAGCGCGGCGATCGCGACGGTCGCGGCGGCGGTCAGCAGACGGGTGCGGGAGGTGCGGATGCTGGTCATCGCTTGAGCCCCTTGGGAGTTCGGGTCGGTGTGGTGCTTGGATGACCCAGAGCCTGCGGGGTGATCCGTCCCAGGTGCCACGACTCACCGGAAGTTCGGCACGCTGGAACGCTGAAACGGGCTCTGACCTGGGGGAACACCGGTCCCCTGGAACGCCGGAATGGGACGCGGGGGCATGGAGGAACGGGTGTCTGGAGACGGGTTCGCGCAGCTGCTGCGGGAGTTGAAGGACCGTTCGGGGCTGAGCTACGGCACGCTGGCGAAGCGGCTGCACATGAGTACGTCGACCCTGCACCGCTACTGCAACGGCACCGCGGTGCCGGCCGAGTACGCGCCGGTGGAACGGCTCGCGCGGCTCTGCAAGGCCGGCCCCGAGGAGCTGGTGGAGCTGCACCGGCGGTGGATCCTGGCGGACGCGGCGCGGGGACGAAAAGCAGACCCCGCCCCCGCGCCCGAACCCGTACCGGAGCCGGACGAGGAGGTCGTCGCGCCCCCCGGTCCCGCCGCCGCATCCCGCAGGCGCACCGCCGTCATCGCGGGCATCGCGGTCGCCGCCGTCACCGGGGCCGTCGTGCTCGCCGTGAACCTCGGCGGCGGGGGCGGCGACGCGGACCGGCAGCGGGCGGCCGGGGCCACGGCCGACGGGCGGACCGGCGCGGAGCGCGACCCGTCGGCGTCCGCCACGCGGTCACCCTCCGCGAGCCCCTCCGAGAAGTCGAAGCCATCGGCGAGCACGACCGCGTCGTCGTCCTCCGCCGAGGCCGGTGGCGACACCAAGGCCCCGGACGGCGGCGCCGCCGCCCCGCTGAGCGTCAATACCCGCCCCTACGTCTACGACAGCCCGTGCAGCCAGCACTTCCTCGTCGACAGCGAACCGGCCCAGGTCGGACCGCCCGCCGGCGAACAGGACGCGACCCGCTGGGCCGCCGCCTACGGCGCCGTCTCCTCGGGCGAGCAGGAGGTCGCGCTCACCGTCCAGGGCACCGGCGCGCAGACCGTCGTCCTGGAGGCGCTGCGCGTCCGCGTCGTCTCCAAGTCGGCGCCGCTCGCCTGGAACGACTACTCGATGGGCGTCGGCTGCGGCGGCGGCGTCGACACCAAGTCCTTCGACGTCGACCTGGACGACGGCAGCCCCGCCGTCACCGTCAAGGGCGGCCAGCGCGACTTCCCCTACAAGGTGAGCGAGTCCGACCCGGAGGTCTTCTACGTCGTCGCCCACACCAAGGCGCACGACGTGCGCTGGGAACTCACCCTCGAATACTCCAGCGGGGGCCGGCGCGGCACCGTACGCGTCGACAACAGCGGCACCCCGTTCCGCACCAGCGCGGACGTCGGCCGCCCCGGCTACGACTATCCCCTCGGCGGCGGCGAATGGATCGAGCGCCAGGAACAGCGGTAGGGCCGGGACGGCCGGGCGTACGTCGCGGTCAGAGCTTCTCGGGGGTACGGATCCCGAGGAGCGCCATGCCCTGGTGCAGGGTGCGGGCCGTGAGGTCGCACAGCAGCAGCCGGTTCTCGACGACCTCCTGCGCCGGGCGCGGCTTGACCACCGGGCACTGGTCGTAGAACGTCGTGAACAGCGACGCCAGCTGGTACAGGTACGCGGCCAGCTTGTGCGGCGCGTACTCGGCGGCGGCCTCGTAGACCAGATCGCCGAACGCGTCCAGGTGCAGGCCGAGCGCCCGCTCCGCCGGGGCGAGTACGAGCTCCGGGTGCGCGACGGGCTCCGCGGAGTCGCCCGCCTTCCGCAGGATCGACTTGATCCGCGCGTACGCGTACTGCAGGTACACGCTGGTGTCGCCGTTCAGCGACACCATCTGGTCCAGGTCGAACTTGTAGTCCCGGTTCGCCGACGTCGACAGGTCCGCGTACTTCACGGCGCCGATGCCGACGTACCGGCCGTTCTCGACGATCTCCTGCTCGGTCAGGCCCACCTTCTCGGCCTTCTCCCGCACGACCGCGGTCGCCCGCTCGACGGCCTCGTCCAGCAGGTCCTCGAGCCGCACGGTCTCGCCCGCACGCGTCTTGAAGGGCTTGCCGTCGGCGCCGAGCACCGTGCCGTAGCCCATGTTGTGCGCGGTGACCTCGTCGCTGAGCCAGCCCATCCGGCGGGCCGCCTCGAAGACCATCTTGAAGTGCAGCGACTGCCGTACGTCCACGACGTAGAGCAGCGACGTGGCGTGCAGGTCGGTGACCCGGTTGCGGATCGCGGACAGGTCGGAGGCCGCGTAGCCGAAGCCGCCGTCCTTCTTCTGCACGATCAGCGGCACCGGCTCGCCGTCCTTGCCGCGGATCTCGTCGAAGAACACGACGAGCGCGCCGTCCGAACGCACCGCGACACCCGACTCCTCCAGGAGCCGCGCCGTCTCCGGCATCAGGTCGTTGTACGCCGACTCGCCGACGATCTCGTCGTCCCGGATCTCCATGTCGAGCTTCTCGAAGACCGAGTAGAAGTAGACCTTCGACTCGTCGACGAACCGCTGCCACAGGTCGAGGGTCTCCTTGTCGCCGCTCTGCAGCGCGACGACCCGCTTCCTGGCCCGCTCCTTGAACTCCTCGTCGGAGTCGAACACGGCACGCGACGCCTTGTAGATCCGGTTCAGGTTCGACATGGCCTGCTCGCCGTCGGCCTCGTCGGCCGGGGCCAGCTCGGCCGGGTGCTCGGTCAGGTACTGGATGAGCATGCCGAACTGGGTGCCCCAGTCGCCGATGTGGTGCCGGCCGATCGTCCGCTCGCCGGTGAAGTCGAGCATGCCGCGCAGGGCGTCGCCGATCACCGCGGAACGCAGGTGGCCGACGTGCATCTCCTTCGCCACGTTCGGCTGCGCGTAGTCGATGACCGTGAGGCCCGGGGCGTCCTTCGTGGGCACGCCGAGCCGGTCGCCGTCGGCGGCGCGCGCCGCGAGCGTCTCGGTGATCGCCTTGTCGGTCACCGTCACGTTCAGGAAGCCGGGGCCCGAGACCTCGACGTCGGCGAGCAGATCACCGGTGACGATCTTCTCGACGACCTGGGCGGCCAGCTCCCGCGGGTTCGCCTTCGCCTTCTTGGCGAGGGCCAGCATCCCGTTGGCCTGGTAGTCGGCCCGGTCGCTACGTCGCAGCAGCGGGTCCGCGCCGCTCGCCTCCGGCAGGGCCGAGGTGAGGGCGTCGGCGAGACGCTGGTGGACGCTGGCGGTGATGGACGTGACCGAGGCCATGGGTAAGGGCTGCCGTTCTGGTCGGGGCTGATTTCAGAGTCCCGCTCAGTATCCCACGGGGCCGCAAAGGGGTTTCCCGGTCTCGTGGCCGGGTGCCGGCCGGTGGGGCTTCTCGCGCAGTTCCCCGCGCCCCTGAAACGAGCTCCGCTCGTCCAGGGGAGGCTGCGCTCAGGCGGTGCGTTACGCATATCGGCACGGGCTTGCGAACCTTCCGGAAACTAACCGCATTTCGCCATCACCTAATGGGGTGAACGACTTGTGAGC
>NZ_JBEYYU010000099.1:0-20922 GCF_040645755.1 Streptomyces sp. NPDC046716
GTTCCCCGCGCCCCTTAAGGCTGCGCTGCGCGCAGTCTCCCCTGGGCGAGCGGAGCTCGTTTCAGGGGCGCGGGGAACTGCGCGACCAGCCCCCACCGGGCCGCAGCCGAACGACAGCCCCACAAACACCCCCCGCACCAACTTCCCGGAACCCCCGAAAGGGGGGAACCCGGGCGCGGGCGCGGGCGTCAAACGGGCAAGCTGCCGGTGAGTCTCCGCAGTGCGGTGTCGGCCTCGCTGCTGGCTGCGACCGCTGACCACCCTCTCCGCCGCACACGCGGCCGGCAGCAAGCCGTCACCGGCGCACCCCCCTCCAACCGCGCCGGTGACGGCCCCTCTTCACACCCACACCCTTGACTGGCAGAAACTTTCCCCATATTCATAGCGCGCGGAAGTTTCCTTCAGTCCCGTGCAAGTGCCCGCCGCCCTCCCTCCGGAAGGAGCGCAAGTGCACCACCTCTCCAGACGTACGCTGCTCGCCGCCACCACCGCGGGTGTCGCCGCGACAGCCCTGAGCGCCGCACCCGCCCAGGCGTCCGCAGGCCCCTCCGACAAGACCCTCAAGAAGATCATCTCCGGGATGACCCTGGAGGAGAAGGTCGGCCAGCTCTTCGTGATGCGGGTGTACGGACACTCGGCCGACGCCCCGGACCAGGCCGACATCGACGCGAACCTCAAAGAGATCGGGGTGCGCACGGCCGACGAGCTGATCGACAAGTACAAGCTCGGCGGCATCATCTACTTCCAGTGGGCGCACAACGTCCGCGACCCGCACCAGATAGCCGACCTCAGCAACGGCATCCAGCGCGCCGGACAGCGCCAGCCCTCCCGAATACCGCTGCTGATCGCCACCGACCAGGAGCACGGCATCGTGTGCCGGGTCGGCAAGCCCGCCACCCTGCTCCCCGGCGCGATGGCGCTCGGCGCGGGCGGCAGCCACGCCGACGCGCGCAAGGCGGGCCAGATCGCCGGCGCCGAACTGCGCGCGCTCGGCATCGTGCAGGACTACGCGCCCGACGCGGACGTCAACGTCAACCCGGCCAACCCGGTCATCGGCGTCCGGTCCTTCGGCGCCGACCCCGACGCCGTCGCCGGGATGGTCGCCGCCCAGGTCAAGGGCTACCAGTCGGCGCACATCGCCTCGACGGCCAAGCACTTCCCCGGACACGGCGACACCGCCACCGACTCGCACACCGGCCTGCCGGTCATCACGCACACGCGGGAGCAGTGGGAGCAGCTGGACAGGCCGTCGTTCGAGGCCGCGATAGCCGCCGGCATCGACTCGATCATGACGGCCCACATCGTCGTACCGGCCCTGGACCCGGCCGAGGACCCGGCGACGCTCTCCCGTCCGATCCTCACCGGCATCCTGCGCGAACAGCTCGGCTACGACGGCGTCGTCATCACCGACTCGCTCGGCATGGAGGGCGTACGGACCAAGTACGGCGACGCCCGTGTGCCCGTGCTCGCGCTCCAGGCCGGTGTCGACCAGCTCCTCAACCCGCCCACCCTGGACGTCTCCTGGAACGCGGTCCTGACCGCCGTGAAGAGCGGCGAGCTGACGGAGGCCCGGCTCGACGAATCGATCCTGCGCGTCCTGCGCCTGAAGGCGAAGCTGGGGCTCTTCAAGGATTCCAAGAGTCTCTACGTCTCGCACGGCGACGTCGACCGCACCGTCGGGACCCGCGCGCACCTGGCCGCCGCCGACCGGATCGCCGAGCGCACCACGACGCTCCTGGTGAACAAGGAGCGGCTGCTCCCGCTCTCCCGCCGCACCCACAAGAACGTCCTCGTCCTCGGCGCCAACCCGGCCTCGCCCTCGCTCAGCGACGGGCCGCCGACCACGGTGATCGGCGCCGCCCTCACCGAACGCGGCTTCTCCGCCACGGTGCTGGCGACCGGCACGGCCCCGAGCCAGGCCGTGATCGACCAGGCCGTCGCCGCGGCGGCCGGCCGGGACGCCGTCGTCATCGGCACGTACAACGTGGCCGCGGGCAGCGCCCAGCAGAAGCTGGTGAACGCGGTCGCCGCCACCGGCGTCCCGGTCGTCACCCTGTCCCTGCGCAATCCCTACGACGTCGCCCAGCTCGGCGCCGCCGCCGCGCACGTGGCCGCGTATTCGTGGATCGACGTCGAACTGCGGGCCGCTGTACGGGTGTTGACGGGTGCGGCCAAGCCGCGGGGCAGGCTGCCGGTCCCGGTGCAGCGGGCCGACGACCCGACGCGGGTGCTCTATCCGATCGGGTACGGGCTGCGGTACTGACGCACGGTCGTACCGGCCCGCCGTACGGACAGGGACGGCTCCGTACCCCCCTGTCCGTACGGGACGTACGACCGCACTACCGGCGTACCACCCCCGATCGGGCGAAAAGCCCTCTGCGTCTCTGGCGTGCTCCGCGTCCGCGGGCCAGGCTTGGCGGGCATACCCGGGGGGCTGTCATGCGTGGGCGAGCGGTGGAAGCGGGGTGCGCGGTGCTGGTGGCACTCGCGCTGGCCGGCTGTCAGAGCGCGGCGGACGACGCGGCGAACTCCCCTTCGACGCGGGTGGCACCGTCGCCGTCCGGGTACGGGGCGGTCTTCCTGGCGGTGGACGAGTGCGGTGCGCGGGGGCGGACCTCGTTCGGCGAGGTGCCGTGCCGCAGCGAGAGCGCCGTCGCCCGGGTGCTCGCCCGTCACGACGGCGGCACGTCCGGCGGCCCGGCCTGCCCGGCCGGCACCGACTTCGTGCTGCACATCAGCGAGAACCGGCCCGCCCCGGCCCGGGGTTACGCCTGCATGCGCAATCTGGAGCCCCCGCACCCCGGTGACCCGGGCGGCGGGGGCGGGCCGCGCACCGTCGTCGGCGACTGTGTGTACGCGGCGGGCGAGGGCCAGGTCCGGGAGACGGCCTGCGACGGCTCGGGCGAGCGCGTGCCGCAGTACCGGGTGCGGTCGGCGGTGCGGGCGCGCGACCGGTGTCCGCCGTCGACGGTGCTGTACGTGACCCTGGGCGGCGGCGATCCGGTGGGGTGCGCGGTGCGGCTGTGACGGGGCGGCGGCGGAGGGCCGCCGCCCCGTCACGGCGTCGGCCGGGTCACGGCCGGAGCGTCAGCTCCCGGGCCGGGTCGATCCGGTCCAGCTTCGCGTCGTGCGGCGCCTTGGCCGTCGAACCGGAGAGTCCGGCCCACGCGAGGATCCGCTGGGTGGCGAGTTCCTTGTCGCCCGCGGTCAGCGCGGCGACGTTCGCGCCGTGGTTGGCGTGCGGCGCGGTCAGCACGTACGAGTCCTTCGCGCCCTTGCCGAGCCGGAAGCGCTCGGCGCCCCACGGGTCGTTGTCGCCGTACACGTACAGCATGCGCGTGGCGTGGTGGCGCACCCAGCCGTCCACGTCGGGCATGGCCCGCTTGTCGAACTTCATGGGGATGGAGCGCGGCACGAAGTTGCGCGGCGGCTGGTAGCCGTAGCGGCTCAGCTTGCCGAGCCAGGGCTGCTTGATGTCGGGCGAACCGAGCTGGGTGCCCGCCTGGTAGTAGTACGGCGTGTACCGCTCCAGGCCCTGGTCGGCGTAGGACGACCAGCCGCCGACGGCGTCGACGTAGTCGAAGAGGGCCTGGTCGGAGACGGTGGCCGCGTCCGGGACGTCCGCGCAGGCCGATTCGGGCTGGTACTGCCAGAAGCCCCAGACGAGGTCGAGGACGGTCGCCTCGTACGCCTTGTCCAGCGAACCGACCGTGTTCACGGTGTAGTTGTTGGCGGCGAGGTAGTCCGCGTACTTCTTCTCCAGGGCGGTACGGCGCACCAGCGTCTCGCGCTGGATCTTCTGGAGGGCGACGCGGCAGTCCTTGGGGCCGACGGACGCGAGGAAGCGGTCGTAGGCCGAGTCCTCGTCGTTCACGACGTCGTTCGGGGCGACGTAGGCGACGACGCCGTCCATGTCGCGCGGGTAGAAACGCTCGTAGTACGTGGCGGTCATGCCGCCCTTCGAGCCGCCCGTGGTCAGCCAGTTGGCGCCGTAGACCGGCTTGAGGGCCCGGTAGATGGCGTGCTGGTCGCTGGCAGCCTGCCAGATGTCCAGCTTGGACCAGTCGGCGGGCTGCGGCCGGGACGGGGTGAAGAAGCGGTACTCGACGGAGACCTGGTTGCCGTCGACGATCCGGGTCGGCTCGCTGCGCGACGGGGTCGTGGAGACGTTGTAGCCGCTGGTGAACATGACCGTCGGGCGGCTGACGTCCTTGTGCAGCACGGTGATCCGCTGCTGGAACGTGCCCTTGGACGGGTGCTTGTGGTCGACGGGCTGGGTGAAGTTCAGGACGAAGTAGCGGTACCCGTCGTACGGCTTCTCCTCGACGAGGCTGATGCCGGGTACGGCGAGCAGCCGGTCCTTGATGTCGGTGGCGTCCGCGGCGGCGGTGGCCGTCGTCGTGCCGGCCGCGGCCACCGTGCCTATCAGCACGACGAGCGACAGCAGCCATCTGAGCACCTTGCGCATACACACTCCCCTGGTGACGCGAGTACAACAGCGCCCCGGAAACTATCGGAGCGATGCGCGTACCACCAGAGGGACTTGGTGTCCGCTCAGCAGAACCGGCTCAGCACAGGATCCAGCCCGTGGCGATCGACCGGGAGCCCACCTTCCCCGTCACCCGGACGCAGCGGTGCCCGGCGTGCACGGTGACCGGTCCCGCGTGATGGGTGAAGCGGCCCGCGTCGACGACCTGGCGGTTGCCGCGTGCCTGGACGCCGACCGACATGTACTGGCGGGTGCCGCCGCGCTTGGGATAGGTGACGGCGCAGACGTAGCCGTTGTTCTTGTAGACGACCGTTTTACCGGTGGCGAAGGAGAGGGTGCGGACCTTGTGCCCGGAGCAGAGCGCGGCCGCGTGCGCGCTGCCGACGGCCGGACCGCCGAGGACCAGCAGACCCGAGCCGACCAGCGCGGCCAGCAGGAACGCGGCCGGGCGGCGCGGCCCGCGGCGTATGCCGGCGCCCGCCTCTCCGTCTCTTCGCACCAGACGTCCCTCCCGTCACATCGGCATCAGCGTACTGATGAACGGACGCGGCGCAGGGGTCGCACGGTTGCGCGAAAGCCGCAGGTCCTCCGATTCCTCACCCGCGCACGCCGACCGCGTCCGCCGCGTCGTCCTCGCCGATGAAGGTGCGCCACAGCCGCGCGTAGACGCCGTCGAGGGCCAGCAGCTCGTCGTGCGTACCGTCCTCCACGACCCGGCCGTGGTCCATCACCACGACCCGGTCGGCGCGGGCCGCCGTGGTCAGCCGGTGGGCGACGACCAGGGTCGTGCGCCGCCCGGCGAGGCGCTCGGTGGCCTGGTTGACCTGGGCCTCGGTGGCGAGGTCGAGGGCCGCGGTGGCCTCGTCGAGCAGCAGGATGTCGGGGTCGACGAGTTCGGCGCGGGCCAGGGCGATCAGCTGGCGCTGGCCCGCCGAGAGGTTGCGGCCGCGCTCGGCGACCTCGTGCAGGTAGCCGCCGTCGAGGGTCGCGATCATCTCGTGCGCGCCGACCGTCCGGGCCGCCGCCTCCACCTCGGCGTCCGTCGCCCCGGGGCGCCCGTACGCGATGGCGTCGCGGATCGTGCCGGGGAAGAGGTACGCCTCCTGCGGGACGACGCCGAGCCGGTGCCGGTACGCGGTCAGGTCGAGATCGCGCAGATCGGTGCCGTCGGCGGTGACCCGGCCGCCGGTCGGGTCGTAGAACCGGGCGACCAGCTTGACCAGGGTCGACTTGCCCGCGCCGGTCTCGCCGACGAACGCGACGGTCTGGCCCGCGGGGATGCGCAGCCGTACGCCGCTCAGGGCCACCTCGTCCGTGCCGTACGCGAAGTCGACGTCCTCGAAGGCGATCTCGCCGCGCAGGGACAGCACGTCCAGCGGCTCGGCGGCGCCCTTCGTGGAGGTCGGCTCGCGCAGCAGTTCCTGGATGCGGCCCAGCGAGACGGTGGCCTGCTGGTAGCCGTCGAAGACCTGGGAGAGCTGCTGCACGGGCGCGAAGAACAGGTCGATGTAGAGGAGGTACGCGACGAGCGCGCCGGTCGTCAGCGTGCCCGCGTCCACCCGGTGCGCGCCCACCATCAGCACGGCGGCGGCCGCCACCGAGGACAGCAGCTGCACGAACGGGAAGTAGACGGAGATCAGCCACTGGCCGCGGATCCGCGCGCTGCGGTAGCTGTCGCTGCCCGCCGCGAACCTCTCACGGCCGTCCTTCTCGCGCCGGAAGGCCTGCACGATGCGCAGCCCGGCGACGGTCTCCTGGAGGTCGGCGTTGACGACGGAGACCCGCTCGCGCGCCAGCTCGTACGCCTTGACGCTGGAGCGGCGGAAGAAGAACGTGCCGACGATCAGCGGCGGCAGCGTCACGAAGACGACGAGGGCGAGCTGCAGGTCGATGACGAGCAGCGCGACCATGATCCCGAAGAAGGTGACGACGGAGACGAACGCGGTGACCAGGCCCGTCTGAAGGAACGTCGACAGCGCGTCGACGTCCGTCGTCATCCGGGTCATGATCCGGCCGGTCAGCTCCTTCTCGTAGTAGTCGAGCCCGAGCCGCTGGAGCTGGGCGAAGATCTTCAGCCGGAGCGAGTACAGCACCCGCTCGCCGGTGCGGCCGGTCATCCGGGTCTCGCCGATCTGCGCGGCCCACTGCACGAGCACGGCGACGAGGGCCAGCGCGGACGCCGCCCAGACGGCGCCGAGCGCCAGCTGGCTGACCCCTTCGTCGATGCCGTGCCGGATGAGGATGGGGAGCAGCAGTCCGACGCCCGCGTCGACGGCGACCAGGCCCAGGCTGATCAGCAGCACGGGACCGAAGCCGCGCAGCAGCCTGCGCAGACCGTAGGAGTCCTCGGGCGTGACGGCCCGCGCCTCGTCGATGTCGGGGGTGTCGTCGGCGGGCGGCAGCGCGTCCACCTGCGCCAGAAGCTCAGGGGTGGCGGGCATCCCGGACAACGCGGAGTCCTTCGGCTCGCGGTCCCCCGTCCACAGCCTGGGGGTGACCCCGCGCTCGGCGTCGAACTCGGCGTCCAGCTCGTCGCGGACCGAGGTGTCCTCGGCGGGGGCCGTGGGCAGCGTGTGCCCCGGCGACACTCCGCCGAGCCCGTCGGGGTCGGTGAGCAGCCGCCGGTAGAGCGGCGAGTCGGCCTCCAGCTCCTCGTGCGTGCCGATGGCGGCGAGCCTGCCGCCGTCGAGGACGGCGATGCGGTCCGCGAGGTTCAGGGTGGAGCGGCGGTGCGCGATGAGCAGGGTGGTGCGGCCCGCCATCACCTGCTTGAGCGCCTCGTGGATCTCGTGCTCGACGCGGGCGTCCACGGCGGACGTGGCGTCGTCGAGGACCAGCAGGCGCGGGTCGGTGAGGATGGCGCGGGCGAGCGCGACGCGCTGGCGCTGGCCGCCGGAGAGGGTCAGCCCGTGCTCACCGACCTTGGTGTCGTACCCGGCGGGCAGCTCGGCGATGAACCGGTCGGCCTGCGCGGCGCGCGCGGCGGCCTCGATCTGCTCGTCGGTGGCGTCCGGCACCCCGTAGGCGATGTTGGCGCGCACGGTGTCGGAGAAGAGGAACGAGTCCTCCGGTACGAGTCCGATGGCGGCCCGCAGCGAGGCGAGGCTCAGCTCGCGCACATCGTGGCCGCCGACGAGGACGGCGCCGCGCGTGACGTCGTACAGGCGCGGCAGCAGCAGCGAGACGGTGGACTTGCCGGAGCCGGACGAGCCGACGACGGCGAGGGTCTCCCCGGCCCGGATCTCGAAGGACAGCCCGTCCAGAACGGGCCGGTCGCCGCCCGCGTACTCGAAGGCGACGTCGTCGAACTCGACGGTGGCCGGGGCGTCGGCGGGGAGCTCCTTGGTGCCGTCCACGAGGGACGGCTCGGTGTCGATGAGTTCGAGGACGCGCTCGACACCGGCGCGGGCCTGCTGTCCGACGGTCAGCACCACGGCGAGCATCCGGACCGGGCCGACGAGCTGCGACAGGTACGAGGAGAAGGCGACGAACGTGCCCAGCGTGATCTGCCCGCGCACCGCGAGCCAGCCGCCCAGGGCCAGCATCGCGACCTGCCCGAGCGCGGGCACGGCCTGGAGGGCGGGGGTGAACTTCGAGTTCAGCCGGATGGTGCGCAGCCGCCCGGCGAACAGCCGCCGCCCGACCTCGCGCAGCTTGCCGGTCTCCTGGTCCTCCTGCCCGAAGCCCTTCACGACGCGCACGCCGCTGACGGCGCCGTCGACGACCCCGGCGACGGCGGCGGCCTGCGCCTGCGCGTACCAGGTGGCGGGATGCAGCTTGGAGCGGCTGCGCTTGGCGATGAACCACAGGGCGGGGGCGACGGCGAGCGCGACCAGGGTCAGCGGCAGCGACAGCCACGCCATGATCACCAGAGATATGAGGAACAGCAGGAAGTTCCCGATGGTCATCGGGAGCATGAAGAGCAGGCCCTGGATGAGCTGGAGGTCGCTGGTGGCACGGCCGACGACCTGCCCGGTGGACAGCTCGTCCTGCCGCCGCCCGTCGAGCCGGGTGATCGTGCCGTACATCTCGGTGCGCAGGTCGTGCTGGACGTCGAGGGCGAGCCGGCCGCCGTAGTAGCGGCGGATGTAGGCCAGGACGTAGACGACGACGGCCGCGCCGACCAGCGCGCCCGCCCACACGCCCATGGACCGCGTGTGGTCCCCGATGACGTCGTCGATGATCACCTTCGTGATCAGCGGGACCAGCGCCATGACGGCCATGCCGCCGAGCGAGGCCCCGAGCGCGAGCACGACGTCCTTGGGATAGCGCCAGGCGTATCCCGCGAGCCGCTTCGCCCAGCCCCGCCCGACCTGTTTCTCCGCCGTCACACCGTCGCCTCTCGCCATCCTGCTGCTGTGCCGTGAGGGCCAACGCGGCGGGCGGCCGATTTCATCCCGCCGCAACAATCGGGGGCCGCGCCCCGGCTTTCACAGGTGGCCCCCAGCTTCGGCACAGCCCGCGCCCACCCGCGCCGTGCACCTTTCACTGGTGACCTCTGCGACCGAACCGCTCCCCCACGCCCCCGCACCGCCCCCGCCGGCGGCCCCGCCGACCGCGCACCGATCCCCGCGCTGGTCGCTGCCCGCGCTGCTCGGAATCCTGGCGCTCGCGGCCGTGCTGTACGCCTGGAACCTGTCGTCCAACGGCCTGAACAGCTTCTACAGCGCCGCCGTCTACAGCGGCACGCAGAGCTGGAAGGCCTGGTTCTTCGGCTCCATCGACGCGGGCAACTTCCTGACCGTCGACAAGCCGCCGCTGTCCCTGATGGTGATGGGCCTGTCCTGCCGGATCCTCGGCTTCGGCACCTGGCAGATGATGCTGCCGCAGATCGGGGCCGCGCTCGGCACGATCTGGATCCTGCACTCCTCCGTGAAGCGGGTGTGGGGCCACGCGGCCGCCGCGCTCGCCGCGCTGGTCCTGGCCCTGACCCCGATCACGGTCGCGATCAACCGGGACAACAACCCGGACACCCTGCTGCTCCTGCTGATGGTGGGCGGCGCGGCCCTCGCGCTGCGCGCCACCCGCGACGGCCGGCTCCTGCCGCTGCTCGGCTCGGCCCTCTGCTTCGGCCTGGCCTTCAACACCAAGATGCTCCAGGGCTACATCGCGCTGCCCGTCGTCTTCGCCGTGTACCTGTACGCGTCCCGGCTCGGCTGGGCGAGGAAGATCCGCGACCTGGTGCTCGCCGCCGTGGTCCTCGCGGTCTCCAGCTTCTGGTGGGCGACGGCCGTCTCCCTCGTCCCGGCCGACGAGCGCCCCTACATCGGTGGCTCCACGGACGGCTCCGCCTGGGACCTGATCATGGGCTACAACGGCCTGGGCCGGGTCCTCGGCGGCGAGGGCAACGGCGGGGGCGGTGGCGGCGGAGGCAGCTTCGCGGGCACCGCGGGCCTCGGGCGGCTCTTCAACGACACGCTCGGCGGGCAGATCTCCTGGCTGATCCCGTTCGCGGTGATCGCCCTCGTCGGCGGCCTGGTGCTGCGCGGGCGCGCCCCGCGCACCGACCTCACGCGCGCGGCCCTGGTGCTGTGGGGCGGCTGGCTGCTGCTGCACTACGTCACGTTCGCGACGGCCGAGGGCACCATGCACCCGTACTACACGACCGCGGTCGCCCCCGGCATCGCGGCGCTGTGCGGAGGCGGCGGCGTGATGCTGCTGCGCGCCTTCCGCGCCGACCGGCGGTGGGCGTGGGTGCTGCCGGTCGCGCTCGGCGTCACCGGGATCTGGGCGGTCGTGCTGCTGCGGCGGGCCTCCGGCTGGAACGGGTGGCTGTGGCCGGTGATCGCGCTCGTCATGGCGGCCGCCATCGCGGGTCTGCTCGTGTTCCGTACGGCGTCGGGCACCCGGCTGCGGCTGTTCGCCGTGGCGGTGGCGGCGGCGGTCGTCGCGTCCGTGGCGGGCCCGGCGGCGTACTCCTTCGCCGAGCCGTTCTCGTCCGGCGGGGCCGGCGGCATGGGCGGCACCAACCCGACGGCCGGGCCCACGACCGGCAACGGCATGGGCGGGCCCGGCGGTGGCGGCGGCTTCCCCGGCGGCGGCGAGATGCCCGGCGGGAACCGGCAGCAGGGCTCCGGCCAGGGCGGCGAACAGCAGGGTGGCATGCCCGGCCAGGGCGAGGGCCAAGGCCAGGGTCAGGGCCAGGGTCAGGGCAGTCAGGAAGGCGGGTTCACGCCGCCGAACGGTGGCGGGGAGATGCCCGGCGGCGGGGAGATGCCGGGTGGGGGTGAGATGCCCGGCGGGGGTGAGATGCCCGGCGGCCAGGCAGGCGGCGAGATGCCTGGTGGCGGCGGAATGCCGGGCGGCGCTTCAGGCGGCCGCACGGGCGGCGGCATGGGCGGTGGCGGCATGGGCGGCGGAATGGGCGGCTCGGTCGACAGCGACCTGATCGCGTACCTGGAGAAGCACCAGGACGGCGCCAAGTGGCTGCTGGCGGTGTCCAATTCGCAGTCCGCCGCGCAGATCATCCTCAGCACCAAGAAGCCCGTGATCTCCATGTACGGCTTCACCGGCTCGGACAAGGGCATGACCGTCGCCAAGCTCAAGAAGCTGGTGAAGAGCGGCCAGTTGCACTACATCCAGGTCGGCGAGAGCGGCATGGGCGGCGGGATGGGCGGCGGCAACGACGTCAGCTCCGCGGTCACCGCCTGGGTGAAGAAGCACGGCACGGCGGTGAAGGCGAGCGCGTACAGCAAGAGTTCGTCGTCGTCGAAGACGAGCGACTCGTCCTCGTCCCTCTACCGCCTGGACCCGTCGGACGTGAACTGACCTACGCAATGCGGTCCCTGACACTCCATCAGGGACCGCATTTGCGTCACACGATCGACGCGAAACGTTCACCCAAAGACTACGTGTCCATGTCACTCTACGCGGGTTGCCTCCAGTCAACCCGCGTAGAACGGACGGACACCCCTCATGCCCGGAATCCCCATACGCACCGCCGCGCTCACCGCCGCCGCACTGATGACGGCCGTCGCCCTCCCCCTGGTCACCGCGGGCCCCACCTCCGCGACGACCACCGACTACGACGCGACGTACTACAAGAACGCGATCGGCAAGACCGGCGCGAGCCTCAAGTCCTCGCTGCACACGATCATCAGCAGCCAGAGCAAGATCTCGTACTCCGCGGTCTGGGACGCGCTCAAGGTCACCGACCAGGACCCGAACAACAGCAGCAATGTGATCCTGCTGTACAGCGGCGTCTCGCGGGCCAAGTCCCTCAACGGCGGCGCCGTCGGCGACTGGAACCGGGAGCACACCTGGGCCAAGTCCCACGGCGACTTCGGCGAGGCGACGGGCCCGGGCACGGACCTGCACCACCTGCGGCCCGCCGACGTCCAGGTCAACAGCGTCCGGGGCAACAAGGACTTCGACGACGGCGGCAGCGCCGTCACGAACGGCGGCGGCAGCCTCACCGACTCCGACTCCTTCGAGCCGCGCGACGCGGACAAGGGCGACGTCGCCCGCATGATCCTCTACATGGCCGTCCGCTACGACGGCGGCGACGGCTTCGCCGACCTGGAGCCGAACGAGAAGGTCAACAACGGCAGCGCCGCCTTCATGGGCAAGCTCTCCGTCCTCAAGCAGTGGAGCGACGAGGACCCGCCGAGCGCCTTCGAGGAGAAGCGCAACCAGGTCATCTACGACACCTACCAGCACAACCGGAACCCGTTCATCGACCACCCGGAGTGGGTCGAGTCGATCTGGTAGCCGCGGCTACGGCGTCCCGTCGGCCGCCTCGTCGCACGCGCTCAGCAGTGCGGCGAGGCGGCGCGACGGCGGGCCGGGGCGCACCGCCAGAAACGTGGCCAGGGACGGCGCCCCGGCCGGGCCGGCGAAGGGCCGGAAGGCGATCCGGTGCGCGGGCTGCACCGCGGCCTGCGCGGCGAAGTAGACGGTCCAGCTCGCCCGGCCCGCGGCGATCGCGGCCAGGGTGTCCTGGTCCGTGGTGAACGCGGGCCCCATGACCGGCTCGAACCCCGCCGCCCGGCACGCGTCCACGACCGTGTCGACCAGATGCGGGTTGCTCTCGCGGGACGCGATCCGCAGCGGCAGCCGCGCCAGGTCGGCGAGTTCGACCCGGTCCCGCCCTGCGAGGGGATGCGCGGCGGGCAGCGCCGCGACCAGTTCGTCCCGCCACAGCGGCAGCAGTTCGAGGCCGGCGGCCCGGTCGGCGCCGCGCACGAACGTGGCGTCCAGTTCTCCGTCGCGCACCTGCTGGAGCCGGGTCGCCGTGGGGCCGCTGACCAGCTCGACCAGCAGCTTCGGCGCCCGCTCGGACAGCGCGCTCAGCACCCCGTCCAGGCGCAGGCCGAGCCCCGTGCTCGTACCGACGCGCAGGGTCGACTCCTGCTCGCCGCGCACGGCGTCCATCGCCCCGGTCACCGCCCGCTCGGCCGCGAGCAGTGCGCGGGCGTGCGGCAGCAGGGCCCGGCCCGCGTCGGTCAGCCGCACGGCCCGCCTGCTGCGGTCGAAGAGATCGACGCCGAACTCCCGCTCCAGACGCCGCACTTGCTGGCTGACCGCGGGCTGCACGATGTGCAGCCGTTCGGCGGCCCGCCCGAAGTGCAGCTCCTCGGCCACCGCCACGAAGTACTTCACCTGCCGCAGCTCCACGCCGTCCGCCCCCAGACCCCGCACCCATCACGATCCGTGATGAGTCTAGGAGTGGATCACTCATTGGTCGACGGCCGTCCGTCCGCTGGAATCACCCCATCACCCCAGCGCGTCCGGAAGGCAGCTCCTCATGGCGTACACGACGGTCAACGGCATCACCCTCCACTACGAGGACCTGGGCGCGGGCCGCCCGCTGGTGTTCCTGCACGGCTGGGGCACCAGCGGCCGGGTGTGGGACGCGCAGGCGGCCGACCTCATGGCCGACCACCGTGTGATCACGCTCGACTGGCGGGGCTGCGGACGCTCGGAGCGGCCCGCCGAGGGGTACACGCTCGCCCAACTCACCAGTGACGTGCTGGCGTTCGTCGACGCCCTCGGGCTCGACCGGCCGGTGCTGATCGGCTCGTCGATCGCGGGCGCCTTCACGATCGAGGCGGCTCTCGCGGCCCCCGACCGGATCGGCGCGATCGTCCCGGTCGACGCGGGAGTCCACCACTTCTCCGGGCTCCAGGACGCCATGGCCGAGCTGCTCACCGGCCTGCGCGCCGACCGGGCGGGGACGCTCGCCGGCTTCGTGCCGCACTGGTACCGGCCCGGCGCGAGCGCCGCGATGATCGACTGGACGGTGCGCCAGCTCCTGGAGTCGACCTTCCGCATCGACGGACTCGTCGTCGACCAGGCCGGTTACGACCCGCGCGACCGGGTGGCCGGGCTGCGCGTGCCCACCCACTTCCTGCACGGCGAACTCGACACGGAGGTCCCGCTGTCGGTGCCCCGCGAACTCGCCGCCCTGATCCCCGGCGCCCGCCTCACGGTGATCGACGGCGCGGGCCACATGGCGCAGCAGGACCAGGCCGACCGCTTCACCGCCGCCCTGCGCGCGGCCCTCGCCGACCTGCACTGATCAGCAACCCGCACCTCTCACCCAGGAGTCACGCATGCCCTTCGTCGACGTTCCCACCGCGGGCGGTATCACCAAGGCCCACTACCTCGTCACCGGCAGCGGCCCCGGCCTGGTCGTGGTGCACGGCACCGGCGCCACCGCGGAGGGCAACTGGGCCTCTCTGATGGCCGAGTTGAGCGATCGCTACACCGTCGTCGCCCCGAATCTCCAGGGCGCGGGCGAGACCAGTGACCCGGGCGGTCCGGTCGCTGTGACCGACATGGTGGCCGTCGTCGTCGCGGCGGCGCGGGACGCGGGGCTCGACCGTTTCCACCTCGTGGGCCACTCGCTGGGCGCGGTGGTCGCGACGGCGGCGGCCGCCCTGCACCCGGACGCGGTCGCCTCGCTCACCGCGCACGCGGGCTGGGTGCGCACGGACGCCCACATGGCCTTCCAGTTCGGCCTGTGGCAACAGCTCGCCGGCAGCGACCCGAACGCGCTGGCCCGGCTGATCCTGCTCACCGCGATGGGCAAGGACACGCTGCGCGGCTGGGACGAGGAGACCTTCGCGCAGGCCGCGGCCGGGTTCGCCGAGCTGATCACGGGCGCCCTGGACGGCTTCGTCCGGCAGACCGCGACGGACACCGCCGTCGACCTCACCGCCCTGCTCCCGGACATCACCGCGCCGACGCTGCTGCTGTCCAGCGCCGACGACCGCCTCGTCCCGCCGCACCACCAGCTCGACCTGGCCGAACGCATCCCACACGCCCGCCTGCTGCGCGTCCCCGGCGGCCACGGCCTGCCCGGCGAGAACCCGGAGCTGCTGACCGCGAAGGTGGCGGAGTTCCTGGACGGGCTCGGCTGACGCCCTATCCCAGGTGCGTCGGCGCGAACATCCGCAGCAGCGCGGGCAGCACGACCACGCGCGGGCCCGGCGCCGCCAGCGCCGCCGCCAGGTCCTCCCGGAGCGCCTCCGGTGTCGTGCGCACGGCCGGGACGCCGAAGGACTCGGCGAGGGCCACGTAGTCCGGCCGGGTCAGCTCGGTCGCGGTGGCCCGGCCGAAGGTGTCGTTCATGTACTCGCGCAGGATGCCGTAGCCGCCGTCGTCGACGATCAGCCAGGTGACGTTCAGGGACTCCTGCTTGGCCGTGGCGAGTTCGGCGATCGAGTACAGGGCGCCGCCGTCGCCGGAGACCGCGAGGACCGGCGTGGTCGGGTCGGCCACCGCGGCGCCGAGGGCGGCCGGGAAGCCGTAGCCGAGGCCGCCCGCGCCCTGCGCCGAGTGCAGCGGGCCCGGCCAGGCCGACCAGGCCCAGTAGGCCAGGATCGTCATGTCCCAGAAGGACGGCGCCTTGGGCGGGAGCGCGGCCCGGACGGAGGCCAACACGTCCTGTTCCAGGGTGAGTTCCTGCGACGCGATGCGTTCCCGTACGGCGGTCAGGACCTCGGTGACGCGCGCCGGGGCCTTCTCGTCCTGCCGCTCCTCGACGGTCTCCAGGAGGGCCTGGAGGGCGAGGCGGGCGTCCGCGTGGATGCCGAGCGCCGGGTGGTTGGACTCCAGCTTGCCCGCGTCGGCCTCGATCTGGATCACCCGGCCGCGCGGCGCGAACGTGTGGTAGTTCGAGGAGACCTCGCCGAGGCCCGAGCCGACGACCAGCAGGACGTCCGCGTCCTCCAGGAAGTCGGTGACGTGCCGGTCCTCCATCCAGGACTGGAGCGAGAGCGGGTGCTCCCAGGGGAAGGCGCCCTTGCCGCCGAAGGTGCACACCACCGGGGCGTTCACCTTCTCGGCGAGCGTGCGCAGCTTGCCCGCCGCGTCGGCGCGGACCACGCCGCCGCCCGCGATGATCACGGGCCGCTCGGCCTTCGCGAGGAGGTCGGCGGCGACGGCGGTCAGCTCGGGGCGCGGCACGAGCTCGTGCGGGGTGGCGTCGACCGCGGTGACCTGGGGCAGGGTGGCCTCGGCGAGGAGGACGTCCTGCGGGATCTCCACGTAGACCGGGCCGTGCGGGGCGCTCAGCGCGGACTCCCAGGCGGCGGCGATCGCGGACGGGATCTGCGACTGGGTGCGCACGGTGTGGACGGACTTGACCACGTCGCGGAACGCGGCCTGCTGGTCGCGCAGCTCGTGGAGATAGCCGTGCCGGCCGCCGCCGAGCCCGGCCACCGGCACCTGGCTGACGACCGTGAGCACCGGCGCGGAGGCCGCGGCCGCCTCCTGGAGCGCGGAGAGGGAGGTGAGCGCGCCCGGCCCCGTGGACAGGAACAGCGGCGCCACCTCGCCGGTCACCCGGCCGTACGCGTCCGCCGCGAATCCGGCGTTGTTCTCGACGCGCAGGCCCACGTAGCGCAGGTCGGAGCGGCGCAGCGCGTCGAAGAGGCCGAGGGCGTGCTGGCCGGGCAGGCCGAAGACCGTCGACGCGCCGAGCCCCGCGAGGGTCTCCACGACCAGGTCGCCGCCGGTCCGCCCGGGCGGCGGGTTGAGGGCCGCTTCGGTCTGGGCCGGGGTGGGCCGCAGGACGAGATCGTGGTCGTGGGTCATCGCGGGGCTCTCTCCTCGAAGGTGCCGGAGGTGGTCCGGTGCTGCGTCAGGCCGTGCGGGACGCCGCGATCTGCCGCGCCATGATCGTCGTCAGCTCGTACGCGGTGTGCGAGGCCGCGACGGCGGTGATCTCCGCGTGGTCGTACGCGGGAGCCACCTCGACGACGTCCGCCGATACCAGGTTGCACGATGCCAGACCGCGCAGGATCTCCAGGAGCTCGCGGGAGGTCATGCCGCCCGCCTCCGGGGTGCCGGTGCCGGGGGCGTGGGCCGGGTCGAGGCAGTCGATGTCGATGGAGATGTACAGCGGCCGGTCGCCGATGCGCTGGCGCAGCTGGTCGGCGACCTCGTCGGCGCCGCGCCGGTAGACGTCGGCGGAGGTGACGATGCCGAAGCCGAGCTTCTCGTCGTCGGTGAGGTCGCTCTTGCCGTAGAGCGGGCCGCGGGTGCCGACGTGGGAGAGGGCGGAGGTGTCGAGGATGCCCTCC
The DNA here is from genome assembly GCF_040645755.1 of Streptomyces sp. NPDC046716. NCBI lineage: Bacteria > Bacillati > Actinomycetota > Actinomycetes > Kitasatosporales > Streptomycetaceae > Streptomyces > Streptomyces sp. NPDC046716. The sequence goes on from NZ_JBEYYU010000099.1 coordinate 17,020, forward strand.
TCGACGGCGCGGCGGAACGGGGTGCCGTGCGTGTACTCGGCGCCGAAGTACGTGTCCCAGGTGTCCAGGTGCGCGTCGAAGTGGAGCAGCGCGACCGGGCCGTGCTTCTTGGCGACGCTCCTGAGCAGCGGCAGCGCGATGGTGTGGTCGCCGCCGAGGGTCATCATGCGGGCGCCGGAGCCGAGGATCCCGTCGGCCGCGGCCTCGATCGTCTCGACGGCCTCGTTGATGTTGAACGGGTTCGCGGCGACGTCACCGGCGTCCACGACCTGCGCGAGCGCGAACGGGGACGCGTCCTGCGCCGGGTTGTAGGGGCGCAGGAGCCGGGACGCCTCGCGGATCGCGTTGCCGCCGAAGCGGGCGCCCGGCCGGTAGGAGACACCGGTGTCGAAGGGGACGCCCACGACGGCGACGTCGGCGGAGGCGACCTCGTCGAGGCGGGGCAGGCGCGCGAAGGTCGCCGGGCCCGCGTAGCGCGGGATGCGGGAGGAGTCGACCGGACCGACAGCACCGGTGGGACCGGCGGGAACGCGGGGCGTCTCGAAGCTGTTCATTGCGCGCATGCCTTCTTTCTTACGGGGTTACTGCGGTACGGCGACGGGGGCCGGCTCGGCGTCGGCGCCGCGTCCGGCGAGCCGCTCGCGCCAGTGGGCGAGGACGGCGGCGTCGGTCGGCCGGGTGGCCAGGGACACGACGACGTAGACGACGAGGGACGCCGACAGGCCGTAGTAGACGGGCTCGTTGGCGAGGATGCCGAACTTCACCATGAGGCCGATGACGGAGAGGCCGCCGACGACGACGGAGGCGAGGGCGCCGGTTCCGGTGCCGCGCTTCCAGATCAGCCCGCCGAGGATCGGCACGAGGAGGCCGGCGACGAGCAGGTTGTAGGCGACGGTCAGCGCCTCGACGACGTTGTTGAGGATGATCGAGGTGATGATCGCGAGGACGCCGAGGCCGAGGATGAAGATCCGGTTGCCCTTGACCTCGTCGTGCTCGGCCTCGGGTGCCGCGTCCGGCTTCACGCCGCGCAGCCGCTTCCAGATGTCGTTGTTGGCGACGGTGGCGCAGGCGATCAGGGCGCCGGACGACGTCGACATGACGGCGGCGAGCGCGGCGGCGAGCACCAGGCCGCGGACGCCGACGGGCAGCTCGTCCTTGACGATCTGGGCGAACGCCTCGTCGGCCTGGCCCAGGCCCTGCGGGTAGATGACCTTGGCCGCGGTGCCGATGACGGCGCCGCCGATCGCGTAGAGCAGGCAGTAGACACCGGAGACGGTGCCGCCCCAGCGGGCCACCTTGTCGTTGCGGGCGGTGAACACGCGCTGCCAGATGTCCTGGCCGATGAGCATGCCGAACGTGTAGATCAGCACGTACGTGAAGATCGTCTCGCCGCCGATGCCCAGCGGGTCGAAGTACGAGGTGGGCAGCGCGGCCTTCATCTCGCTGAAGCCGCCCGCCTTGACGACGGCCACCGGCAGCAGGATCAGCAGCACGCCGATCGTCTTGACGACGAACTGCACCATGTCGGTGATGGTGATGGACCACATGCCGCCGAGCGTCGAGTAGGCGACGACGATGGAGCCGCCGATGACGATCGCGAGCCAGCGCGGCACGTCGAAGAGGACGTCGAAGATCGTGGCGTACGCGATCGTGGAGGTGACCACGAGCATCAGCGTGTACGCCCACATCACGATGCCGGAGATCATCCCGGCGCTGCCGCCGTAGCGCAGGTCGAGCATCTCCGAGACGGTGTAGACCTTCAGGCGGGCGATGCGCGCCGAGAAGAACAGCGACAGCGCGAGGATGCCGAGGCCGATGGTGAAGACCATCCAGGCGCCCGACAGGCCGTACTGGTAGCCGAGGCCGACGCCGCCGATGGTGGAGGCGCCGCCGAGGACGACGGCGGCCATCGTGCCGGAGTACATGGCCGGGCCCAGGCGCCGGCCGGCGACCAGGAAGTCACTCTTGGACTTGGCGCGGCGCATGCCCCACCAGCCCATGGCCAGCATGCCGGCCAGGTAGAGGACGATCACGATGTAGTCGACGGCCATGGGGCAGCCCTCCTTCACACACTTCGGTGGCGTGTCGTGCGGGGAAAAGAAACGGATCCGGTTCGCGTCACGGGGACATCCGCCCGTACCCGTACTCACCGGTCGGGACGACACTAGGTGGCTGGAAAGCGTCGCTGAAGTGTACGTTTCCTCTACTGATCGCGTCCGAACCAGAGGAAACGCACACCATGTCCTCCCCGTCGGTGCCGTCGCTGTCCGCCGTGCCCCCGCTGTCCACCGTGCCGCTGAGCGCCCTGCTGGCCCGAACCGAGCTGGGGCTGCGGCAGCTCACCGGGCCGCCGGCCGACGGGGTGCCGGTCCACTCGGTCCACACCTCGGAGCTGTCGGACCCGAACCCGTATCTGCTCGGCGGCGAGCTGCTGCTGACGGCGGGCGTGCACGCGCCGGAGGAGACGGGGACCGACGCCTACTACGACGGCTATGTGGAGCGGATCGTCGCGGCGGGCGCCGCGGCCCTGGGGTTCGGCGTGGCGCCGGTGCACGACACGGTGCCGTCCGCGCTGGTCACGGCGTGCGAGCGGCACCGGCTCGCGCTGGTGGAGGTGCCGGAGCGGACCACGTTCAGCGCGGTCGGCCGCGCCCTGTGGGACCTGATGACCGCGGTGCGCCATCTCGAACTGCGCCGGGTCACCGAGGCGCAGCAGGGCCTGGCCACCGCGGCCGCCCGGCCCGACCCGGTCCCCGCCGTGCTGCGTCAACTCGCCCAGCGCACGGGCGGGTTCGCGGTCCTCGCCGGTCCCGACGGCACCGAGCCGCAGCGCGCCGGGACCCCGCCGTCCGAGGCGGCGGAGGCCGCCCTCGGCGACCTGCTGCGGGTGGTGCGGCCCGCGACGGCCCGGCTCTTCCCGACCCCCGCGTCGGCCTCGGACGAGGTGGCCGGTGTGCAGCTCTCGGCGTACGCGCTCGGCGGCTCCGACGGGCGGGCGCTCGGCCTCGCCACCGGGGCCCGGGCGCCCGGCGACCACACCATCGCGGGGGTCGCCGTCGTGCTGCTCTCGCTGTTGCACGGCGAGCACCGGTCGTCGGGGGACGTCCGGCGGTCGGCGGCGCTGGTCCGGCTGCTGCTCGGCGACGGTCCCGGGGACGCGGCCGGGCTGCTCGACGCTTCCGGGGGCTGGCGGGTGGTGCACGCGCAGCCGCAGGGCACCCGGCCGGTTCCGCCGCTCGGCACCCCGCTGGTCGACGCCACCGCCTCCCTGGTCCGCGCCCTCGTCCCGGCCGACCTGGACGTCGTCGCGCACGACGGGTGGACCTTGGGCGTCTCGGCGCCTGCCGGGTCCGGTGAACTTCGCTCCGCGTCGGTGCAGGCGGCCCATGCGCTGGCCCGTGCCCGGGCCCTGCGCACCCCGCTGGTCCGGCACCGCGCCGACACCGCGCCGCCCGCCCTGACCGCGCTGGCCGACCACCCGGAGCTCCGCCGGACCCTGCGCACCTGGCTCTCCCTGCACGGCAGCTGGGACCGCACGGCGAGCGCCCTCGGCGTCCACCGGAACACGGTGCGGCAGCGTATTTCCAAGTGCGGGGTGCTGATCGCGGCGGACCTGGACGACCCGGACGTCCGCATGGAGCTGTGGTTCGCGCTCCGGGACCTGCCGTAACGGGGTTCGTCCCCGGGTGCGACTTTCGTCGTGGCTGGTCGCGCAGTTCCCCGCGCCCCTGTCGGGTAGTCGGCCGACTGACGGCCGGTGGCCTCTTCTCGCGCAGTTCCCCGCGCCCCTGAAGGCATGCGCTGCGCGCCAGTTGGGCTTACAGTCGTCCCGTCCGTCTCCAACACCCCTCACATTCCTGTGAGCAGACGAGAGAGTGGCGAGCACACGGTGGACGTGCAGAA
>NZ_JBEYYU010000100.1:0-20508 GCF_040645755.1 Streptomyces sp. NPDC046716
GCCACCGCACCCTGCGCACCGCCGTGCCGATCCTCTACGGCATCTCGGTCTTCCTGGTGCTGCTGGTCCTCACCCCGCTCGGCGACTGCTGCTCGCCGCCGCGTCGACCTGCCTGGTGCTGCTGACCAGTTGGGGCGGCACCGAGTACGCGTGGGGCCCGCGCCCCTGAAGGCATGCGCTGCGCGCAGCCTTCCCCTGGGCGAGCGGAGCTCGTTTCAGGGGCGCGGGGAACTGCGCGACCAGCCCCCACCGGGCCCGCACACGAGACTCAGCGGAAGTCCCGGAGTACGACCTGCTTCGTGAGCCTGAATTCGTCCTCCGTGAGGACGCCCTGGCGGTGCAGATCCCCCAACTCCCTCAACCGGCGCAGCAGCACATCGTGATCGGCCCGCACCACACCCGGCACCCCCGGCAGGACCTCGCGGGGCGTCGACGGGTGCGGCAGCCGGGCCGTCACCGCCGCCGCGACCAGCGCCGTCAGCAGGTCCTTGCGGGCGTTGCCCCACAGATCGAGGGCGTAGGGGTCCTTCTCCGGCGGGAGCTTGACGTGCGGAGCGGTGTCCGTGGCGCTCTTGGTGACGAAGCGCAGGAACCCGTCCTCGTAACCGGAGTTGGGCAGCCAGTCGACCCCGTCGAGATCGGCGAGGGCGATGATCCGCGGGCCCGTCGCCCGCTTCACCCGGTCCGAGGTGTCGCTCCAGTCGATGCGGACCCGGCTGCCGTCGAAGGAGACCATGCCGTCGCTGGAGCGGACCGAGACCGGGACGGCGGGGCCCGGCACGAGGTAGGACACGGCCGGCCCGTCCGGGAGCTGTTCGAGCAGCAGCGCCTGCCGTATCTCCTCGGCGAGATACTCGGCGACGCCCGAACGGTCCGTGTCGACCGCGAGCCGGTAGGGGTCCGCGGCGTCCGGGAGACGGCCGCCGGTGGCCTGCAACAGCGGATCGGCGGCCTCCCGCAGGGTGAGGCGGAGCCGGCCGCGGCGCCGCTCCGGCTCGTAGGCGACCCCCGCGACGGCCGTCAGCGGCACGTCGATCTCGCCGTACGTCTGCCGCAGCAGGGCCACACTGCGGTGCAGACCTGGGGTGATGCGGACCATGGTTCCGTCGAAGGCCCAGGTTCCGTCACGCTGGATGATCTCGGCCATACGGAAATTCTCGCAGCGTCGTCAACACTTCGGTCAATGCGGGCGAAAGCCGTTCAGCCTTCAGGGAGGGACCTGCGCGCCGGAGCGTGCGCCGGGTACGGCACAATTCCCTGTCATCACAAGGAAGTTGACGGGGGGCACGACGGTGGCGGTGCAGGAAGCGCGGCAGGGGCAGGACGCGCACGGGGGCGGGTGCACGTGCGGTGACTGTCCGCACGGCGCACGCCAGGGGCATCGCAGGGCGGTCGCCGCGTTCCTGGCCAAGCGGGACGAACTGGCGGCCGGAACCGGACTGCCGCCCGCCGTCGCCCACTCGGCAGGGGCCTCCCGGCAGTGGATCTCCGACGAACTCACCCAGTCCGCGCAGGCCGTGGCCGACCGGGGCCGGGAAGAGGGCGCGGCCTGGCTGGCCGGACTGCGGCCGCGCACCCTGTTCGTCGTCTGGGGCGCGGCCGGGCTGCTCCTCCTGGTCCAGCTGCTCACGGCGCTCGGTACGGGCTGGACGGCCGCGCGCACGGCCGGGCTGGTCGCCGCCGTGCTGGTCGGCGCGCTGCTGACCGGCGCCGCTCACTGGCACCGGGCGCGCGGCGGGGTGCTCGCGCCGCTGATCGGCGAGGACAACCGGCTGTCGACGTCGCGGGCCGTGGCGGGCGGTGTGGTGCTGCTGTCGGTGTACGCGGTGCTGGTCCTCGCCGGTGAACTCGCGGCGGCCTCCGGCCCCGGCCGCCGCGACGCGCTCATCGACGGCCTCGAACTCGCCGCCGGGGCAGGTCTGTTGGCGGTGCTCGCCGTGGTCTGCGCGGTCGCGGTGCTGGTGCGCCGGGTCGTCGGGCTGCGGGTCACGGGGCAACGCCTGCAGAAGGTGCGGGCCGTGCGGCCGCGCGCCGCCGATCTGCTCACCGACGACTCGGGGCGCGGCAGCTTCACCGACACGCAGTACGTGGCCGTGTGCGCCGCCGCCGTGATCTGGGCCGGGGCGCGTCTCGCCCGGCGCCCCGACCAGCTCCCCGACCTGCCCTGGGGGCTCGCCGTCCTCGTCGTCGTGTCGGCGGCGACGTATCTGGCCGGAAAGTACGCCGAGGGCGGCCGTCCGGTCGTCCTGTCCGTGGTGCGGGCCCGGGAGGCCGGCGACCTCGACGCGCCCATCCGCACCGGCGACGACATCGAGATCCGCGGCGCCGGCTTCGTCCCGCCGGGCGCGGGCGGCGCCGACCAGCTGGCCCGGGTCGCGGTGCGCATCGGGCCGGTCCATGTGCACGTGCCGCTGGTGCCGGTCGCGGGCGGTTTCACCAATCCCGCGGACACCCTGCTCACGGTGCCGGTGCCGGTGGATGTGGAGCCCGGGCGGGTGGAGGTACAGGTCGTCACGGCGACGGGCGTCGAGACCAACCGCTGCACGATCGACGTCACCGATTGAGCCGCAGCCTCCTTTCGTACGTATGGTCGGGTAAAGGCGTGTGGAGCGCCCAGGCGCGAGAGGCGGCGGAGCGGTGATGGCACACGGCATGCGGACCGACGCGTACACCGGATATGTCGACAGGGGACGCGGCGACTGGCGGGAGACCGCTCAGCGGTACGCGCTGGTGCCGTTGCGCGTCTTCCTCGGCATCACGTTCATCTACGCGGCGTACGACAAACTCAGCGACAGCGCGTTCTTCAAGGCGTCCGGGGCCGGGTCCATCGGGGAGCAGATGCGCGGGGTCCGGGACAGCTCCGCGATTCCGGCGCTCGTCGATCTGGCGCTGAAGTCTCCTTCGGGGTTCGGCTACGCGATTGCCTTCGGCGAGCTGGTGGTCGGTATCGGCACGCTGCTCGGGGTGCTGGCCCGGATCGCGGCGCTGGGCGGCGCGCTGATCTCGCTGAGCCTGTGGCTGACGGTGAGCTGGCAGACGGAGCCGTACTACTACGGCAACGACTTGGCGTACTTGATGGCGTGGCTGCCGTTGGTGCTGGCCGGGGCGGCGGTGTGGTCGGTGGATGCGTGGTGGAGGGGGCGGAGGCGGGGGCTGTCCGTGCGGTGACCTGTCGGGTTGTCGTTCGTGTGCGCCCCGGTGGCCGCTTCCCGCGCAGTTCCCCGCGCCCCTGGAGGCGAGCTTCGCTCGCCCAGGGGCAGGGGAAGGCGCGCGCAGCGCATGCCTTCAGGGGCGCGGGGAACTGCGCGACCGGCCCCCACCGGGCCGCGGACGAACGACAACCCGACCGGGGCGCGGGGAACCGCGCGGCCTGCCTCGGAAAGTCACGGCCCAGGGGAAGACCGCCGGCGGCGCACCTCATGGGTCACGGTGCCCACGGCGCCGGCCAGACACAACCCCCCGACCACCAACGGAATCGCCACGAACCACGGCGTGTCCCACGCCCCGCCCGCGTCACCGAAGTACACGACCCCGGTCACCATCAGCACGACCCCGGCCAGCAGCCGCCCGGGACGGAATTCATGACGCACGGGAGACCTCCACCTGTCCGACCCCGACCTCGACATGCAGCTCGACCGTGCCGGAGGCATCGGTGCCGGCCGCCGGTTCGAGCGTCGCGCGCTTCTCGACGCCCGGCTGGACATCGACGTCGTTCGAGGCGTCCCCGGGCAGCTGAACGTCCCCGACCCCCACCTCGGCATGCAGCTCCACGGTCACGGCCGCCGGCACGACGACCCGCGCCTGCCCGGCCCCCACCTCGACGTGCACGGACACCGTCTTCCCGTCCCCGAGCCGCACCTTGCTGAGATCGAGCGTGCCGACCCCGGACCCGAGCTCGTACTTCTCCGAGAGATCGGCGGCGCTCGCCGGCGTCCAGTCCCGGTGCATCCACCGCGTACTGATGTTGGAGGGCAGCGCGGCGGACGCCGTCAGCAGCCCGGCCGTGACGACGGCGAGGACGATCGAGCCGACGCCGGTCCGCCCGCGGAAGGCGCTGACCGCGATGCCGAGCCCGAAGACGGCCAGCGCGCAGGCGAGCCCGGTCTGCAGGCTGTGGCCGAGCGAACGGTCGTCCCAGGTGAGACCGGCCCCGACCAGAGCGGCGACGAGCGCGCCGAGGAACGTGAGCGCCCCGATCCCGCGCAGCCCGGGCGCCCGCGCGGGCCCCACGGGCCGCCCCCAGCCGCCCGGACGACCCCCGGAGGGCGCCGCGGCGGCCCGCGCCATCTCCGGCGGCCCCCAGAAGTACCCGGTGCCCCCGACGTGCGTACCGTCCTTGACGATCGGATCGCGCCACCACGACGGCGCCCCGGCGACCGGCGGCGCCTGCGCCTCGGGCGGCGCGTCGGCGACGGCCTGCGCGGCGACCGGATCGGCCTCGGCGGTGGTGGTGCGCCGCTGCGACCAGTAGCCGGAGCCCGCGAGGAGCAGGGCGAGGACGGAGGCGAAGAAGAGCGCCCCGCCGTTGTTCAGCATGGACAGGAAGACGCCGCAGCCGACCAGCGCGGTGACGATCGCGGCGAGCCCGGGCCCGTCGACCCGCCCGGTGAGCAGCTTCCTGAACTCGTTCTCGTCCGCGTCGTCGTAGGCCACGAACAGCCACGCGAAGCCGTAGAAGATCAGCCCCACCCCGCCGGTCACGGCGAGCACGGCCAGACCGATCCGGAAGATCACCGGGTCCATGTCGCAGTGCCGGCCGAGCCCCGCGCACACCCCGCCCAGCGTCTTGTGCCTGCGGTCCCGGCGGAACCGGCGCAGCGGCGCGGGCTCCGGCTCCGAACCCGGGGCCGCGGTGGCGGCCGGGGCATCCTCTTGCGTCATACCTCCATGGTGGCGGGCCGGAGCCCCCGGCGGCAGTCGGGACAACCCTGGCCGGACCCTGAGATCGTCCCTGAGGCCCGTGCCACGGCGGGCGGGAAGATCAGGGACGTATCCGGGCCCGACCCTGATGCCCGGCGCCGCCCCGCCGTGTGACGATCGGTGCCATGCCGGAAGCAGCGACCGCCCCTCTCGTGGAAGACCCGCGGCCGCCGCGCAAGCTCTACCGCAGCAGCGACGGACGCTGGCTGGGCGGAGTCGCGCGGGGCCTGGCCGGGCATCTCGGCCTGCCCGTCGTCTGGGTGCGGCTGGTCTTCGTCGGCCTGTTCATGGCCGACGGGCTCGGCGCGCTGCTGTACGCGGCGTTCTGGTTCTTCGTGCCGCTCGGCGTCGGCGGCGTCGGCGCCGACCGGCCCGTGGCCTCGTCGGTCCTCACCACCGAGGTCTCCGCCGACGGCCGCCGCAGACTGGTGGCGCGCCGCCCCGACAAGGGGCAGATCCTCGCGCTCGTCCTGATGGTCATCGTCGCGATGATCTTCGTGCAGAACGTGCACCTGTCCGGCAACACCAAGGCGTACCTCGTCCCCACCGTGCTGGTCGGCGCGGGTGTCGCCCTGGTCTGGCGCCAGGCGGACAACGCGCGCCGGGCCCGCTGGGCCGAGGTCGGCCGCCGCCGGCGCACCCTGAACCTGGCCCGGGCCGCCGCCGGGGTCGTCCTGGTCGGCGCGGGCGTGACCGGCATCTTCGTCACCCAGGGCGCCACCGAGCACCTCGGCTCGATCCTCCAGGCGGCGCTCGCCGTCCTCGTCGGCATCGCGCTGCTCGCGGGCCCGTACCTGATCCGCATGACGCAGGACCTCTCCGAGGAGCGCCTGATGCGCATCCGCGCGCAGGAGCGGGCCGAGGTCGCCGCCCACGTCCACGACTCGGTGCTGCACACCCTGACCCTGATCCAGCGCAACGCGGACAGCGCGAGCGAGGTGCGCCGCCTCGCCCGCGCCCAGGAGCGCGACCTGCGCGCCTGGCTCTACAAGCCGGCCGCCGCCGAGGACCCGCAGGAGCCCGAGACGGTCGCGGAGGCCGTCAAGCGCAACGCGGCGGAGGTCGAGGACAAGCACGGCGTCCCCCTGGAGGTCGTGGTCGTCGGCGACTGCAAGCTGGACGAGGCCCTCACGGCACAGATGCAGGCCGCGAGGGAGGCGATGGTGAACGCCGCCAAGTACGGTGGCGAGGGCGGGGCGGTGCAGGTCTACGCGGAGATCGAGACGACGTCCGAGGGGGTCGAGGTGTTCGTGTCCGTACGCGACCGGGGGCCGGGCTTCGACATGGACGCCGTGCCCGCCGACCGCATGGGCGTAAGAGAATCGATCATCGGCCGGATGGAACGCAACGGCGGCACGGCCCGCCTGCGGGCGGTGCCCGACGGCGGCACCGAGGTCGAACTGACCATGAAGAGGGCGGAGAGGACGTCATGACCGACGCAGCGGCGGAGCAGGGCCCCGGACGGCACGTGCGGGTGGTCCTGGTCGACGATCACAGGATGTTCCGGACCGGCGTCCAGGCCGAGATCGGCCGCACCGAGACGACGGGCGTCGAGGTCGTCGGGGAGGCGGCCGACGTCGACCAGGCGGTCACCGTCATCACGGCGACCCGCCCCGAGGTCGTCCTGCTCGACGTCCACCTCCCGGGCGGCGGAGGCGTCGAAGTGCTGCGCCGCAGCGCCCAGTTGATGGGCGACGCCGAGAACCCGGTGCGCTTCCTCGCGCTGTCCGTGTCGGACGCGGCGGAGGACGTGATCGGCGTGATCCGCGGCGGCGCCCGCGGCTACGTCACCAAGACCATCACCGGCACCGACCTGGTCGACTCGATCTTCCGCGTCCAGGACGGCGACGCGGTGTTCTCCCCGCGCCTCGCGGGCTTCGTGCTCGACGCGTTCGCGTCCACGGACGCGCCGCCGGTCGACGAGGACCTGGACCGGCTCACCCAGCGCGAGCGCGAGGTGCTGCGCCTGATCGCCCGCGGCTACGCGTACAAGGAGATCGCCAAGCAGCTCTTCATCTCGGTGAAGACGGTCGAGTCGCACGTCTCGGCGGTGCTGCGCAAGCTCCAGCTCTCCAACCGGCACGAGCTGACCCGGTGGGCGACCGCGCGGCGCCTGGTCTGACCGCGGCCCGGCCCGGCCGTTAACCGGTGGACGGGCCGGGCGCCCCTGTGTCTCCATGGCTCCATGGTGTCCACCGACCGGCTCCTCGCCTTCGCCGCGATGTCCCTCCTCCTCATCGTCATCCCCGGCCCGAGCGTCCTGTTCGTCGTCGGCCGGGCCCTCTCCCAGGGCCGCCGCGCCGCGCTGACCACGGTCGCGGGGAACACGGCGGGGGCCTATGTCCTCGTCGCCGCCGTGGCGCTCGGCGTCGGCGCGGTCGTGGAGCGCTCGATCGCCGTCTTCACCGTGCTGAAGCTGCTGGGCGGGGCCTATCTGGTCTATCTCGGGGTGCAGGCGATCCGTCAGCGGCGGTCGCTCCAGACGGTGTTCGCCGGAGCGGGCGGGCAGCCCGCGAAGGGGTCGCGGACCTTCTGGGAGGGGTTCGCGGTCGGCGTCGCGAACCCCAAGACGATCGTCTTCTTCGCGGCGGTCCTGCCCCAGTTCGTGGACCGCGAGGCGGGCCACACCGCGCTCCAGATGCTGCTGCTCGGGCTGGTGTTCAACGTCATCGCGGTGACGTCGGACAGCATCTGGGGACTCGTGGCGGCCACGGCCCGCGACTGGTTCGCCCGCTCGCCGCGCCGGCTCGCCGCGGTCGGCGGCATCGGCGGCCTCGCGATGGTCGGGCTCGGGGTCACCGTCGCGGTGCAGGGCCGCAAGGACTGACGTACCGCTGCGCCTACTTGCCGGAGCCGACGTGGTAGCCCACCGGGTCGACGAAGACGTCGGGGGAGCTGCCGCCGTCGGCGGGGACGGTGATGTCCAGCCCGTCGAGGTTCACGATCTCCGAGACCGTCTCGTCCGGCGGGGTGACCGAGAGGCGGGTGAACTTCTTGCCCTGGGCGTCCGGGATCCAGCGGAGCAGGAAGCGGTTCTCCTCGCCGGGGCCGACGGTGACGGTGGGGGCCTCGGCGTCGGTGCGGGCGGCGTCCGGGCCGGTGTCGCCGAGACCGTCGGGGCCGATCAGCTGGACGCCGGGGAAGCCGTGCAGGGTGCACGTGGTGGAGCCGGTGTTCTTCAGGCTGACGACGACCTCGTTCTTCACGCCCGAGGCGGCGGCGGTGCCGGTGAGGTTGTCGGTCTTGCAGGCCGAACCCGAACCGGTCCCCTGGGCCTTGGTCTCCGTCTCCGTCTCCGTCCCGGTCTTGTCGGAGACGTGCGTACCGCTCGACGAGCCCGCCGCGGCCTTCGGTCCGTCCGCGCCGCCGCAAGCGGTCAGCGAGAGGCCGGCGGCGGCGACGACGAGGGCGAGGGCGAGGGCGGAGATCTTCTTCGTACGCATGGAGGCTCCTGAAACGGTGGGGCGTTTACTGTTCCGCGCTGTCGTTTCATAGGACATCTATGTGCGGGCGGGCCGTTGCGCGCCCTTGTCGATCAAGATTCCTCTGTGACACGGGAGTCGAAAAGCGGTGACGAAGGGCGGCCGAACGGTTCACGTGGGCTTCGGCGCACAACCATCGGCCGTTCACGCGCGTCTCGCAGACGACCCACCTTTCCGTTCAGGAGGCATCGTGTCCATCCGCAGACCCGTCCTGTCGACCGCCATCGCCGCCGCGCTGATCGGCTCGCTCGGCGTACCGCTCATCGCCGGGACCGCGTCCGCGCAGACCCGGGCCACCACCGTGCGCGAGGACTTCGACGGCGACGGCTTCCAGGACGTCGCCGTCGCCGCCCCGCAGGCGAAGGTCGGCGGCCACACCTGGGCCGGTTACATCACGGTCAGCTACGGCTCGGCCCACGGCATCGACCCGGCCCGCACCAAGGTCTTCAGCCAGGACACCGCGGGGGTGCCCGGCGCCTCCGGCGACGACCACAGGTTCGGCTACGCGATGGTCTCCCGGGACCTGGACGGCGACGGCCTGACCGACCTGGCCGCGGTCTCCAGCGAGTACGACGCGGCCGCCGGCACCAATGGCGCGGTGACCGTCCTGTGGGGCCGCAAGGGCGGCATGACCGGTGAGGGCGCCGCCCGTATCGCCGCACCCGCGAACACCTCGATCGGCGAGGACCTGACCGCGGGCGACTTCGACGGCGACGGCCACACCGACCTGTTCATGGACCACGGCGACGACTACGACTACCACGCCGTCCTCTACGGCCCCCTCGGCCGCGACGGCGCCCCCGCCCGCGAGCAGCAGGTGAAGGTCTACAGCACCGACAACTCCATCAACACCAGCACCGCGGGCGACTTCAACGGCGACGGCATCGACGACCTCGCGACCTTCTACGTCTACGAGAACCACGCCGAGGGCGGCAAGCTCTGGCTCGGTACCGAGAACGGCCTGTCGGCCACCTACACGGCCCTGCCCTCCGCGGCCGCCGCCGCGGTCGGCGACTTCGACAAGGACGGCAAGGCCGACCTCGCCACCCGCGTCTGGCCGGGCGAGATCACCGAGGGCACCGAGACCGACCCCGGCACCGTCAAGATCTACTACGGCTCGGCGACCGGCCCCAGCAGGACCCGTACGAAGACGATCACGCAGAGCACGGCGGGCGTGCCCGGGGCGAGCGAGAAGGGCGACCAGTTCGGCTCGCGCCTGAACGCGGCCGACGTCAACGGCGACGGGTACGCCGACCTGGCCGTCGGCGTCCCCGGCGAGGCGATCGGCACGAAGAAGCTGGCCGGCGCCGTGGTGCTGCTCAAGGGCGGCAGCGGCGGACTCACCGGCACCGGCGCGCAGGCGTTCCACCAGGACACCGCCGGTGTGCCGGGGGTCGCGGAGGCCGGTGACGCGTTCGGCGGCGCGGTGCGGCTGCTCGACGTGACGGGCGACGGCAGGGCCGACCTGGTCGCGGGCGCGCCCGGCGAGGACCTGGGCAGCGTCGTGAACGGCGGCGCGGTGTGGCAACTGCGGGGCGCGGCGGCCGGGTTGACGGCGACGAACTCGGTGGCGATCAATCCGACGGACATCGGCGCACCGTCGGCGAAGGCATGGTTCGGCGCGAACCTGAGCGGCGACAACGGCCCGGGCGTGCGGATTCCGTAGCGCACGTGCTGTCCGAGGGCCGTGGGGCCCGGGAAAACCGGATGCGCCCGCGCGTCCCCCGCCCCTACGGTCCTCGGATGGTCACTGGAGACGACGGCTACTTCCCGGAATCCATCGCGGCGGGCTACGACCGGTCCTCCGCCTCCATGTTCACCCCCGAGGCGCTCGATCCCACGCTCGATCTCCTGGCCGGACTCGCGGGCGACGGGCCCGCGGTGGAGTTCGGCATCGGCACCGGCCGCGTCGCCCTTCCGCTCGCCGCGCGCGGGGTCGGCGTCCACGGCATCGACCTGTCCCGGGCCATGGTCGCGCGGCTGCGCGCCAAGCCGGGCGGCGACCGGATCCCCGTCACGATCGGGGACTTCGCGACGGCGCGGGCCGAGGGGGCGGGCGGGTTCTCGCTCGTCTACCTCGTCTTCAACACCATCGGCAATCTGACCAGCCAGGACGCCCAGGTCGACTGCTTCCTGAACGCCGCCGCCCATCTCGCCCCCGGCGGCACCTTCGTCGTCGAGGTGGGGATGCCGGAGCTGCGGCTGCTGCCGTACGGGCAGGAGGCCGTGCCGTTCCAGGTCTCCGACACCCGGTGGGCGTTCGACCGGTACGACGTCGCGACCCAGGCGATGAGTTCGAACTACTTCACCCTCGACGACCCCGAGACCGGGCAGGGCACGTTCTGGTCCATCCCCTTCCGGTACGTGTGGCCGTCCGAGCTCGACCTCATGGCCCGGATCGCCGGGCTGCGGCTGCGCGAGCGGTGGGCGGGATGGGACCGGGAGCCGTTCACGAGCGAGAGCCGCAAGCACGTCTCCGTGTGGGAGAAGGCGGCCTGAGCCGCGACCGCGCTCACGCCACCCGCGCCGCCCCCGCGAAGGGCATCTGGTCGATCGGCGCGATCCGCACCGGGGCGCTCGGGTTGGGGGCGTGGATCATCTCGCCGTTGCCGATGTACAGGCCGACGTGGCTGATGCCCGAGTAGAAGAAGACCAGGTCGCCGGGTTGCAGCTGGGAGCGTGACACCCGCTGCCCCGCGTTGATCTGCGCGTACGTGGTGCGCGGGAGGGAGACGCCCGCCGCGCGGTACGCGGCCTGGGTCAGACCGGAGCAGTCGAACGCGTTCGGACCGGTCGCGCCCCAGACGTAGGGGCTGCCGAGGGCCTGGCGCGCGTACGCGATGGCCGCCGCCGCGCGGGAGCTCGGGGCCTCGACCGCCGGGCCCGTCGGGTCCGTCCGGCCGGCAGCGGACCGTGAGGCCCGGTCGGCGCCCGCCGCGGTGTCCTGGGCGGTGGCGCGCTCGGCCGGGGAGAGCCGGTCCAGGAGGTCGCGGGCCTCGCCCAGCTTGTGCGTCACGGTCTTCTTCTGCCGGGCCAGCTCCCGCTGCTTCGTGCGGAGTTCGGAGACCTGGCCGTCGGCCCGGCTGCGCAACTGCTCCACGTCCCGCAACCTGGCGCGCACCCGGGAGATCGTGGCCGCCTGCCGGGTGCCGACCCGGTCGACGAGGGACGCCTCGTCGAGATAGCGGTCGGGGGAGGAGGAGAGCAGGAGCTGAAGCGACGGGTCGACGCCGCCGGTGCGGTACTGGGCGGCCGCCGTCGAGCCGAGGCGCTGCCGCTCGGAGTTCAGGGCGTCCTCGCGCCGGGCCGCCTCGTCCTGGAGCGACCTGACCTTCTTGCGGGCCCGGTCGGCGTCCTCCTGCGCGCCGTTGTACTTGTCGGTGGCGACCTCCGCCTCCTGGTAGAGCCGGTCGACCTTCGCCTTGACCTGAGCGGGGCTGAGGTCGGGCTCCGCGTGGGCCGTGCCGCCGTCGAAGGCGGTGGCGCCCGCCGCGGAGGCGAGGGCGAGGGTGGCCGCGGTGCGGGCCGTCTGGCCGCTGAGCGAGCGCTGCCTGGGCTTGCGATGCGCTGCCGGCACGAAACGCCACGTCCTTCCGGTCGTACGACCGCCTCGGTACACGCCCGGCGACGGCCCGCACAGGGGGAACGGGCCGCCGCCGGACCCTCCTCGGCGGTGGTGTCCGACTGCCGCCCCTGGCCCGGGCGGCGGTGGGGAGCCGGTCACCTGAGCAAGGACGCTAAACCTCGGCGTAACGGGTTGGTGATGGATTGTTCGGAACTGCTCCCTTTGTTGTTGATCACGTCAGAGGGTGACAGTCCGGTGGCCGGGAGTGCTCGCGGGGGATCGGTGACGGGGCGTCCGGTCCGTCCCGTTAGGCTCCGGAACCATGGACGTACTCATCCATCTCTTCGTCGGCCTGCACATCATCGGCATCGCCTCGCTGCTCGGCGGCTTCCTCACGCAGATGTCGGCGATCGGCCAGGGCACCGCCCGCTTCAACAAGGCGATGCTGCACGGCGCCCTGACCATGCTGGTGACCGGTGTCGCCCTCGTCGGCCTCAATCAGGCCGACGACAACACCGTCAACAACATCAAGATCGGCGTGAAGCTGGCGATCCTGATCGTGATCCTCGGCATCGTCTATGTGAAGCGGGACGAGGAGAAGGCCGAGAAGGGGCTGTTCGCGACGGTCGGCGCGCTCACCGTCGCGAACATCTTCATCGCGGTGCTCTGGACCTGATCCGGTCCGGCGTCCGTCAGGCCGGGCGCACCACGCTGTGGATCGACGAGGTGCCGTCGTAGTAGATGGACTCCTCGCGCACGTACGCGCCCGGCTTCGGGGCGTGGATCATCATCCCGTCGCCGAGGTAGAGGCCGACGTGGCTGATGTCGTCGTAGAAGAACACCAGGTCACCCGGCTGGATGTCGGAGAGCGAGACCGTCGTGCCGACCTCCACCTGGTCCCAGGTGGTGCGCGGCAGCGTGATCCCGGCGGCCTTCCAGGCGGCCTGGGTCAGCCCTGAGCAGTCGTAGGAGTCGGGGCCGGTGGCGCCCCACACGTACGGCTTGCCCTCCTGGGCCTTGGCGAAGGCGAGGGCCTGGGCGGCCTTGGCGGCGTAGCCGGACGAGGACGAACCCGAGCCCGACGAACCCGAGCCGGTCGAGCCGGAGCCGGACGATCCCTCCTGGGCCGCCTTCTCCTCGGCCTCCTTGCGCTTGGCCTCCTCGGCCTCCTTCTGCTTCTGGGCCAGCTCGGCGGCCTTCTTGCGGGCCGCCTCCTCCTTGGCCTTCGCGATCCGCGCGAGCCGCGCCTTCTCCTCGGCGGTCAGCTTCGACAGCAGCTGACGGGCGTCCGCCAGCTTCGTCTGCACGGCCTGCTTGGAGCTCTGCAGATCGTCCTGGGAAGTGGAGAGCTGCCGCAGGTTCTCCTGGGCCTCGGTGCGCTTCTTCGCGGTCTTGCGCTGCTCGTCCTGGAAGTCGTCGACGGCCTTCTTCTGCTCGTTCGTCATCCGGCTGAGCAGCTGGTCCTGCGCGAAGTAGTCCTCGGGGTTGTCGGCGAGGAACATCGTCGCGGTGTTGCTCATCCCGCCCGAGCGGTACTGCTCGGCGGCGAACCGGCCCAGCTCGTGGCGGGCCTTGTTCATCTTCTCGGTGCGCTGCGCGATGTCGTCGAGAAGCCGGTCGACCTGCTTCTTCTTGCCGGCGGTCTGCTCCTTGGCCGCGTTGTACTTCTGCGTGGCGACCTCGGCCTGGCGGTACAGGGTGTCGACCTTCTTCTGCACCTCCTCCAGGCTCGGCCGGTCCGGCTGCGCGGGGGCGGCCTGCGCCGTCTGCGAGAGCAGGGCGACGGAGGTGAGGGCGGCGGTCGTGATGCCGATCGCCGGGGTCGTGCGAAGACCGCCGGCGAGTCGGGAGCGATTGCGCGGCTTGCGGTGCGACGCCAAGGCTGGCGACTCCTTCCGTCATCCGCCTACCGGGTTAGCTGTCGGGTTCGGGCCTGCGGAAGGTTGCCCTACGGTCCGCCGCCCCGTGCTGCCGGGCGGCCGAGCCGATTCACCCCAAGGTCGGTGGGTCCCCGGCTCCCTGCCTCGCGGCGTACGGAACTCGGCGGGGGCTGCCCGCTCGCCGCGACGACCGCGGACGGGGGGACGGGCTGCCCGCGCAGCACCGTAGCCAACTCGTGTTGCTGCTGTGAAGGTTGATGTGCGATATGCCCGATACATTTTCGTGACCTTGGTGCGGGTGGGGGATCGGAGAGGCGCCGGGAGGCGGTTTCGCGATCGCTTTATCCGGCTGTGTGCCGATGTGACGGCAGGGGGCGCGGCCGAGTGATCTGCGTCATGCGGAACGCGCCGCGCCCGGTCCCCACGGGGCGGCGGAACCCCGGTATCGCAAAGGCGGCGGCGGTCTGTCAGTGGGGCGGCCTAGACTCGTACGGCGATGAGCAGCCTCTTTGACGACAGTTTCCTGGCCAGCCTCCAGAGCGGCGCGGAGCAGCCCCCGCCGCCGCCCGAGGACCCCGTCGACGACAGCGCGCCGGAGCCGATCCCGGACGATCTGTTCGGCGGGAAGTTCGACGTGCCCCCGGCCAGGGACGCGTACTACCGCGACGGCGCCCCGCGCCCGGCGGTGGATCCGGAATCCCTGCTCGACGGGTTGAACGAGAATCAGCGCGCGGCCGTCGTCCACGGCGGCTCGCCCCTGCTCATCGTCGCGGGCGCCGGCTCCGGCAAGACCCGCGTCCTGACGCACCGCATCGCGTACCTGCTCGCCGAGCGCGGCGCCCACCCGGGCCAGATCCTCGCGATCACGTTCACGAACAAGGCCGCGGGCGAGATGAAGGAGCGCGTCGAGGCCCTCGTCGGACCCCGGGCGAACGCGATGTGGGTGTCCACCTTCCACAGCGCGTGCGTGCGGATCCTGCGCCGCGAGAGCAAGAAGCTGGGCTTCACGTCCTCCTTCTCGATCTACGACGCCGCCGACAGCAAGCGCCTCATGGCCCTGGTCTGCCGTGACCTGGATCTGGACCCGAAGAAGTTCCCGCCGAAGTCCTTCAGCGCCAAGATCAGCAACCTGAAGAACGAGCTGATCGACGAGGAGGACTTCGCGGGCCAGGCCGCCGACGGCTTCGAGAAGACCCTCGCCCAGGCCTACGCGATGTACCAGTCCCGCCTCCGCGAGGCGAACGCGCTGGACTTCGACGACCTGATCATGACGACGGTCAATCTGCTGCGCGCGTTCCCGGACGTCGCCGAGTACTACCACCGCCGCTTCCGCCACGTCATGGTCGACGAGTACCAGGACACCAACCACGCGCAGTACGCGCTGGTGAAGGAGCTGGTGGGCCCGGCGGACGGCGAGGGCGCGGACCCGGCCGAGCTGTGCGTCGTCGGTGACGCCGACCAGTCGATCTACGCCTTCCGCGGCGCCACGATCCGCAACATCCTCGACTTCGAGGAGGACTATCCGAACGCGACGACGATCATGCTGGAGCAGAACTACCGCTCCACGCAGACGATCCTCTCGGCGGCGAACGCGGTCATCGAGCGCAACGAGTCCCGCCGCCCCAAGAACCTGTGGACGAACGCGGGAGCGGGCGCCCAGATCACCGGCTACGTCGCGGACACCGAGCACGACGAGGCCCAGTTCATCGCCGACGAGATCGACCGCCTCACGGACGCGGGCGACGCCCAGTCCGGCGACGTCGCGGTCTTCTACCGGACGAACGCGCAGTCCCGTGTCTTCGAAGAGGTCTTCATCCGCGTAGGACTGCCGTACAAGGTCGTCGGCGGCGTCCGCTTCTACGAGCGCAAGGAGGTCAGGGACGTCCTGGCCTATCTGCGGGTGCTCTCCAACCCGGAGGACTCCGTCCCGCTGCGCCGGATCCTGAACGTGCCGAAGCGCGGCATCGGCGACCGCGCCGAGGCGATGATCGACGCGCTGTCGCAGCGCGAGAAGATCTCGTTCCCGCAGGCGCTGCGTCGCGTCGACGAGGCGTACGGCATGGCGGCCCGCTCGACGAACGCGGTGAAGCGGTTCAACACGCTCATGGAGGACCTGCGCACGATCGTCGAGTCGGGCGCGGGCCCGGCGACGGTCCTGGAAGCGGTCCTGGAGCGCACCGGCTACCTCGCGGAACTCCAGGCCTCCACCGACCCGCAGGACGAGACCCGCATCGAGAACCTCCAGGAACTCGCCGCCGTGGCGCTGGAGTTCGAGCAGGACTCGGCCGCCGCGCCGGACGAGGGCACGCAGGAGGACGGCGCGCAGGAGGACGGCGTAGAGGCCCCGGTCTCCGGCGGCACGCTCTCCGACTTCCTGGAGCGGGTCGCCCTCGTCGCGGACTCCGACCAGATTCCCGACGAGGACGAGGACGGCAGCGGCGTCATCACCCTGATGACCCTGCACACCGCCAAGGGCCTGGAGTTCCCGGTGGTCTTCCTGACGGGCCTGGAGGACGGCGTCTTCCCGCACATGCGCTCGCTCGGCCAGGCCAAGGAGCTGGAGGAGGAGCGCCGGCTCGCCTATGTGGGCATCACGCGCGCGCGGGAGCGGCTGTACCTCACCCGCTCCACCATGCGCAGCGCCTGGGGCCAGCCCTCGTACAACCCGCCGTCGCGGTTCCTCGAGGAGATCCCGGCCGCGCACCTGGACTGGAAGCGCACGGGCCCCTCGACGCCTGCGGCCTCGACGAAGAGCATCGGCGGCGGCATCGCGGCCTCGCTGTCCTCGTCGCGTTCGCGCTCGTCGACCCCGGCGTTCGCCACCCGCCGGGCCAGCGAGAAGCCGGTGGTGTCCCTGGCGGTCGGCGACCGTGTCACGCACGACCAGTTCGGTCTGGGCACGGTGGTCGGGGTGACCGGCTCGGGGTCGAACGCGGAGGCGACGATCGACTTCGGCGACCCGAAGCCGAAGCGGCTGCTGCTGCGGTACGCGCCGGTCGAGAAGCTGTAGCGGGATCTAGGTGGGATCCAGGCCGTGGCTGCGCAGCCACGGCAGCGGGTCGATCGCCGAGCCGCCCCCGGGCCGTACCTCGAAGTGCAGGTGCGGTCCGGTCGAGTTCCCGGAGTTGCCCGACCGCGCGATGACGTCGCCGGCCTTGACCGGGCCGCTCATCACGGTGTGCGCGGAGAGATGGCAGTACCAGGTCTCGGTGCCGTCCTTGGCGGTCACTATCGCCATGTTCCCGTACGCGCTGTTCCACTGCGTCCGCACGGTGCCGTCCGTCGCGGCCATCACCGGGGTCCCGTAGCTCACCGGGAAGTCGATGCCGGAGTGGACGGACATCCAGTTGATGCCGGCCTGCCCGTAGTAGGCGCTCAGCCCGTGCTGCTTCACCGGGATCGCGAACTTCGGGCGCGCCGCCTCCTTGCGCGCGGCCTCCTCGGCGGCCTTCTTGCGGTCCGCCTCCTGCTTGGCCTTCAGGTCGATGCGTTCCTGGGTGCGGCTCGCCCGGTCGGCGAAGTCACCGGCGTCCTGGGAGAGATCGGCGAGCTGGGTGTCCAGCTTGTTGTTGGCCGTGGACGGCTTCACGGCGGTCGCGTCGGACGCCGTCATCGCCTGCGTCTCCGTGTCGTCGCCGCCTCCGCCGACCCCGACCGAGGCCGCCGCGATCCCGGCGATGCCGACCACGCACACCGACGGCACGGCGACGGTCAGCAGCGCGGAGCGCTTGGCGGGGGTGCGGCGCCGGGACCGGCCGCGGGCCGCGGCGCGCGAGGCGAACTCCCGCTCCTCAGCGACCGGTTCGGGGTGCTCCGCGGCCGGCTCGTCGGTGCCGTACGGGTCCGGTGCCGCGTCCGTCGCCTGGCCCGGGTCCGGGACCGGCTCGTGCACGGCTTCGAGCTGGCCGGTGTCCGTGACGGGCGTGCCGCCGGAGTTCCACTGCGTGGCGTCGTACGCGCCCGTGTCGTACGCCGTCGCACCGAAGACCGGCGACTCGAAGCTCTGCGTGTCGTAGGTCTGCGCGTCGGGGTGCTGCGCTTCGAGGTGCTGCGTGTCGAAGTGCTGCGTGTCGAATGGCTGGGCGTCGAGGGACTGCGTCTCGAAACTCTGGGTCCCGAAGGCCGGGGCCTCGAAGGTCTGCGTCTCGAAGGTCTGGGTCTCGAACGTCTGCGTATCGAAGGCCGGGGCCTCGAAGGTCTGGGTCCCGAAGGTCTGCGTGCCGTCGTACGCCGTCGTGTCCCACTGCCCGGTGTGCTGCCCGGGGCCGCCGGACTGGGCCGGGATGCCGCCGCTCTGCTCGTACCCGGAGGTGGGCCAGGCGCCGGTCGTGTCGTAGCCGCCGGTGTCGTACGAGGACGGGTACGCGGCGTTGTGCTGCTGCTGCTGGTGGCCGGGGTCGGCGTACCAGTGGCCCGTGTCGTAGGAGCCCGTGTCGTACGCACCGGTGGCGTAGGAACCGGTGTCGGGGCTGTCGCCCGGCAGGTCACCGAAGAGTGGATCGGTGGCGAAGCTGGTCGTGGAGTAACCGTCGTGTGCCGCGTAGTGCGCGGTCCCCGACGGATGACGGTCGTTCACCAACTTCTCTTTCGCCTCGACAACAGGGGCTGCCAGAGCAGTGCGGCGACTGTACCCGGCAGTACGAGGGCGCGACAATCTTCCGCAGGTTTCCCGGCCCGCAAAGACGGGCAATCGCCCGTCTTTCGGTGGACTGTGGGCACAGCTTTGGCGCTGAGTTCGAGAAACGTTCGACCTCAGCGCCGTGTGCGGCTGTCGTCAGGCCACCGTCAGACCGCCGACCGAGTCGGCGGCGCGCGCTCCTTCCGTCGTGGGCGCGGCGTCGAGTGCCTGCCGGACCCCGGCCGCGACCGCCGGGTGCACCGGCAGCGCCAGATGTCCGATGCCGGTCACCCGCACGTTCTGCGCGAGCAGATCGGGGTGGTCCACGCAGGCCGTCTCCAGCGGAACCATCAGATGGTCGAAGTCGCTCCAGAAACTCACGAAACGCGTCCGGCACCCGGGCGCCGGCTCCTTCAGCTCCTCGATCACCGACGAGCCGGGCCGCATCTGCCGCACGATCGGGTGCGCGTCCGCGAGCGGCACGACCCGGGTGCCCGCGTGCGGGGTGCCGAGCGTGACGAGGGTGCGGACGTGCGCGTCCCCGCCGAGCCGCTGTACGTAGTAGCGCGCGATGAGACCGCCCAGGCTGTGCCCGACGATGTCGATCCGGTCCTGCCCGGTGCGCTCGCGCAACTGCGTCACATGGCGGGCGAGCAGGGTGGCCGCGGCGCGTATGTCGCAGGTCAGCGGCGAGTAGTTGAGCGATTCGACCGGCTGGCCGCCGTGCTGGGCCAGGGTGCGGCGCAGCAGGACGAAGACGGAACGGTTGTCGATGAAGCCGTGCAGCAGCAGCACCGGCGGCTTCGCCGGGGCCGGCAGGCGCGGCGCGGTGGCCGGCGTCGTCTCGGGCTCTTCCGGCACCGGGTCCGTGTCGTGCGGCGGAACGAGCGGGAGGGCCGGTGGCCTTGGTCGTTCGGGGAGCACGCCCGAGGGGTAGAGGAGCAGGTGCCCGGCCAGGATGGCCAGCTCCAGCGCGGTCGCCTTCAGCAGCGCGATCGACAGCCCGGCCAGTCTCGTGGGCAGCAGATGACAGTGCGGGCGAAAGGGCAGCGCCCTCGTGACCTTCATTCGGTCGACCTCCCGTCGGCGCACGGGGGGCCTCGCTGTCCCCCGTGTGCACTCCTGGGGAGCCGGCCGAGCAGGCGGATGCGCCATGAACCGATGTACCGACGCATCGGCCCTGCGAGTCGGTCCGCACGACGACGGGAGCACCGGGCCACCGTGCCGTGCGGCTGACGGCGCGGTGGCGCGGCGATCTCGTAGCGGCTCCCCTCGCGCCCGTCCCGGATGCGGCGGATGTGCCACCCAGCGGGGATGCGGCGCGCAGCGAACGTGTCCCACCGTGTGATTTCCCCCTCGGTCCGCACCGTGAAACGGGCGGTTGCGGGATGCTGTCGATAACGTTCGTTCACTTCGGATATCCACGACGGGGTATACCGGGGGTCAGTCGCTTCAGGGAGGCAGTGATGGGTGTGGCAGCCGGTCCGATCCGCGTGGTCGTCGCGAAGCCTGGGCTCGACGGCCACGATCGCGGGGCCAAGGTGATCGCGCGGGCCCTGCGCGACGCCGGTATGGAGGTCATCTACACGGGACTGCACCAGACCCCCGAGCAGATCGTGGACACCGCCATCCAGGAGGACGCCGACGCGATCGGCCTCTCCATCCTCTCCGGCGCGCACAACACGCTCTTCGCGCGCGTCATCGAGCTGCTGGCCGAGCGGGACGCCGCCGACATCAAGGTCTTCGGCGGCGGCATCATCCCGGAGGCCGACATCGCGCCCCTGAAGGAGAAGGGCGTCGCGGAGATCTTCACTCCCGGCGCGACCACGGCGTCGATCGTGGAGTGGGTCAGGACGAACGTCCGCGAGCCCGCCGAAGCGTAGCCCTGCCGGGGGCTGGGCGGTTCTGGGTCCGCTGTCGTCCGCGGGCCGGTGGCCGCTTCTCGCGCAGTTCCCCGCGCCCCTGGAAGCGAGCTTCGCTCGCCCAGGGGAAGGCTGCCCCGGCCGACGGGGCGCGGCGCCGCTTCGCGGACTTCGCCGCGTA
>NZ_JBEYYU010000101.1:0-19707 GCF_040645755.1 Streptomyces sp. NPDC046716
GCCGTCGGCGGCTCCCCGTCCGTGAGCCGCCGACGGCGGGAAGCCCCACAGGAAAACCCGCACCCGGCAACGAATCCGCACGGATGGCTGCGGGTGGGTACCGATCGCTCGGCCGCAGGCCGGAGCGACTACAGGCGACCTGTCAGCGATATATCGGGCCTGTCGGTCGGCTGTCGGTGGATTGTCGGTGGGGGCTGACACCTTGAGGGCATGACGCGAAACGACAAGACCCCAGACGGTGGCCTCCAGGGCCGCCCGGTGGCCGTGTCCGTACGGGGACTGGTCAAGCACTACGGCGAGACCAAGGCTCTGGACGGCGTGGACCTGGACGTGCACGAGGGCACCGTGATGGGTGTCCTCGGGCCGAACGGCGCCGGCAAGACCACCCTCGTACGCTGCCTGTCCACCCTCATCACCCCCGACTCCGGGACGGCGATGGTCGCCGGGTACGACGCGGTGCGCCAGCCCCGGCAGCTGCGCCGCGTGATCGGCCTCACCGGCCAGTACGCCTCGGTCGACGAGAAGCTCTCCGGCCGCGAGAACCTGTACATGATCGGGCGCCTGCTCGACCTGCCCAAGAAGGAGGCGCGGACCCGGGCCGACAGCCTCCTGGAGCGGTTCTCGCTGACGGACGCCGCCACCCGCCCCGCGAAGACCTACTCCGGCGGCATGCGCCGCCGCCTCGACCTCGCGGCGTCGATGATCGGCCGCCCGCACGTCCTGTACCTGGACGAGCCGACGACCGGCCTCGACCCCCGTACCCGCAACGAGGTGTGGGACGAGGTCCAGAGCATGGTCCGCGAGGGCGTCACCGTCCTGCTGACCACGCAGTACATGGAGGAGGCCGAGCAGCTGGCCTCCGAGCTGACCGTCATCGACCGCGGCAAGGTGATCGCCGAGGGCGGCATCGAGCAGCTGAAGGCCAAGGTCGGCGGCCGCACCCTGCGCATCCGTCCGGCGGACCCGCTGGAGCTGCACCCGCTCGCGCACGCCCTGGACGACCTGGGCATCACCGGTATCGCCACCACCACCGTGGACGCCGGGTCCGGCACCGTCCTGGTCCCGATCCTCAGCGACGAGCAGCTGACGGCCGTCGTCGGCGCGGTCACCGCGCGCGGCATCACCATCGGCTCGATCACCACCGAACTGCCCAGCCTGGACGAGGTGTTCCTCTCCATCACCGGCCAGAAGGCCTCCGCCCCGCAGGACGCCCGGCCCGAACTCGCGGAGGTCGCCGTATGAGTACCGCCACCCTGAACCCCCCGGTGCCGACCATCAAGGTCGACGCCGACCCCAAGATCGGCCTGCGCGGCCATCTGCGCCACACCGGCGCGCTGATCCGCCGCAATCTGCTGTGGATCAAGCAGGACCCGGAGTCGATGTTCGACGCCGTCCTGATGCCGGTCGTCTTCACCCTGCTGTTCGTGTACGTCTTCGGCGGCTCCATCGGCTCCGCGATGGGCGGCGGCCAGGACGCCTACGTCCAGTACGTGATCCCGGGCATGGTCGCCATGATGTCGATGAACATCGCGCAGGGCGTCGGCACCGGCTTCAACGAGGACTTCCAGAAGGGCATCATGGACCGCTTCCGGTCCCTGCCCATCGGCCGCGGCTCGGTGCTGATGGCCAAGGTCGTCGTGGAGATGCTGCGCCTGCTGTGCGCCACCACGGTCCTGATGATCGTCGCGCTGCTCGTCGGCTTCGACATCACCAACTGGGCCGGACTGTTCGGCGCGATCGGTCTGACCGCGCTGTTCGGCTCGTCCCTGATGTGGATCTTCCTGGTGCTCGGTGTGACCATGAAGAGCGCGCAGGCCGTGCAGGCCATGGGCTTCCTGGTGATGATGCCGCTGCAGTTCGGCTCGTCGATCTTCGCGCCGACCCAGTCCATGCCGGGCTGGCTGCAGTCCTTCACGAACTGGAACCCGATCTCGGCGCTGGCCGACACCTGCCGCGCCCTGATGACCGGCGGCCCGGTGGCCCACGACCTGTGGGTGACCCTCGCCTGGACGGCGCTGCTGACCGCGGTCATGGCGCCGGTCGCGATCCGTAAGTTCACCACCAAGAGCTGAGTGCGCACCGCGCACCAGCGGTACCTCAGCCGGTCGGCTCGCGTCGCAGCAGGGCGGCGGCCTCCTCCACGGAGAGGCCGCCGCCCTCGGCGTTCTCCATTGCGTACCCCTCGTCGCCGAGCGCCGCGCGTACGGCGTGCTCGGCCCGCTCCCGCCACTCCCGCTCCATGACGTTGTGCACGTGCCCGGGCGGCAGCGAGGCGTCCGAGGCGCCGATCAGCCGGGCGGCGGTCGCCGCGTCGCCCGCGCCGTCGCGCAGGGCCAGGGCGTTCGCCGCGGTGAGCAGGTGGAGCGCCGCCAGGTGCGGTTCGAGCATCGTCGCCAGCGGATCGTCGGCGACGTCGAGCGCTTCCGCGGCCTTCGCCAGCGCGGGGCCGGCGTCGCCCTCCAGTACATCGAGCATGGCCTCGAGGCCGAGGAGCACGGCCCGGAAGAACAGCACCTCGGCGACCTTGAACTCCGCGCGCAGCAGCTCCAGGATCTCCCGTGCCTCCGTGGTGCGGCCCGTCGAGGCGAGCCGGGTGAGCAGGAACATCCGGGCGGCCGGCCATGCCTCGTTGTGGTACTTGCGGGCCGGGTCGAGGGTGTCGCGCAGCATCCGCTCGCCGCGCTCCCCCTCCCCCTGCTCGATGAGCACGTTGCCGAGCCGTACGGACAGGATCGCGACCTGGGCGTGGGCGCCCACCTCCTCGGCGACCCGCTGGGCCCGGACGAAGTCGGCCGCGGCCGCGTCGAACCGGCCCAGCCGCTCGTGCGCCTCGCCGCGCACCGACAGCGCCTCGGCCATCCCCCACTCGTCGCCGAGCCGGGTGAACAGATCCAGGGACTCGTCGGCGTCGGCGAGCCCCGCCTCGGCGGTCTCGACGCGGTTGGCCAGCAGGTTGGCGCGCAGGTGCAGCATGTGTGCGAGCTCCCACTCGTAGCCGAGGGCGCGGCACGTGCGCACCGTCCGCTCGCTCAGCTCCGCCATCCGCTCGCCCTGGCCCGACATCAGCACGGCGAAGTACCAGAGGTGTCCCGGGGGACGGCAGGCCTGCGGCAGATCGGGGCCGAGGGTGTCGACGATGGTGCGCAGCCGGGCCCTGCCCTCCTGGCCCTGCCACACGTGCAGCTCCATGTCCATGTAGCCGAGCCGGGTCAGGTGCACCTCGCGGCGCGCCTCGTCGAGCAGGTCGCCGGTGAGCGGCGGCGGCACGTCGGTGCAGCGCTGGTGGACCGGCGGGGCGGGGCGGGCGTCGGGGCCGAACGGGTCGGGGCCCAGCGCCGCCGCCTCCATGGTCCAGGTGCGGGCGTCGGTGCGCAGGTCCCGCATCATCCAGAACCAGAGCAGGGACAGCGTCAGGCTGAGCATCTCCTGCTCGTCGCGGGCCGCCGCGGCACGGCGCAGGGCGGTGCGCAGGTTCTCGTAGTCGCGCTCGATCCGGGCGATGGCCGCGCGCTGGCCCGCGCCGCGCAGCAACGGGTCGGTGGTGCGGGCGAGTTCGCGGTAGTACGTGAGGTGGGCGCGCTCGGCGGTGGTGCGGTCGTCGGCCTCGTCGAGCCGGTCGCCCGCGTACTCGGCGACGGTCTCCAGGAGGCGGTAGCGCATCTCGCCGCTGTCGTCGGGGGCGGCGACCACGAGGGACTTGTCGACGAGGGAGGACAGCGCGTCCATCGCCGCGGGCCCGCAGACGGTCTCGGCGGCGGTGAGGTCGCAGCCGCCGCTGAACACGGAGAGCCGGGCGAGGACGGCGCGTTCGGTCTCGTCGAGCAGGTCCCAGGACCAGTCGACGACGGCGCGCAGGGTCTGCTGGCGGGGCAGGGCGGTGCGGGCGCCGGAGGTGAGCAGCCGGAAGCGGTCGTCGAGGCGGTCGGCGATCTGGCGCGGGGTGAGCATCCGCAGCCGGGCCGCGGCGAGTTCGATGGCGAGCGGCAGGCCGTCGAGGCGGCGGCAGATCTCGGTGACGGCCGCCAGGGTCTCCTGGGACCGGTCGACGGTGAACCCGGGGCGGACGGTGGCGCCGCGCTCGCCGAACAGGCGCAGCGCGTACGGCTGCGGCAGCGGTTCGACGGGGTAGAGGACCTCGCCCGGCACGCCGAGGGGTTCGCGGCTGGTGGCGAGCACGGTCAGGTCCGGGCAGCGGGCCAGCAGGTGCTCGGCGAGGGCGGCCGCGGCCTCGACGACGTGCTCGCAGTTGTCGAGTACGACGATCATGCGGCGGTCGGCGCAGTGCTCCACGAGGCGGACCAGGGGGTCGTCGCCCTGGCGTTCCCCGGCGACGCGCAGTTCCTCGGCGCCGGCGCCGCGCAGCACGGTCTCGCGGGCGCCGAGCGCGCTGACGACGGCCTCCGGGACGGCGGCGGGGTCGCTGACCGGGGCCAGCTCGGCGAGCCAGACGCCGTCCGGGGCGACGGTCTCCGCGAGGCCCTCCGCGGCTTCCTGGGACAGCCGGGTCTTGCCGGCGCCGCCGGGGCCGAGCAGGGTCACGAGGCGGGCCCGGGCGACCTCGGCCCGGATCGCGTCGATGTCGGCGCCGCGGCCGACGAAGGAGGTGAGGCGGGCGCGGAGGTTGCCCGGGGTGCGCGGTGCGGCCGGGGCGTCGCCCGGCTGGAGCGCTTGTCCCGCGCCGGGGTGCCGCCCTGCCCGCCCTGCCGCCCTTGGCGGCGGATTGCCCGAGGCGGCGGGGTCCGAGTCCAGCAACTCGTTGTGCAGGGCTCGCAGTTCGGGGCCCGGGTCGGCGCCCAGGCGGTCGGCCAGGGTGCGGCGTATCGCGTCGTAGGCGGCCAGCGCCTCGGCCGCGCGGCCCACGTCGCGCAGCGCGCGCAGGCGCAGGACCTGGAGGGCTTCGTCCAGCGGGTGCGCGTCGCACAGCGCGGTCAGCTCGGGCAGCGCCTCCTCGGCCCGGCCCAGGGCGAGCCGGGCGGCGAGCCGGGTGCGGCGGGCGTCCAGGTGGCGGGTGTCCCAGCGGGCCGCCTCACCGGTCCGGTCCGGCAGGTCGGCGAGGACGGGGCCGTGCCACAGCGCGAGCGCCTCGTCGAGCAGCTCGGTGGCCTTGCCCGGGTCGCCGTCGGCGAGGCCGCGGGCGCCGTCGGTGGTCAGCCGCTCGAAGCGGAACAGGTCGATGTCGTCCGCGACGGCCGCCAGCCGGTAGCCGCCCTCGTCGGAGGCGACGGCCGCCGCGCCCAGGACCCGGCGCAGCCGTCCCACGAGCGCCTGGAGCGCGCCCTGGGCGTCGGCGGGCGGTTCGGCGCCCCACACCTCGTCGACGAGCGTCGCCACCGGCACGGTCCGGCCCGGCCGCAGGGCGAGGACGGTGAGCAGGGCACGCAGCCGCGCTCCGCCGACGGGGACGGCCGTGCCGTCGTCGCGGAGTGCCTGGGTGGTGCCGAGTAGGGAAAAGCGCACCGGCCTATTGTCCCCGCCCGCTCGCGGAGCGGCCGCCGGGTTCGCCCGGAGCGTCGAGAACGACCAGGGCGCCGTCGTCCCCGCGGTCCCCGCCGTGCTGCCCGAACCACTTCGGGCAGGCGTCCGCCGAACGCGGCCGCCGCTCCCCCGGCGCGTATCCGCGGCTCGGGATCCGGACCGACCTGGCCCGGCCGACCGCCTCCGGCCACCCTCCCGTGTGCCGCTCCACGGTCAGCGGCCCGGTCACCGGGATCCGCTCCGGCGGCGTACCCAGCGAGGCGTGCGGCTCTCGTACCGCACGGTCCATGACGTCACGGTTCTCAGCCTCTCCGGAACTCCCGCGCCCGCGCGACACGTTTCCCCGGCGGGACGGGTACGTTCGTGCACGCCCCCCGCCATCCGACCCGGGAGTCCCGCCCTCATGAGCACCGCCACATCCCGACGCGGCGACAGCAGGATCAGCCCCGTCTTCCTCGGCATCGCCGCGATCACGGCCGTGGCCGGCTGGGCGGTGTGGACGGACTTCGCCTCACAGCCCGGCTTCGCGGTCTTCCTGTTCGTGACGGGGGCGTGGATCGTCTCGCTCTGTCTGCACGAGTACGCGCATGCCCGCACCGCCCTGCACAGCGGCGACATCTCGATCGGCGCGAAGGGCTATCTGACCCTGAACCCGCTCAAGTACACGCACGCGCTGCTCAGCATCGTGCTGCCGGTCCTCTTCGTGATCATGGGCGGTATCGGTCTGCCCGGCGGCGCGGTCTTCATCGAGCGGGGCCGCATCCAGGGCCGCTGGAAGCACAGCCTGATCTCGGCGGCGGGCCCGCTGACGAACGTGCTGTTCGCGATCGTGTGCACGGCGCCGTTCTGGCTGGACCTGCTGGACGGCGTGCCGGACACCTTCCGCTACGCGCTCGCCTTCCTGGCGCTGCTCCAGGTGACGGCGGCGATCCTGAACTTCCTGCCGGTGCCGGGCCTGGACGGCTACGGCGTCATCGAGCCCTGGCTGTCGTACAAGGTGAAGCGGCAGGTGGAGCCGTTCGCGCAGTTCGGTCTGATCGCCGTGTTCGCGCTGCTGTGGATCCCGGAGGTGAACCGCGTGTTCTTCGACGTGGTGGACGCGCTGCTGCGCGCGCTCGGGGTGCACGACTGGGACACCTACTGGGGCCAGCGCTTCTACCGCTTCTGGCAGGGCACGCCCGAGATCCCGGTGTTCAGCCAGTAGGGGCGCTCTGGGCCTTCTCGGCCTTGGCCTTGCGGGCGTAGAACCAGGTCATGTTCGACGTGACACCCGCGATGAGCACCCACACGATCCCGAGGAAACTGCCCTGGACGAAGGAGACCACGGCGGCCGCGACGGCGAGCAGGCAGACGATGAGAGCGAAGAGTGCGATGCGGGGCATGGGGTCGGCTCCAATACACGGCTGGTGTTCGCCGACCAGTGTCCCCCATGCCCCGCCCGCGCCCGAAGGCGACCCGTACAACCCGATACGGGGTTATACGTCCGTGACGCGCAGACCCGCGTGCGCCTTGTAGCGGCGGTTGGTGGAGATCAGGTTGGCCACCAGGGACTCGACCTGGTGGGCGTTGCGCAGCCGGCCCGCGAAGACGCCGCGCATGCCCGGGATGCGGGCGGCCAGCGCCTGGACCAGGTCGGTGTCGGCGCGGCTCTCGCCGAGCACCATCACGTCGGTGTCGATCTCGGCGGTCTCCGGGTCGGCGAGCAGCACCGCGGACAGGTGGTGGAAGGCGGCGGTGACCCGGGAGTCCGGGAGCAGGGCGGCGGCCTGTTCGGCGGCGCTGCCCTCCTCCGGCTTCAGCGCGTACGCGCCCTTCTTGTCGAAGCCGAGCGGGTTGACGCAGTCGACGACGAGCTTGCCGACGAGGTCGTCGCGGAGCGCCTCGAGGGTGGCCCCGTGCCCGTCCCACGGCACGGCAACGATCACGATGTCGCTGCGCCGCGCGCACTCGGCGTTGTCGGCGCCCTCGATCCCGAGACCGTGCTCGTTGAGCTCCTCGGCGGCGGCCTGCGCGCGCTCCGCGGCGCGGGAGCCGAGGATCACCTTCTGGCCGGCCCGCGCGAACCGGTAGGCGAGGCCCTTGCCCTGCGGTCCGGTGCCGCCGAGCACGCCGACGACGAGGCCGGACACGTCGGGCAGGTCCCAGGGGTCCTTGGCCGGGGCCTTCGGGGCGGTCTGTGCGCTGTCATCACTGGTAGTCATGGAGCGACCTTACTCAGAGGTACCGGACGGCGACCCGTACGGGCGGTCTTGCCGCGAACCTCACATCGGGGCGGCGTACTTGAGGCAGCATGCGGCCTCATGGACGCCGTACGAGTAGCGCTGCTGCGCGAGGTCCTCGCCGGCACCGAGTGGCCGGCCGCCACCCGGCGCTTCGCCGGGGCCCTGCGGTCCTCGGTGGGCGCGCACGGTGGCGGGCTGCTGCTGGTCGGCACCGAGGAGTACGAGCCCTGGCACCTGGCCGCGCATCTGGTCGACGAGGCCGCCTGGTCGGGCACGCCGGAGCTGTCGCCGACCCTGGTGCGGCATGCCGCGCGCCCCGGCGATCCGGCCCATCTCGCCGTCGGGCTCGGGCGGCTCGCGGCGGCCAGGCGCGGGGAGACGCTGCTGGTGGTGACGCCGGACGCGGTGGGCGCTCCGCTGCTGGAGCGGGTGCACGACGCGCGGCGGGCCGGGGCGACGGTGCTGGCTCTGGACGGGCTGGCCCCGGCCAATACGGATCTGCACGCGCTGGCGCACGACGCGCTGGCCGTGCCCGACGGGACCGATCTGGATTTCGACACGGTGCAGCATCTGGTGAGTGCGGCCGCCGGGGAGAACGCGGTGCCGGTGCCGCGGGGGCGGCGGACGTTCCGTGACCGGTTGTCGAGGCTGGCGGACCATTTGACGGCGCCGCCGCCCGCTCGGTGGTAGTCGGCCGGGTGCGGGCCGGTGGGGGCTGGTCGCGCAGTTCCCCGCGCCCCTGAAGCGAGCTTCGCCCGCCCAGGGGCGACGGACTAGCTCTTGTCGGTCTCGCCGGAAGCGGACTTGTCATGCCACTTCGGGTCGTTCTCCCATTCCAGGTTGCGCTCCTGCGCGGTCTGCATGGCGTGCTCGGCCTCGGCCCGGGACGCGTACGGGCCGAACCGGTCCTTGGCCGGGCACTCGGGGCCTTCCTCGACCTTCCGGTGCTCCAGGCAGTAGTACCACTCGCCGGGTTTTCCCACGGTCCGCTTCTTGAACAGGGCCATGTCCGACTCCTCTCCTCGGGGCGCTCAGGGCCATGCTCCCCCAGTCCCGCTCGTTACACTCGCTGGCATGTCTGGCCAGTCGCAGTCGTCGCTGCTCGTACCCGGGGAACTCTCCCCCACCCGTCATGTGCCCGGAAACATCCGGCGCCCCGAGTACGTCGGCAAGCCCGCGCCGACCCCGTACAAGGGTCCGGAGGTGCAGACACCGGAGACCGTCGAGGCGATGCGGATCGCCGGGCGGATCGCGGCGCGGGCGATGGAGGAGGCGGCCAAGGCGATCGCGCCGGGCGTCACCACGGACGAGCTGGACCGCATCGCGCACGCCTACATGTGCGACCACGGCGCCTACCCGTCCACGCTCGGCTACCGCGGCTTCCCCAAGTCGCTGTGCACCAGCGTCAACGAGGTCATCTGCCACGGCATCCCCGACTCCACGGTGCTGCGCGACGGCGACATCATCAACCTGGACGTCACGGCGTACATCGGCGGTGTGCACGGCGACAACAACGCCACGTACCTCGTCGGCGACGTGGACGAGGAGTCCCGGCTGCTCGTCGAGCGGACGCGCGAGTCGCTGACCCGCGCGATCAAGGCCGTGAAGCCCGGCCGTCAGATCAACATCATCGGCCGCGTCATCGAGTCGTACGCCAAGCGCTTCGGCTACGGGGTGGTGCGCGACTTCACCGGGCACGGGATCAACTCGTCGTTCCACAGCGGCCTGATCATCCCGCACTACGACAGCCCGCACGCGACGACGGTGATCCAGCCCGGCATGACGTTCACGATCGAGCCGATGCTGACGCTGGGCACGCACGACTACGACATGTGGGACGACGGGTGGACCGTCGTCACCAAGGACCGCAAGCGGACCGCCCAGTTCGAGCACACGCTCGTCGTCACGGAGACCGGCACGGAGATCCTCACCCTGCCGTAGTCCGGAACCGCTCCGTACCAGCCCGTCCCGTTCCCGGGACGGGCTTTCGCGTTGTCGTTCGCCCGCACGGGAAAGTGGGTATTTTTTTCCCGACAGCCAGTCGGGAAAAGCGGGAAAGGGTGCTACTTTAGGCAAGCCTAACCTAACTAGCACCCTTCGGCGGAGGCCTCATGGACACCCCGTTCTCCACCCTGATCCGTACCGCCTCGCACGAGCAGCACACCGAGGCGGAGACGTCGACCTTCATGGGCGACCTGCTCGGCGGGACGCTCGGCGTGGACGCCTACACGCGGTACACGGAGCAACTGTGGTTCGTCTACCGGGCACTCGAGGACGGCATAGAGCGCCTCGCGGACGATCCGGTCGCGGGCCCCTTCCTCCGGGCCGAGCTGGCCCGCCTCCCCGAACTGGCGCGCGACCTCGCGCATCTGCGCGGGCCCGACTGGCGCGACCGGGTCACCGCCCTTCCGGCGACCCAGGCGTACGCGGAGCGGATCGCGGAGTGCGTGCGGGAGTGGCCGGCCGGATATGTGGCGCACCACTACACCCGGTACCTGGGCGATCTGTCCGGCGGGCAGATCATCCGCGACAAGGCGGAGAAGACCTGGGGGTTCGCGCGCAAGGGCGACGGGGTGCGGTTCTATGTCTTCGAGGGGGTTCAGAACCCGGCGGCGTTCAAGCGGCAGTACCGGGAGCTGCTCGATGCCATCGCCGTGGACGAGCTGGAGCGGCAGCGGGTTGTCGCCGAGTGCAAGCGGGCGTTTTCGTTGAACACCGCGGTGTTCGCTGCGCTCGGCGAGGAGTTCTCCAGCGCTGCGTGATGTGTGGTGCGGCGGGGCCGCGGGGCTCTGCCCCGGACCCCGCTCCTCAATCGCCGGAGGGGCTCCAGGGGTCGGAGGGGCTCAAAGGAGCCTTACCCTGCCGCCCACCTCTACCCAGCCCTCCGGCTGGGGGGCCGTCAGGAGTTGGGAGCCCTTGCCCTGGCGGATGTTGAGCGCGCGGTCCAGGCGGGCCGTGAGCAGGAGGGCCGCCGCGCCCGTCGCCTCGTCCTCCGTGATGCCGTCGCCGCGGCCGGGGAAGCCGCGGGCCCGGACCCGGCCCGCCGCCTCGTCCTCCCAGGCCCAGGCGTAGATCCACTCGCCCTCGGGGGGCACCGCCAGCGCGTCCACCTCCGCGGCCGACGCGTACTGGCGCAGCGTGCGCGGCGGGGCCCAGTCCGCGCGGGCCTCGATCCAGCTGAACTCGCCGTCCAGACGGGCGCCGACGACGCCGGCCGGTACGACCAGTTCGGGTACGTCGAGCAGCCAGGCCGCGCCGACGCACGGGTACCCGGCGAACGGCAGGCGGGTCGACGGCGTGTAGATGTCGATGGCACCGCGCTCGGGGTCGTCGACGAAGACCGTCTCGCTGAAGCCCAGCTTGGCCGCGATGCGCTGGCGCTCGTCCGGGTCCGGTGTCCGGGAGCCGTCGCGCACGACCCCGAGTTCGTTGCCGTGCCGGCCGTCGGGGCCGCAGAAGACGGACAGGACGTCGTACTCGTTCATGTCGGCAGTGAATCACGAAGCGTCCGACCACCCAACCGCCCCCGTTTGACCGCCTCTTGACCTCTCCCTGGGTCGCCCATGGGTCGCTTGTATCCGTGCCGCGACCAGCCGGTTTGCATGAGAGGTGAATCACGACAGAAGGGGGTAGCACTTAGGCAAGCCTCATATAAGTTAGGGCCGC
Source organism: Streptomyces sp. NPDC046716 (assembly GCF_040645755.1). Classification (NCBI taxonomy): domain Bacteria; kingdom Bacillati; phylum Actinomycetota; class Actinomycetes; order Kitasatosporales; family Streptomycetaceae; genus Streptomyces; species Streptomyces sp. NPDC046716. The sequence continues at coordinate 11,364 of NZ_JBEYYU010000101.1, forward strand.
CTTAGTCGAGCTGTGCACTATCTGTACGCCCCCTTGGAGCCCGCATGCGAGCCGTCCGTTTCTCCGTCACCACCGCCGTCGCCACGGCGGCGGCCCTGACCGTCATCACGGGCTGCACCGAGAAGAGCGACGCCAAGGGCGACGGTTCGGGTGCGATCCAGGTGACCGCGACCGACGACAGCTGCAAGGTGTCGAAGACCGAGTTCCCGGCCGGGCACGTCGAGTTGGCGGTCGAGAACAAGGGGTCGCGGGTCACCGAGGTGGAGATCCTCTTCCCCGACGACCGCATCGTCTCCGAGCGCGAGAACATCGGCCCCGGCACCAAGCACACCCTGACCGCCGAGGTGAAGAGCGGCGACTACCGCATCGCCTGCATCCCCGGCATGAAGGGCAAGGGCCACCGCCAGGACGTGAAGGCCACCGGCGGCAAGGCCGCCAAGCGCGACCCGCGCCTGGACAAGGCCGTCGCCGGCTACCGCCAGTACGCGCAGGAGCAGGCCGACCAGACGCTGCCGAAGGTGAAGGTCTTCACCGACGCCGTCCGCGCGGGCGACCTCGACGCCGCGAAGAAGGCCTACGCCCCCTCGCGCATCGGCTGGGAGCGCACCGAGCCGGTCGCCGAGTCGTTCGGCGACATCGACCCGCTGACCGACACCCGCGCCGACGGCCTCGAAGAGGGCCAGAAGTGGACCGGCTGGCACCGCCTGGAGAAGGCGCTGTGGAAGGACAAGAAGATCGGCTCGGCCGAGAAGACCCTGGCCACGCAGCTCGACAAGGACCTCGCCGACTGGCAGCAGCGCGTCGGCAAGGCCGAGATCACCCCCACCTCCATGGCCAACGGCGCCAAGGAACTGCTCGACGAGGTCGCCACCGGCAAGGTCACCGGCGAGGAGGAGCGCTACTCGCACACCGACCTGGTCGACTTCAAGGCCAACGTCGAGGGCGCGGAGAAGGCGTACGACCTCCTGAAGCCGGTCGCTTCGGAGAACGACGCCGCGCTCACCAAGGAACTCGACAAGCAGTTCGCGGCGCTGGACGCCCTCCTCGACCGGTACCGCACCGACAAGGGCGACACGGCCTCGTACACGTTCGTCTCCTACGACAAGGTCGGCAAGGCGGACCAGAAGAAGCTGTCCGACGCCGTCAACGCGCTCGCCGAGCCGCTGTCGAAGCTGGCCGCGGCCGTCGTCAAGTAGTCCGGCGCCTCCAGGAGACTGCCATGACGGAGAACACCAACTCCCCCACACCGTCGCGTCGTTCGCTGCTCACCGTCGGCGGTGCCGGGCTCGCGCTCGGCGCCGCGGCGGCGGGCGGCGCCGTCGCCCTGACCCGGTCCGACGGCGGCTCCGACATGGCGCCCGCCGCCGAGTCGGGCGGCGCCGTGCCCTTCCACGGCGCGCACCAGGCGGGCATCGCCACGGCCGTCCAGGACCGGCTGCACTTCGCGGCGTTCGACGTGACGACGGACGACCGCGAGGAGTTCGTCCAGCTGCTGAAGGACTGGACGAAGGCCGCCGCCCTGATGACCGAGGGACGGCCGGTCGGCGAGGGCGCGTACGGCGGGCTCGCCGAGGCGCCGCCGGACGACACCGGTGAGGCGCTGGGCCTCAAGCCGTCCCGGCTCACCCTGACCATCGGCTTCGGCCCCTCCCTCTTCGAGAAGCACGGAAAGAAGTTCGGCATCGCGGACCGGCGGCCCGCGGCCCTGGTCGAGCTGCCGAAGTTCCCCGGCGACAACCTGGAGAAGACCCGCAGCGGCGGCGACCTGTGCGTGCAGGCCTGCGCCGACGATCCGCAGGTCGCGGTGCACGCGATCCGCAATCTGGCCCGGATCGGCTTCGGCAAGGTCGCGATTCGCTGGTCGCAGCTGGGCTTCGGCAAGACGTCCTCGACGACGCCGGACGCGCAGACGCCGCGCAACCTCATGGGCTTCAAGGACGGCACCCGCAACGTCGCGGGCACCGACGCGGCCGCCCTCGACCGGCACATCTGGGTGGGCGACGCCGGGTGGATGAAGGGCGGCTCGTACCTCGTGGCCCGCCGCATCCGCATGAACATCGAGACGTGGGACCGCACCTCGCTCCAGGAGCAGGAGGACGTCTTCGGCCGGGACAAGGGCGAGGGCGCTCCGGTGGGCAAGGCCAAGGAGCGCGACGAGCCGTTCCTGAAGGCGATGAAGCCCACCGCGCACGTGCGGCTCGCGCACCCCGACTCCAACCACGGGGCGACCATCCTGCGCCGCGGCTACTCGTTCACCGACGGAACGGACGGGCTCGGCCGGCTCGACGCGGGGCTGTTCTTCCTCGCGTACCAGAAGGACGTGCGCACGGGGTTCATCCCCGTGCAGCGCGGGCTCGCGGCGCACGACGCGCTCAACGAGTACATCCAGCACGTGGGATCCGCGGTGTTCGCGGTGCCGCCGGGCGTGCGGGACGCGAGTGACTGGTGGGGCCGCGGCCTCTTCGCAGCGAAGGACGTGTGACGGATGTTCGCGAACTATCTGATCGGGCTGCGCGAGGGCCTGGAGGCCAGCCTCATCGTCTGCATCCTCGTCGCCTACCTGGTGAAGACGGACCGCAGAGACGCGCTGAAGCCGGTGTGGCTCGGCATCGGCGCCGCCGTGTTCCTGGCCCTGGCCTTCGGCGCCGGCCTGGAGTTCGGCTCGCAGGAGATGACGTTCAAGGCACAGGAGGCGCTGGGCGGCTCGCTGTCGATCATCGCCGTGGCCCTGGTGACGTGGATGGTGTTCTGGATGCGGCGCACCGCCCGGCACCTGAAGACGGAGCTGCAGGGCAAGCTGGACTCGGCGCTGAGCATGGGCACGGCGGCCCTGGTCGTCACCGCGTTCCTCGCGGTGGGCCGGGAGGGCCTGGAGACCTCGCTCTTCGTGTGGACGGCGGTGCACGCCACCAGCAACGGCACCACGGAGCCGGTGGTCGGCGCGCTGCTCGGTCTCGCGACCGCGGTGGTGCTCGGCTGGCTGTTCTACCGGGGCGCCCTGCGCATCAACCTGGCGAAGTTCTTCACGTGGACCGGCGGCATGCTCGTCGTCGTGGCCGCGGGGGTCCTCGCGTACGGCGTCCACGACCTCCAGGAGGCCGACTTCATCGGCGGTCTCAACACTCTGGCCTTCGACATCAGCTCGACGATCGCGCCCGACGGCTGGCTGGGCACCCTCCTCAAGGGCGTCTTCAACTTCCAGCCCGACCCCACGGTCCTGCAAGTCGTCGTCTGGTGCCTGTACTTGATCCCGACGATGGCGTTCTTCCTCGGCTTCACGGTCCGGCGTTCCGAGAGGGCCGGGGCAGTGGAGGCTTCCTCTTCCCGGTAGGGTTCGGCCCCGTGAAGGGGCAGGGGAGCGAAGGGTGAAGTCAACGTCATGAGCAAGGTCATGAACAGGCTCGGCAGGCCCGCCGCGACGGCGGTGGCGGCGGTCGTGCTGTCCCTCACGGCGAGCGGCTGCATGACCGTGCACGGGGAGCTGGAGATCGTCCCGACGACGACGAAGGCCCAGGCCGCGCGCGCTCTGGACACCTTCGTGTCGGCGTACACCAAGGCCGAGCGGACGTACGACCGGTCCGCCGACGCCGCGTACGTCACCGGGCCGCTCGCGGCGATCGACACGGCGAAGCTGAAGGCGGCGCGCAAGCTCAACCCGGGCGGCAACAAGAACCCCCGGCCGCTGAAGCTGACCGACGTGAAGTACACGATCCCGAAGAAGGCCGGCTGGCCGCGCTGGTTCGTCGTGGACGCCGACAACAACCGGTTCCCGGACTATCGCTGGGTCATGGTCTTCACCCGCGACGACGTGAGCGAGCCGTGGGCGGTGTCGTACCTGACGCTGTTCCGCGACGGCAAGGTGCCCCGGTTCAAGACGGACGCGGACGGGTTCGGCCAGGCGGTCGACAACGACGCGGGCGGGCTCGCCGCGAAGCCGTCGGCGCTGAGCCGGAAGTACGCCGACTATCTGGACCCGAAGTCGGGTGGCGGTGACGCGTTCGCCAAGGGGGCGAGCACCACGGAGTGGCTCGCCGCCCGCAAGAAGAACGTCTCGCGGCCCGGGCTCGTCACGCAGTACATCGACGAGCCGCTGACCTCCGGCGACTACGCGCCCGTAGCGCTGCGCACCGCCGACGGCGGGGCGCTCGTCTTCTTCACCACGCGGCGCTACGTGAAGCAGACCGCGTCGCCCGGCAGCGACCTCCCGGCGATCAATGTCGGGGTGAAGGCGCTGATGAAGGGGGACGCCAAGCAGTCGGCGATGTTCGGGTACGTGTCGAACCAGGCGGCGCTGGTTCCCCCGAAGGGTTCCGCCGGTTCCGGGATCGACGTGCTGGCCCGGGTCGAGGGGATCACGTCGGCCGAAGGGTCCTGAGCGGGGGCCCGTCCGGGCGGTCGGGGTCGGTGCCGGGTGCGGGTGCGTTGCCGGGTGCGGGTGCGTGGGGCTTCTCGCGCAGTTCCCCGCGCCCCTGGCGGGGCGCTTTCCGGCGGGGTTTTTACGGCCAGGCCGTGGTGAAGTCGGGTTCTGCTCCTGCGTAGCGGGCGCAGGCGTCCGTCAGGGGTTCCAGGAGGGTCAGGGGGTCCGGGAGAGGGTGCTCCGGGCCGCGGAGCCAGCGCACCGACTGGTCGGCGGGGAGCCGGGCCGGCGGGACCAGGACATAGCTGCCGCGGCAGTGCCAGCGCAGGCCGGGGTGCTCGTCCATCGTCTCGGGATGGCAGTCCAGCTCGCAGGGCCACCACTCGTCCTCGTCGTCCGGGGTGCCCCGGGTCGCCGTGAAGAAGAGCATGCGGTCGTCGCCGCAGAGGGCGACCGGGCCGACGTCGACGCCGGAGGAGAGCAGCCGGTCGAGGGCTTCCTGGCCGGCCTCGGTCGGGACGTCCAGGACGTCGTGGACCATGCCGGTCGCGGTGATGAAGTTGGCCTGCGGCTGGTGCCGGGCCCAGCGCTCGATCTGGGAGCGGTCCGTCGTGGACTGGGTCTGCCAGGCGAAGGAGACCGGATGTCTGCCGGGCGTCGGGCAGCCTATGCGGTTGCACGAACACCGGTAGTCCGCCGGATACGCGGCCGGGGCCAGCGGAAGTCCGGCGTCGGCGGCCGCCAGCAGCAGCGGCTCGCGGTCGGTGTCGGCCTCGGTCTCCTGGGAGCCCCGGGCGTTCTTCAGCCACTGGGAGATCCGGCCCAGTCCGTACCGTCCGCTCCGCTCCGTGCCCATCGATCTCCTCGTCGTCGCCCTCGTACCGGCCACGGCGGCCTGCGCCGCCGCCGGGTACGGGAGGAATCCCGGACCCTCATGCTGCCACCATCCTGCTCCTCGGGTGGCCACAGTCCACATCCGGGGGTACCGGAGACACCGTCATGAGGTGTCATCACCGCCATTGACGGGATTAGCGGCATTTGTGGCTTTACGGTGATGCGCATGACCGCCCTGAGCGCCCTGCCCGCCCCGCTGCGCAGGGCGGTGCCGCTCGCCGGGGCCGCCGGTCTGCTGTCCGTCAGCGGCCTGGGGTTCGTCGGTCCGCTGGAGTGGGGCCGCGGTCCGCTCACCGTCGACGCCCTGCCCCGCGTGACGTACACGGCCCATCGCGGCGGCGCCCTGGAGGTGCCGGAGAACAGCATGGCGGGGCTCGCGGCGGCGTACGAGCGCGGTACGGCGCAGGTGCTCGACTTCGATACGCGGATGCTGCGCGACGGCACGCTCGTGGTGATGCACGACGGGACCCTGGATCGCACGACCACCTCGGCGGGGCCGGTGCGCGGCCTGGACCGGCGGGGCTGGCGCGGGGTGCGGCTCCGGCCCCGGGCGGCGCTGCCGGGGCACTGGCGTCCGGAGCGGCCGCCGACGGTCGCGGAGGTCCTCGACCGGTTCGGCGGCCGCTCCGTGCTGATGCTGGAGGCGAAGGATCCCGACAGTCTGGCGCGGCTCGCCGGGCTGATCCGCGCCCGCGGCCTGACCCGCTCCGTGCTGGTCAACTCCAACCGGCCGGCCGTCGCGCGCCGCGCGCACCAGCTGGGCCTGGTCGCCCAGCTCTGGCGCTCGGCGCGGCAGATGCGGACGGACCGGCCCGCGCACTGGGCCGGTTACGTCGACGTGCTCGACATGGACCACCGGGCGCGGGACGCGGATCTCCTGCGGGCGGTCAGGTCGGGGGTGCCCCGGGTCTGGGCGCACACCGTGAACACGCCGCGGGAGCGCGACCGCGTGCTGCGGCTGGGCTGCGACGGGGTGATCTCCGACGCGCCGGGGCTGCTGGCCCGTACGCCTCAGCGGGGCGCGATGCCGTAGAGGGCGTAGTCGACGAGGGTGTCGGTGTACTCGTACGAGACCGGGCCCGTGAACTGCAGCCAGCGCTGGGCGAGCGGCGAGACCCAGAGTTCGAGGGCGATGCGCGGGTCGATCTCCTGGCGCACCTGGCCGGCCTCCTGCGCGGCGCGCACCCGGTCGGCGTAGAGCTGGAGGGACGGCATGAGGAGCTTCTCGGTGAAGTTCCGGCCGACCTGTTCGTTGACCACGCCCTCGGCGGCCAGGGCGCGGGACGGGGCCTCGAAGCGGGGGTCCGTGAGCTGGTCGACGGTGAGCCGCAGGACGTGCTTGAGGTCGGCGGCGAGGTCGCCGGTGTCCGGGATGGCGTACGCGTCCTGCCCGCCGGCCTCGCGGGCGGCCTGCTCGCCGAGGTCGAGGAAGGCCTCCAGGAGGACCTCGGCCTTCGATCCCCACCACCGATAGATCGTCTGCTTGCCGACACCGGCCCGGGCGGCGATGCCCTCGATCGTGGTCCGGGGGTAGCCGATCTCGCCGACGAGGGAGAGGGCCGCGTCGTAGATGGCGTGGCGGGAGCGCTCGCTGCGGCGCGTGGAGTCGGGCGCCGTCTTCTTGTCGGGGCTCTTGTCGGGGGGCGTCTGTGTGGCTGCCATGGTTCGAATGTAGCAGCGAGCGAGCCGAGACGTACCGTCTCGTAATCTCTTGACAAGACGATCCGTCTCGTTCACAGTGGAGCACGTCAACAAGCGAGACGAACCGTCTCGTCGCAGTGGTTCACGAACGAAGGAGCACACCATGACCCGAGGTGGAGCAGACGGCATGCTGGGCGTCGGCGGAACCCGGAGCAAGCTCTCCCGCAAGGCGCTGCGCGGCGGCGGCCGGAGCGGGCAGGTCGGCGGGGGTGTCGATCCGGTGGCGCAGAAGCGGGAGCTGCTGCGCAAACTCCAGGAGAGGCGCGGCGGGCCCGACGCGTCATGACCCGGCCGCACCGCCGTGAACCACCCGTTCGGTTCACAGCCCGGAGGGCTCCTCCGGCCGCACCATGGGCGTCAACAGCCCTGCGGTCGTGAGGAGCCCTCATTGCGTAATCCGCGTAATCCGCGTGACCCGCGTCAGCTCGAACGGCGCGCCGCACCTCGGCGCTATCTGATGTGCCCACCGGCACACTTCCAGGTCACGTACTCGATCAACCCGTGGATGGACCCGGCGAAACCCGTCGACGTCGCGCTCGCCGTCGCGCAGTGGGAGGACCTGCGCGACCGCTACCGCACGCTCGGTCACACCGTCGACGTGCTCGACCCGCGGCCGGGCCTGCCCGACATGGTGTTCGCCGCGAACGGGGCGACGGTCGTCGACGGGCGGGTGCTCGGGGCGCGATTCGCTTACCCGGAGCGGGAGTTGGAGGCCGCCGCGCATCTGGAGTGGTTCCGCGGGCGGGGGTACGCGGACGTGCACGAGCCCGTCCACGTCAACGAGGGCGAGGGGGACTTCGCCGTCACCGCGTCGTATCTGCTCGCCGGGCGCGGGTTCCGGGCGTCGCCGCTGTCGCACGGTGAGGCGCAGGAGGTGTTCGGGCGGCCGGTGATCGGGCTCGATCTCGTCGATCCGCGCTTCTATCACCTCGATACGGCGCTGGCCGTGCTGGACGACGCGGCGGACGAGGTCATGTACTACCCCGGCGCGTTCTCCGCGGGGAGCCGGGCCGTGCTGCGGCGGATGTTCCCCGAGGCGCTGGTCGTGGGTGAGGCCGATGCCGTCGCCTTCGGCCTGAACGCGGTGTCGGACGGTCTGCACGTGTTGCTGCCGCAGGCTGCCGTGGGTCTGTTCGAGCCGCTCCGGGAGCGCGGGTTCGTGCCGGTCGGGATGGATCTCGGGGAGCTGTTGAAGGGGGGCGGAAGCGTGAAGTGCTGCACGCTCGAGCTCCGCGGTCTGTAGCCCGGCTGCGGGTCGGTGGGGGCTGGTCGCGCAGTTCCCCGCGCCCCTGAAGGCCCCCACAGGACGACGCCGCCGCCGGAGTCGGCGACGGTGCCCAGGTCCTCGCCGGGCGCGCCGACGATCGCGTCGTCGTAGCCGTCGCCGTCGAG
>NZ_JBEYYU010000102.1:0-6460 GCF_040645755.1 Streptomyces sp. NPDC046716
GCCCCTGGGCGAGCGGAGCTCGTTTCAGGGGCGCGGGGAACTGCGCGACCAGCCCCCACCGGAGCCGCAGACGAATACCGGCGCCGACTACTTCTCGGCGCCGTCAGCCGAATGCCCGCCCAGATGCGTCGGCACAGGCGCGCGTTCCAGTTCGTGACGGAGGTCGTCCAGCTCGCTGCCGCCGGCCATCTGCCGGGTCAGCTCGTCGAGAGTGATCTCGTCGCGGGTGTGGCTGCCGAACATGCCACCCCGCTTGAGCAGGATGAACCGGTCCCCGACCAGGTACGCGTGGTGCGGGTTGTGGGTGATGAGGACCACGCCGAGCCCGGCGTCCCGCGCCGCGGCCACGTACTTGAGGACGACCCCGGACTGCTTCACGCCGAGCGCCGCGGTCGGCTCGTCGAGGACGAGGACCTTGGCGCCGAAGTACACGGCGCGGGCGATCGCGACGCACTGCCGCTCACCGCCGGACAGCGTGCCGATGGGCTGGTCGACGTCGCGCAGGTCGATGCCCATGCGCAGCAGCTCGGTGCGGGTCGTGCGGCGCATGAGGTCGACGTCCATGCGCTTGAACGGGGCGGTGCCCTTCGTCGGCTCGGAGCCGAGGAAGAAGTTGCGCCACACCGGCATCAGCGGAACCACGGCCAGGTCCTGGTAGACCGTGGCGATGCCCCGGTCCAGCGCCTCGCGGGGGTTGGCGAACTTCGTCGGCTCGCCCTCGACGGAGAAGGTGCCCGCGTCGTGCTGGTGCAGCCCCGCGATGATCTTGATCAGGGTGGACTTGCCGGCGCCGTTGTCGCCGAGCACGCAGGAGATCTCCCCCGCGTTCACGACGAGCGAGACGTCCTCGAGAGCCCGGATGTTGCCGTAGTACTTGCTGACCCCGGCCAGCTCGACCAGTGGCGTCTGCGTGTCGGTCGTCATTTGCTCGCCTCCGCGCGCTTGCGGACCCAGTGGTTGAGGAGGGTCGCGAGGAGCAGCATCGCCCCGAGGAAGAACTTGAACCAGTCCGAGTTCCACTCGGCGAACACGATGCCCTTGCTGGTCATGCCGAAGATCAGGGCGCCGATGGCCGCGCCGACCGCGGAGCCGTAGCCGCCCGTGATCAGGCAGCCGCCGATGACGGCCGCGACGATGTAGATCAGCTCATTGCCGACGCCCTCGCCGGACTGCACCACGTCGTAGGAGAAGAGCAGGTGCTGGCCCGAGATCCAGGCGCCGAACGCGACGCCCATGTAGAGGCCGACCTTCGTCTTGTTGACCGGGACGCCGACCGCACGGGCCGCGTCCACGTCACCGCCGACCGCGAAGATCCAGTTGCCGATCCGGGTGCGGAGCAGGATCCAGGTCGCGACCAGGACCAGGGCCAGCCACCAGACGATGGTGATCTTGAAGTCGACGCCGCCGACGGTGAGCGTCGAGGCGAAGACGTCCTTGCCGGAGGTGAAGCCCTGCATGTCGGCGATGGACTTGGTCGACACCGTGCCGCTGATCAGCTTGGTGAATCCCAGGTTCATGCCCGTGAGCATCAGGAAGGTGCCGAGCGTGATGATGAAGCTGGGGAGCCTGGTGCGGGTCAGCATGATGCCGTTGAAGGCGCCGATGGCGAGGGTGACCAGGAGCGAGACCCCGACGCCGACCCAGGTGTTCGCCGTCATCTGGTAGCTGAACATCGACGAGACCAGCGCCGACGACGTCACCAGCACACCGGCCGACAGGTCGAACTCGCCGCCGATCATCAGCAGCGCGACCGGCACCGCCATGATGCCGAGGACGGAGGCCGCGTAGAGGACCGTCGCGAGGCTGGTCGGCCGCAGGAAGCTGTCCGCGGCGACCGCGAAGAAGATGAAGACGGCGATCGCGCCGACGACCGAGCCCAGCTCGGGGCGGCCGAGGAGCTTCTTCCAGGGCGAGGTCTTCAGGAGCCGTTCGTCGAGCTGCGGCTCGGGCTGTTTCTCCGGAGCTGTGGTGGTCATCGCGTCCCCCTCTTCGCGTACTCCGCCAGCTTCGCGGCCATCTCCTTGGTGACGATCTGCGGGCCCGTGAGGACCGGCTTGCCGCCGCCCAGGACGTTCGCGTTGTACCTGTACAGCCACAGCAGGTCCACGGCCTCGTAGCCCTGGAGATAGGGCTGCTGGTCGACGGCGAAGCCGAGGCTGTCGTCCTGGAGGCCCTGGGCCACCTTCTCGTTCAGGTCGAAGGTGTCGACCTCGGCCTTGCTGCCCGCGTCCTGCTTGGCCTTGACGGCGGTGGCGGCGAACGGCGCGCCGAGCGTGACGACCGAGTCGATGGACTTGTCGGCCTGCAGCTTGGCCTCGACGGAGGACTGCACGTCGGGCATGTTGGTGCCGTCGACGTAGAGGTTCGTCATCGTGCCGTCGAAGGTCGACTTGGCGCCCGCGCAGCGCTGCTCGTGGCCGACGTTGCCCTGCTCGTGCAGGACGCACAGGGCCTTCTTCTTGCCCCGCTTGTTCAGCTCGTCGCCGACGGCCTCGCCCGCGATCGTCTCGTCCTGCCCGATGTGGGTGAGCGCGCCGAACTTCTTGGACTCGGCGGAGCCCGAGTTCACGGTGATGACCGGGATGCCGGCCTTCCGGGCGCGGGCCACGGCCGCCTTCATGGCGTCGGGCTTGGCGAGCGTGACGATGATGCCGTCGACCTTCTTGTCGACGGCGGCGTCCACGAGCTGCGCCTGCTGGTTCCCCTCGTCACTGTGCGAGTAGAGGAAGTTGATGTTGTCCTTGACGGCCGCCTGCTTGGCGCCGTTCTGGACGATGTCCCAGAAGGTGTCCCCGTCGCCCGAATGGGTGATCATGGAGAAGGTCCACTTGGGGGTGTTCACCGCGGCCTTCCCCTGAGCCTGCTGGGCTTTCCTGGCGTCTTCCGCCCGCTTGCCGCCCGTGCTGCTGCAGCCCGTCAGTGCGAGGCCGAGAGCCCCTGCAACCGCGATGCTCACCCAGGTCCGAAACCGTGCCACGAGGCCGTGCCCTTCTTGGTCTGCTGCGTTGTTCACCGGGACCGGGCACGCCCGACGGCGGCCGATCCCAGAGGGCCGTTTACCGGTCCATGGGGACCTCTTTGCGGTCCCAAACGCACAAGTATGGGTCACGGGGATCATCCATCTATTCACCGGGTACCGCGCGCGGTGTACTTCTCCAGTTTCGGAACGTCCTTCTCGGTGACGAGAGCGGGCCCGGTGAAGACGGGCTGTCCCCCGCCGAGAACGTTCGCGTTGTACTTGTACAGCCAGAGCAGATCCACCGCCTCGTACCCCTGGAGGTAGGGCTGCTGGTCGACGGCGAAGGCGACCTCCTTGGCCTTCAGGCGTCGGACCACCTCGGCGTTCAGGTCGAAGGTGGCGATCTCGGCCTTGCTGCCCGCGTCCTGCTCGGCCTTCACGGTCAGCGCCGCGACGGGGGCGCCGAGCGCCACGACCGCGTCGATGGACTTGTCGGCCTGGAGCTTGGCCTCGACGGCGGCCTGGGAGTCGGGGGCGTTGGTGCCGTCGACGTTGAGGTTCTCGACCGTGCCCTTGAAGGTCTTCTTCACGCCGGCGCAGCGCTGCTCCAGCGAGACGTTGCCCTGCTCGTGGATGACGCACAGGGTCTTCTTGCGGCCCTCCTCGGTCAGCCGGGTGCCGACGGCCTCGCCGGCCACCGACTCCTCCTGGCCGATGTGGGCGAGCGCGCCGAACTTCTTCGCGTACTCGGATCCCGAGTTGATCGAGACGACCGGGATCCCGGCGGCCTTCGCCTTCGCGAGCACCGACTCCATGGCCTGCGGCTTGGCGAGGGTGACGACGATCCCGTCGACCTTCTTGTCGATCGCGGCCTGGACCAGCTGGGCCTGGCCCTGCGCCTCCTTGTCGTTGGAGTAGAGGAAGGTCACGTTGTCCTTCTCGGCCGCGGCCTTGGCGCCGCTGCGCACGATGTCCCAGAAGGTGTCGCCCTCGCCGGAGTGCGTGATCATCGCGATCTTGAGGCGGGGCGTGTCCACGGCCTGGCCGCCGCCCCCGCCGCCCCCGTCGTCCTCGGACTTCTTGCCGCCGGAGCCGCTGCACCCGGCGGCGAGGGCGACCACCGCGACAAGGGCAGCGGCCGTACGGGCTGTACGCGTCGTGAGCATGGTGGAGCCACCTCTCCTCCGGCCGCCCGGTGCGGCTGGAGGTGTTTGTAGCGGGCTCCTACCGCAGCGTCAATGACTTTGTCAGAACATTCGGACTACGCACGGCAATGAGGTCAACCACTAAGAGCGCACGAGGAGTTGGAACTCGAAGGAGTAGCGCGAGGCCCGGTAGACATGGGAGGCGAACTCGACCGCGCGGCCCTTGTCGTCGAACGTCGTGCGCTGCATGGTCAGCAGCGGCGCCCCCTCCGGCTCGCCGAGCCGGTCGCCCTCGACGGCGGTGGCCGCCCGCGCCCCGACGGTCTGCCGGGCGCTGTGCAGGGTGATCCCGGCGGCCCGCATCAGGCGGTACAGGCCGGTGGCCTCCAGGCGGGTGTCGTCGAGCGGGAGCAGTCCGGTGGGCAGGTGGTTGCAGAGGTACGCGACCGGCTCGCCGTGGGCCAGGCGCAGCCGGTCGACGCGGTGCACCTGCTCGCCCTCGCCGACCGCGAGCGCGGCGGCCACCTCGGCGGACGCGGGCACCAGGACATTGCCGAGGACCCGGGTCGCGGGGCGCTGCCCCGCCGCCTCCAGATCGTCGTAGAGGCTGCTCAGCTCCAGGGGGCGCTTGACCTGGCTGTGCACGACCTGGGTGCCCACGCCGCGGCGCCGGACCAGCAGCCCCTTGTCGACCAGCGACTGGATGGCCTGGCGGACCGTGGGCCGGGACAGGCCGAGGCGGCCGGCCAGCTCGATCTCGTTTCCGAGCAGGCTGCCGGGGGTGAGCGCGCCGCGCTCGATCGCCGCCTCCAGCTGCTGGGACAGCTGGAAGTAGAGCGGGACCGGACTGCCACGGTCGACGCTCAGCTCCAGCTGGACGGCGGGGTCGGCTCCAGGTTTGGCCACGGGCCGAGCGTAGCGGCGGGAGATGTTGACGGGAAGTCCGGAAGTCAGGTTGTCCGGACAAATCAAGAGCGGGCCGGCCGACGAGGGGCGCCCCGGGGTTTGTCAGGACAAAGGATTGACAGCATCTGGGCGGCACGGCACGTTGGGACGCATGCGCATCGGACTCATCGGTACGGGACGGATCGGCACCTTCCACGCGGGCGTCCTGGAGCGGTACCGGGAGGTGGGCTCGCTCCTCGTCACCGATGTGGCGCCGGAGCGGGCCGTCGCCCTCGCCGACCGGATCGGGGCGACCGCGGCGCCGAGCGTCGACGAGCTGTTCACCTGGGGCGTCGACGCGCTGGTCGTCACGGCGGCGACGGCGGCGCACGCCGAGCTGATCGGGCGGGCGGCGCGGGCCGGTCTGCCGGTCTTCTGCGAGAAGCCGATCGCGCTCGACCTGCCCGGGACGCTGGCCGCGCTCGCCGAGGTGGAGACGGCCGGGACGGTGCTCCAGCTCGGCTTCCAGCGGCGCTTCGACGCCGGGTACGCGAAGGCCAGGGAGACCGTGCGCGCGGGCGACCTCGGGCGGCTGCACACCGTACGGGCGATGACCTCCGACCCGGCGCCGCCCCCGGCCGCGTATCTGCCGCTGTCGGGCGGTCTGTACCGGGACTGCCTCGTGCACGACTTCGACGCGCTGCGCTGGGTGACCGGGCGGGAGGTCGTCGAGGTGTACGCGGCCGGGTCCGACGCGGGGCCGGACATGTTCCGGGAGGCCGGTGACGTGGACACCGCGGCGGTCGTCCTCACGCTGGACGACGGCACCCTGGCCACCGCCACGGCCACGCGGTGCAACGGCGCCGGGTACGACGTGCGGATGGAGCTGTCCGGGGAGCGGGACACGGTCGTGGTCGGGCTCGACGACCGCACGCCGGTCGCGTCGACCGAGCCGTCGGGGCCGCCGGCCGCGGACAAGCCCTGGCCGGGCTTTCTGGAGCGGTTCGCGCCCGCGTACGAGGCCGAGCTGAAGGCGTTCGTGGATGTGGTGCGGGGGGCTCGGGAGAATCCGTGTGACGGGTGGGAGGCGTTGGCGGCGCTTCGGGTCGCGGAGGCCTGTGAGGTGTCGCGGCGCGAGCGGCGGGTGGTTCGGATCGCCGAGATCGCCGGGGGGCGGTGACGGGCTTCTCGTTCGGTGCCGGGTGCGGGTGGGTGGGTGGCTGGTCGCGCGGTTCCCCGCGCCCCTGGGTCGTTCGTCACGCGCGGGCCGGTGGCCGCTTCTCGCGCAGTTCCCCGCGCCCCTGGGGCGTACGTCCGCTGACGGACGGTGGCCGCTTCTCGCGCAGTTCCCCGCGCCCCCTGGGTCGTTCGTTACGCGCGGGCCGGTGGCCGCTTCTCGCGCAGTTCCCCGCGCCCCTGGGGCGTACGTCCGCTGACGGACGGTGGCCGCTTCTCGCGCAGTTCCCCGCGC
>NZ_JBEYYU010000102.1:6557-18112 GCF_040645755.1 Streptomyces sp. NPDC046716
CGCCCCTAGGCCGTTCGTCACGCGCGGGCCGGTGGCCGCTTCTCGCGCAGTTCCTCGCGCCCCTGGGGCGTAGGTCCGCTGACGGACGGTGGGCGCTTCTCGCGTCTCTGACGGGGCGTGCCTCCGGCTGAATAAGCCTCTCCGGCGATTGAGGAGCGGGGGCCGGGGCGGAGCCCCGGGGGTTACCAGCGCACCCGCAAGGTGCGGACGCCGCGCATCAGCAGTCCGGGCAGCCAGGTGTCCGGGGTTCCGTCGAGGGCCAGGTCCGGGCAGCGGTCCAGGAGGGAGCGGAGCGCGACGCGGCCCTCCAGGCGAGCCAGTGGTGCGCCCAGGCAGTAGTGGATGCCGTGGCCGAAGGCGAGATGGCCGCGGGGCGCGCGGCGGATGTCGAAACGGTCCGGGTCGGGGAAGCGCTCCGGGTCGCGGTCCGCGTCGCCGATCGCGATCAGGACGGGGTCACCCTCGGGGATCACCGTGCCGCCGATCTCGACCGGCTCGGCCGCGAAGCGATGGGTGCTCGTCTCGACCGGGCCGTCGTAGCGCAGCATCTCCTCCACGGCGCCGTCGATGAGGCTCATGTCGGCGCGCAGCGCGGCGAGTTGGTCCGGGTGGCGGAGGAGGGCGCGGACGCCGTTGCCGATCAGATTGACCGTCGTCTCGTGGCCGGCGACGAGCAGCAGGAAGGCCATGCCGCGCAGCTCCGCCGGGGACAGCCGATCGCCGTCCTCGGCCGTCGTGCGGATCAGCGCGCTCAGCAGGTCGTCGGCGGGGGCCGCGCAGCGCTTGTCCTCGATCAGCGCGTCGAGGAATCCGGCGATCTCGACATGGGCGGCGTACGCCTCCTCGTCGGACGTCGGCGCCACCACCTGCGTCGACATCCGGCGGAAGCGGTCGCGGTCGATGTCGGGCACGCCGAGCAGTTCGCAGATGACGACGAGGGGGAGCGGGAAGGCGAGGGACGCGATCAGGTCGGCGGAGCCGCGCGGCACCATGTCGTCGAGCAGTTCGTCGGTGATCTTCTGGATGCGCGGGGCGAGCGCCGCCACCCGGCCGGGGGTGAACTCACGGTTGACGAGCGAGCGCAGCCTGCCGTGCTCCGGCGGGTCCGCGAACAGCAGGTGCGGGCCGATGAGGTCGTCCGTCATGTCCCACGGCGGCGACTTGGCCAGGCGGGGGTCGGTGAAGGCGGCGCGCGCCGCCTCGTGCCCGACGATCAGCCACAGCTCCTCGGCCGGGCCGGGGCCCGGCGTGCGCACGTGGTGGACCGGGCCGCGGGCCCGCAGCTTCTCGTACACCGGGTACGGGTCGGCGTAGAACCCCGCGCGGCCACCTTCCGCGTACTCGCTGTACTCGTTCAGATCGACGATCTCGCTCATGCCCCGTGCCCTTCCGCTCCGTGAAGCGACCAGCCCGTCCCCCGGCTCCGCACTCCTCTCAACTCGCGCCGCTCACGATCGGTTCCCGCCGCGTGCCGCCCGTCTCCAGGAACCGGGCGAGCGGCAGGGTCGCCGCGCCGACGGTGACGGCGTCCGGGCCGAGCCGGCCCAGCTCGACGGTGGCCTGCGCGAGGGGGTGCCGCAGCGCGTTCGCGGCGGCGGCGCGGCGTACGGGGGCGATCAGTCGCGGGCCGAGCAGCAGTCCCGCCCAGCCGCCGACGACGATCCGCTCGGGGTTGAAGAGGTTGACGAGGTCGGCGATGCCCGCGCCGAGGAACTCGGCCGTCTCGTCCAGCACGCCCGCGGCGGAGGGGTCTTCGAGGAGTTCGGCGAGCGCGCCCTCCTCGTCCGGGGACGACCAGCTGCCGCCGGCCTCCCGCCACCGCTCGAGCAGCGCCTCCGCGCCGACGTACGCCTCCAGGCAGCCGCGCGCGCCGCACCGGCACTCCCGCCCGCCGACCTGGAGGACGGTGTGGCCCCACTCCCCCGCGCTGGACGAGGACCCCTGGTAGGGCACGCCGTCGGCGATGACGCAGGCGCCGACGCCGGAGCCGATGAGGGCGATCACGGCGTTGCGGGCGCCACGGCCCGCGCCGAACCACATCTCGGCGCGGCCGAGCGTCTTGGCGCCGTTGTCGACGAACAGGGGCAGCTCGGCGAGGAGTTCGCCCTGCGCGCGCAGCATGGCCTCCAGCGGGACCGCGTCCCAGCCGATGGTCTGACCGTGCACCACGGCGCCCTCGGGGCCCGAGGCGTCGACGATGCCGGGCACGCCGATCCCGACGCCGATGAGCGAGGCCGGGGCGGCCGCCGCCTCGGCGATGACCCGGGTCAGCCCGTCCGCGATGAGCCGCACCACGCCCTCGGCGTCGTAGCGTCCGCCGGGCAGCGGCGCCTCCACGCGCGCGAGTTCCTTGAGGGAGAGGTCGAACAGCTCCACCCGGACCCGGGTCTCGCCGACGTCCACGCCCGCCAGGTGACCGCTGCCGGGGGCGACCCGCAGCAGGGTGCGCGGGCGGCCGCCGTCGGATTCCACGGACCCGGCCTCCTCGACCAGGCCGTCGGCGACCAGTTCGGAGACCACATTGCTGATGGAGCCCGAGCTGAGGCCGGTCAGCGGGCCCAGCTCCTGTCTGCTGAGCGGCCCCTCGAAGTAGAGCTTGCTCAGCACGGTCGCCCGGTTGTTGCGGCGCAGATCGCGCACCGTACGCCGACGTGGTCCTGCCATTCCCCGCTCCCGCCCCTTCACCCAACAGCATCCAGCTCTTCGATCACGCTGTGAATTTACCCCGGCCGGGGACCGGTTCAGCCTTCGTCCAGCAGTCCCGCGTCATGGACGAGCAGCGCGATCTGTACGCGGTTGTCGAGATCCAGCTTGGTCATGACCCGTGAGACGTGGGTCTTGACGGTGGCGACGCTCATGTAGAGCGTCGCGGCGATCTGCGCGTTGGACTTGCCGCGGCCCACCTCGGTCGCCACCTCCCGCTCCCGCTCGGCGAGTTCGCCGAAGCGGGCCCTGGCCCGGGCGGCGCGCACCTCGCGTCCGGAGGCCGCGGCGTGCGTCATCAGCTGGCGGGTCACGGCGGGCGACAGGACCGGGTCGCCGCTGGCGACGCTGCGCACGGCGCCGAGGATGTCGGCGGGCGAGGCGTCCTTGAGCACGAATCCGGCGGCGCCCGCGCGCAGCGCCCGCAGCACCTGCTCGTCGGCGTGGAAGGTGGTGAGGACGACGATCTCGGGGGCGTCCTCACGGGCCCGCAGCCGCTCGGTGGCGGCGAGGCCGTCGAGGACGGGCATGCGGATATCCATGAGGACGACGTCGGGCCGGAGCGCGGCGGCACGGGTCAGCGCCTCCTCGCCGTCGGCGGCCTCTCCGACGATCTCGACGTCGTCGGCGCCGCCCAGCATGAACCGCAGGCCCGAGCGGACCAGGGGATCGTCGTCGACGAGCAGCAACCGGATCGCGTTCATGGCCCCCACCGTAGTCAAGCTCCCGTCCCCGGTGCGCGGGTGTGTCAGCCGCTCCACGGCAGCCAGGCCCGCAGCAGGAACCCGCCGTCGGCGGCCGGCCCGTGGTCGAGCCGGCCGCCGGCGAGGGTGGCCCGCTCGGTCAGTCCGATCAGGCCCTGCCCCGAGCCGGGGACGTGCGGGACGTCGCCGGGCGGCGCCGGATTGCGGACGGTGATGGTGAGCCCGTCGCCCGCGGCGCCGGTGACCGTGACGGCGACCCCGGCTCCGGGGGCGTGCTTGCGGGCGTTGGTCAGGCCCTCCTGGGCGATGCGGTAGGCGGTGCGGCCGGTGGAGGCGGGGACGGCCTTGGGGTCGGGGACGCGGTTGTCGAGCAGCACGTCCATGCCGGCCTCGCGGGACTCCGCGACGAGGGTGTCGAGGGCGACGAGGGTGGGCTGCGGGCGGCCCGACTCCTCGCCGTGGTCGGCGGCGCGCAGCACGCCGATGATCTCGCGGAGGTCCTGCAGCGCCTCGTGGGCGCTCTCCCGGATGACGCCTGCCGCGCGGGCGACCTCCTGCCGGGGCGCGTCGGGCCGGAACTCCAGGGCCCCCGCGTGCACGCTCAGCAGGGTGAGCCGGTGGGCGAGCACGTCGTGCATCTCGCGGGCGATGGCCTCGCGGGCCAGCCGCTGGGCGTTCTCGGCGCGCAGGGCCGCCTCGTTCTCGGCGCGCACGGCCCGGTCCCGCAGCGACATCAGCAGCTGGCGCCGGGAGCGCACGAACATGCCCCAGCCGACCGCGGCGACCGTGATGATCACCGTGAAGGTGACCGAGACGCCCCAGGACGAGTCCGGTTCGGGCCGCAGCCAGAAGAAGAACGGGACGAGCACGAGGTTGGCGCCCGCGACCCAGGCGATGTAGCGGAACGGGCGGTGCACGGCGAGCGTGAACAGCGCGATCACGGAGGCGCCGCCCGCGCTGTTGGACAGGAAACCGACCGGGAGCATCGCGAGGGCGAGGCCGAGCGGCCAGCGTCTGCGCAGCCAGACGGCGGCACAGGCCAGCGCGCCGAGCACCTGGTCGATCAGGGCGAGGGCCTGCGGGGTGTGCGGATCGTCCCAGACCTGCTCGGCCGCGACGAGGCCGATGAAGACGGCGACCAGGAAGCAGCTGAAGTCGACGATCCAGTCGCGGGCGGTGCGCCGTCTGCGGCCGGGACGGCCGTCGTGGTCGAGGTCGAGTTCGTCGGCGAGGGCCGAGGGCAGCCAGCGCCGCCACCGCGGCGACGGTTCACCCGCCGGTTCCGCGATCCGCGCCGTCTGCTGGTCCCGCATGGCCTCCATGGTCGACAAATCTACGCACGATGGGCTCCGCGCACCGCTTCGTGCGGTGATCCGGGACCTAAGTCGGGCCGCGGAAGACTTTGGTCGCGGGCGGCCGGGCCGTCCGGCGACCTGTGGCGGACGGGCCTCGCCCCGCGGCCGATGTGAGTGGGGGGTCCGCGGGGCGAGAGTTCCTGGCATGAACGAGAAACGGTTGCGGACGGTGCTGGAGATCATCGGAGCCATCGCCCTGGTCCAGGGCGCCATGGGGCTGATCCACGCGTTCACCGGCCGGCTGGGCTGGGGCCTGATCGGCCGGGTCCCCTTCGTCGACGGCCGCGAGGTGTACGGGAGCATCGCGCTGGTGGTGCTCGCGATCGCCCTGTTCGCGGCCGCCGACAGCCGGAAGGGGAGCTAGGGCCTGTCTTCACACTCCCCTCGTCGCCCGGAGGGCGGCCCCGCGGCGTCTGGTGCGTGCTCTCGGCGGGCCGGGGGCAAGGCCTCGTACTGGACGTACTCGGCCTTGTGCCCGGTGCGGCGAAGGGGGTACCTCCCGCACGAGCCGTGCGAAGCCGGTTCGAGTGTGGGGGAGCGTGCCAGGCGTCGCGGGGCAGAGGGGAGTTTGAAGACAGGCCCTAGGACGGGGTCAGCAGCCGTGGTCGACCAGGTCGAACGAGGCGTAGTGGTCGGCGGTGTAGTAGTCCTCGTCGGTGGCCTCACCGGTGACGATGCGGCGCGCGCCGCGGTCGGACGAGCCCGGGGTGATGACCGTGTACTCGTGGTAGTAGCCGGTGGACTGCGACGGCAGGACGCCCTCGCGGTTCTGGAACACGGTCCCGTCCTGCGAGTACGGGAACGGGCCGCCCGCCTCGATCAGGTCCAGGGTGTCGTGCGCCTGGGAGGGCAGGTCGGAGTAGCAGATGTCACCGACGGCGGCGGCGGCGCGCACGGAGACGGCGGCCGTGGGGGCGGCCTGGGCGGCGACGGTGGCGGGGCCGCCGATGAGGAGGGCGGCGGCAACGGCTGCGGCACTGAGGAAGCGTGGGGTCTTCATGCGTTCAATTGACGCGCGTAGCGCTACGCGCGTCAATCCCAACTGCCGCATGTTTTCCGGCCGTTAACTTGCGGAGCGGCGGCCCCAACCGGTTCCGGCCAGGACGAGAACCGCTCCCGCGACGCCCAGAACGCCCAACTTCTCGCCGCCCAGGGCGATTCCGACGGCGGCCGCCCAGAGGGGTTCGGTGCCGAGCAGCAGGCTCACGCGGGAGGGAGAGGTGCGGCGTACGGCCCACATCTGTACGAAGAACGCGAACAGCGTGCAGCAGACGGACAGGAACAGCAGCCCCGCCCAGTCGGCGGGCCGGAAGTCGGCCGCCGCTTCCCAGGGGGCGGCTCCGGTGCCCGGGACCGCGCAGAGCAGGGCGAACACCACGACTGCGGTGCCGAGTTGGACCGTCGTCAGCGGCAGCGCGTCGGCGCCCCGCACGGCGCGCAGGCGGGCCATGGCGAGGACGTGCACGGTGCGGGCGAGGGCCGCCAGGAGCATCAGCAGATCGCCGGCCGAGGGTGTCGTGAAACCGCCCCCCTGGGTGAGCAGGACGACGCCGAGGACCGAGGTGCCGGCCGCCGCGAGGAACGTACGGGACGGCCGGGTCCTGGTGAGCGCGGACTCGGCGAGCGGGGTGAAGATCATGGTGAGGCTGATGATGAGGCCCGCGTTGGTCGCCGAGGTGTGCACGACGCCGTAGGTCTCCAGGAGGAAGATCCCGCTGAGGATCAGGCCGAGCAGTCCGGCCCCGCGCCACTGGGCGGCGCTCAGCGCGCGCAGCGCGCGCAGGCCCGCGCCCGCGAGGACGGGCAGCACGATGCCGAAGCGCAGGACGAGGACGGCGAGCACGGTCGACTGGGTCGTGACGCCCTTGGCGGCGAGATAGCTGGCGCCCCAGACGACGGCGACGGCGAGCACGGGAACGTCGGTGAGCCAGGCGCGGGGGCGCGGCGCGGGCAGGGCGAGGCTGCTCAAAGGTGTCTCCGGGAGGGTGGGTCCGTGCGGAGACGTCGACGGCTCGCGCGAGGCAGCGCTCACGGTATCCAGCGCGTGATCACGTCGGCTAGGGCCTGTCTCCAAACTCCCCTCGTCGCCCGGAGGGCGGCCCCGCGGCGTCTGGTGCGTGCTCTCGGCGCACCGGGGGCAAGGCCTCGTACTGGACGTACTCGGCCTTGCGCCCGGTGCGGCGAAGGGGGTACCTCCCGCACGAGCCGTGCGAAGCCGGTTCGAGTGTGGGGGAACGTGCCAGGCGTCGCGGGGCAGAGGGGAGTTTGAAGACAGGCCCTAGGGGTCGGGCTCCGGTCTCGGTGTCCGTTTGCCGCCAGCTTTCGCCTCCGTACGTCGCTGTACTCGGAGCACGACAAC
This sequence comes from Streptomyces sp. NPDC046716, assembly GCF_040645755.1. Taxonomy (NCBI): domain Bacteria; kingdom Bacillati; phylum Actinomycetota; class Actinomycetes; order Kitasatosporales; family Streptomycetaceae; genus Streptomyces; species Streptomyces sp. NPDC046716. The sequence goes on from NZ_JBEYYU010000102.1 coordinate 13,679, forward strand.
AGCTCGCTACGGAGGCGGACATGAACGGCAAGGTGGCTCTGGTGACCGGCGGCTCGCGCGGGATCGGTGCGGCGACGGCGGTGCGGCCGGCCGCGGACGGATTCGACGTGGCCGTCACCTACGTCCGGGGCAAGGCGGCCGCCGAGGAGATCGTGCGGCGGATCGAGGGTCTCGGCCGGCGCGGACTGGCGCTGCGGGCGGACTCCGCGGACGCGGGTGAGGCGGCGGAGGCTGTCGAGCAGGCCGTCGCGCGGCTGGGCCGCGTCGACGTGCTCGTCAACAACGTCGGCCTGGGGGTGCTCGGCCCGTTGGAGAGCCTGTCGCTCGCCGATGTCGACAAGGTGCTCGCGGTGAACGTGCGCGGAGTCTTCCTCGCCGCGCAGGCCGCGGCGCGGCTCATGGGCGAGGGCGGCCGGATCGTCACGATCGGCACCTGCATGACGCAGCGCGTCCCGGGCCCCGGCGGCACCCTCTACGCGATGAGCAAGTCGGCCCTGACCGGCCTGACGAAGGCTCTCGCCAGGGAGCTGGGCGGGCGCGGGATCACCGCGAACATCGTCCACCCCGGCCCGACGGACACCGACATGAACCCGGCGGACGGGCCGTACGCGGCGGGACAGGCGGAGCTGACGGCGCTCGGCCGGTACGGCACGGCGGACGAGGTGGCGTCGGCCGTCGCCTACCTGGCGGGCGACGGGGCGTCGTACGTGACGGGCGCCGAGTTCGCGGTGGACGGCGGCCACGCCGCGTGACACCGCGGGTGTGCGGGGCGCACCGGCGCCCCGCACCTCGCCGTCAGGAGCCCGACTCGGCGTGCCGCGCGGTCAGTTCGGCGGTGCCCTGCTCGGTCAGGGAGCCGAACAGGCGCAGCCGGGAGATGCCGCCGTCCGGGTAGATGTCGATCCGGGCGTGGGTGCCGACCGCCGGGGTGTCGAGCACGAAGCGGTGGTTGGTGTCGGGCTGGAGCCGGGTGCGGGGCAGCACCTCGGTCCACTGGCCGCTCTCGCCGTCCTTGACGGAGACGGACGCCCAGCCGGCGCTGTTGCCCTTCAGGTACGCCGTGTCGATCTCCAGGGCGCGGATCTCGGACTGGGCGGCGAGCTGGTAGCGGATCCAGTCGTTCCCCTGGTCGCGGCGGCGCCGGGTCTCCCAGCCGTCGTCCATCTTGCGGGAGTAGCCCGGCTGGATGGTGTTGGAGGCGGGCGAGTAGAAGAGGTTCGAGGCGTCCTCTGCGCGGCCGCCGTTGGCGAGGGCGACGACGTCGAACGTGCCGAGCGTGGCGAGCCACTTGGGGTCCGGGACGACCTCGCCGTACACGCGCAGGCGGGCGATGCCGCCGTCGGGGTGCTGGTTGACGCGCAGGTGCGTGAAGCGCTGCTCGGCGTCGACCGCGAAGCCGTTGGCGGCGTGGCCGCCGACGGCCGTACGGGGGACGAGCGTCGTCCACTTCACGTCGTCGGCGAGCAGCTCCTCCGGGGTGGGCGCGCCCGCGACGGAGGTGGCCTCGACGCTGACGGCCTGCGGGTAGTTGCCGCGGAAGTGGGCGGTGTCGACGACGATGCCGCGGATCACGCCGGGCGCGCCGAGCCGGACGAGCGCCCAGTCGTGGTCGTCGGCGGTGGGCCACGGGTGGTCGGCGCCCGCGCCGCGGCGACGGCGGGTCTCCCAGCCGTCCATGATCTTGCCCTTGTGGCCGAAGTGCTCGGGGTCGAACTCGGCGCGGCCGGGCACGAGCAGGTTCTCGCGCTGGGCGAAGAACTCGTCGTTGGCGGCGATCACTCCGGCGCCGAGCGCCCGCGCGGCGAGGTCGACGTACCGGGTGAACGGGAAGTCCGCGGTGCGGTAGTCGGCGTACGGGTCGCCGCCGCCGTAGGGGCTGGCGTCACCGGTGAAGCTGGGTATCCCGGAAGTCGCGGACATCTCTTACTTGTTCCTTTCGAGGAGCTTGCCCTGCGGGGCGGTGAACTCGCCGTCGGCGACGATGCGTTCGCCGCGCAGCCAGGTCGACTTCACGACGCCGTGCAGTGTCTTGCCCGCGTACGCGGTGACGCGGTTGCGGTGCTGGAGCTCGGCCGGGTCGACGGTGAACGTCTCCTCGGGGGCGAGGACGGCGAAGTCGGCGTCGCGGCCGACGGCGATGGCGCCCTTGCGGTCGTCGAGGCCGACCAGCGCGGACGTCCGCTCGGACATCCAGCGCACCACGTCCTCCAGGGAGTGGCCGCGCCCGCGGGCCGCGGTCCAGATCGCGGGGAGGCTGAGCTGGAGGCCGGAGATGCCGCCCCAGGCGGTGGCGAAGTCGTCGGTCTTCAGGTCGGCGGTCGACGGCGAGTGGTCGGTGACGATGCAGTCGATGGTGCCGTCGGCGAGCGCCTGCCACAGCAGGTCCTGGTTGGCGGCCTCGCGGATGGGCGGGCAGCACTTGAACTCGCTTGCGCCGTCCGGGACTTCCTCGGCGGTGAGCGTGAGGTAGTGCGGACAGGTCTCGACGGTGACCTTGACGCCCTCGGCCTTGGCGGCGGCGATCAGCGGCAGCGCGTCGGAGGAGGACAGGTGCAGGATGTGGATGCGGGCGCCGATCCGCTTCGCGGTGTCGATGAGCCCCTTGATCGCGACGTCCTCGGAGACCCGGGGGCGGGTCGCGAGGTAGTCGTCGTACTTCGGGCCGCTGTGGTGCGGGGCGACGTCCAGCTCGTGCGGGTCCTCGGCGTGCACGATGAGCAGGCCCCCGAACCCGGCGATCTCGGCCATGGAGGCGGTGAGCTGCTCGCCGTCCAGGTGCGGGAACTCGTCGACGCCGGACGGCGACAGGAAGCACTTGAAGCCGAAGACGCCGGCGTCGTGCAGCGGGCGCAGGTCCTTGACGTTGTCGGGCAGGGCGCCGCCCCAGAAACCGACGTCGATGTGCGCCTTGCTCGCCGCCACCTCCTTCTTCGTACGGAGGTTGTCGACCGTCGTCGTCGGCGGCAGGGAGTTGAGCGGCATGTCGACGAGCGTGGTGATGCCGCCGGCCGCGGCGGCGCGGGTGGCGGTCCAGAAGCCCTCCCACTCGGTGCGCCCAGGGTCGTTCACGTGGACGTGGGTGTCGACGATGCCGGGCAGCAGCACGTCGTCGCCGAAGTCCTCGATCCTGGCGCCCGCCGGCACCTCCGCGTCGTGCGCGAGCACCGCGGTGATCTTCCCCTGGGCCACGGCGACCGACGCGGGCCGCGTACCGTCGGGGGTGATGACGCGGGTCGAGCGCAGCACCAGTTCGACTTCGACGTCCGACACCCTGGACCTCCCGTACATGAGTTCAACGTTCTGTTGAAGGAGTTTTCACTCCGACTTCGGGAACCGTCAAGGCTCTAGACGTTTCCACAAAGTGAAATTATGATTCCGGTAGGCAGAACGTAGCTACCGACGAACTTCGAGGTCAAGAGATCACCGGTCGGGAATCGCTCGGTAGGCTGCACCATCGCCTGCTTGTCCTCGAAAGGAACGCGCCGTGCCGACGTCCGACGCCAGCACCACCGACACTGCAAAGGCCACACCCAGCGGCGGTGTCCAGTCCCTGGAGCGCGCCTTCGACCTCCTGGAGCGGATGGCCGACGCCGGTGGCGAGGTGGGCCTGAGCGAACTCTCCGCGAGCAGCGGCCTCCCCCTGCCGACGATCCACCGCCTGATGCGCACGCTGGTCGCCTGCGGTTACGTGCGTCAGCAGCCCAACCGCCGGTACGCGCTCGGCCCGCGCCTGATCCGGCTCGGCGAGTCGGCGTCCCGGCTGCTCGGCACGTGGGCGCGGCCGTATCTGGCACGCCTCGTCGAGGAGACCGGCGAGACCGCGAACATGGCGCTGCTCGACGGCGACGAGATCGTGTACGTGGCCCAGGTGCCGTCCAAGCACTCGATGCGGATGTTCACCGAGGTCGGGCGGCGGGTGCTGCCGCACTCGACCGGAGTGGGCAAGGCGCTGCTCGCCTACACCCCGGCCGACGAGGTGCGGTCGCTGCTCGGGCGGACCGGGATGCCCGCCGCGACCGAGAAGACGATCACCACGCCGGACGGTTTCCTGGACGCGCTGGAGGAGGTCCGGAGGGTCGGGTACGCCGTCGACGACAACGAGCAGGAGATCGGGGTGCGGTGTCTCGCCGTCTCCGTGCCCGATTCGCCGACCGCCGCCGCCATCTCCATCTCCGGGCCTGCCGGGCGCGTGACCGATGCCGCGACCGAGAAGATCGTGCCGGTGCTGCAGCAGGTGGCCCGCGAGCTCTCCGTGGCACTGGCCAGCTCCGGCAACGCGTCGTAGGGGTTGCGGGCCCGTCGCCGGGTGCGGCTCTCGCCGTGGCTGGTCGCGCAGTTCCCCGCGCCCCTGAAGGCATGCGCTGCGCGCGCCTTCCCCTGGACGAGCGGAGCTCGTCTCAGGGGCGCGGCCCGCCGTCTCGCGGGCCAGCGCCA
>NZ_JBEYYU010000103.1:0-18100 GCF_040645755.1 Streptomyces sp. NPDC046716
CCGTGAACGTCTCCACCCACACACGTTCAGCCCTCAACACCCCAGCCATACACCGGAGATGCCCAGATCACGGCCTTGTGCAACACCCTTTAGGCCGTGAGCCTCTTCCAAGCTGACGGCGCTGACCGCGAGTTGGACAGTCCTGCACAACGACGAAGCTCCTGGTAGACGGGTTCTCGACCAAGATCACCCGTGTCCGCCAGGAGCTTCGCGTGCTTGTCTACCCGTCCTCGATCGACTTGTCCACCCGCACTCTGCGGTTCCTGGCCGGACACCTGACAGCCAAGCGTCGGAACATCGGGACGCGGTCGCGAGGGCTTCCCGTGGCACGGCAGGCCCGGCTCGTCCTGGCCTACCTGCGATGCGGCGACACCTACGCCCAACTCGCGGCCGCGTTCGGCATCGGGATCGCAACCGTCTACCGCTACATACGTGCGGCCATCGAGGTCTTGGCGGCCCTCGCCTCGACCCTGACGGCGGCGATGAAGTTCATCCGGACGAAGGCGTTCGTCATTCTCGACGGAACCCCGCTGCCCATCGACCGCATCGCCGCCGACACCCCGTACTACTCGGGTAAACACAAACGCCACGGCATGAACGTCCAGGTCCTCACCGATCCGTTCGGCCGGCTGCTCTGGGCCTCACCGGCGCTGCCCGGCTCGACCCACGACCTGACCGCTGCCCGGCAGCACGGGATCATCGACGGTCTCGCCGCAGCGGGCCTCAAATGCTGGGCGGGCAAGGCGTATCAAGGAGCCGGCAGACCCATCCGCGTCCTGTTCCGGGGCAGCCACCTCATGCGATGGAAGCGCCGCCACGACACCACCCACGCCAAGATCCGCTGTGTCGGTGAACAGGCCATGGCCACCCTCAAGGGCTGGCGGCGCCTGCGGAAGCTCCGCTGCAGTATCAACCGCATCACCAACATGGTGAAGGCCGTCCTCGTCCTTCACCACGCGTCAGTTGAGGTTGGAAAGAGCTCAGTGTGCCGCGTCGCCCAAGGCTAGGTGCAACTGGCGGCGGCTTGTGATTGCCAGCTTCGGGAACACCTTGTACAGGTGAGTGGCCACGGTGCGGTGTGAGAGGTAGATCCGGTCGGCGATCTCGCGGTTGCTCAGTCCCGATGCGGCAAGTTGAGCGATCTGCAGTTCCTGCGGAGTCAACGTCGCCACGGGGCCCAGCTCGGCCTTGCCGGCCGCCGTCACTCCGGCGGCCCGGAGTTCCGCTGCGGCGCGGTCGGTGAACGCATTGGCTCCAGCCGCGTCGAAAGCGGCCAACGCGATCGTCAGATGCGTGCGCGCATCCACGACTCGGCGGTGCCGGCGCAGCCATTCACCGTAAAGCAGATGGGTGCGGGCGAGTTCCAACTCCGCGTCGAGGCCCTCGCTCTCGTTCAGCGCAGCCTGAAAGCGTTCCTCGGTTTCGCCTTCGGTCCGTGCCAGCAAAGCGTGAGCCCGGTGCACGAGCAGGCTGTCCAACCGAGTGCCGAGTTTTTGGGTTTGCCCTTCGATCTCGGCCAGGACTGGCCGGGCAAGGTCATGCCGATCACACCCGGCCGCCGCCTCGGCCAGATCTGCGATGGCCCACCGCCTACTTGTCCGGTGCAACGACATTCGCAGCAGATGGGGCAGAGCTTCGATGTAGTTCGCCGCGCACAGCGCTGCCACTCCCGCCGCCCAATGCGCGTCGTCATTCCACAGGATTCGGGGATCCGCCGCCAGCAACTGGCGGGATCGGTCGAGAGCCTGGCGTGCACGCTCCTTGTGCCCTTGCCAGGCCAGTGCGCGGGACAGGAACGCCGCTGCCGACGCCGCCGTCATCGGCAGATCCATGTCCTCAGCCATACGTAGTGCATTCTGCGCCGTGATCACTGCAGTCTGCAGGTTTCCCTGCTGGACCAGCAGGTGCGACGCACCGCGGAGGCCTTCGCATTCATCGGCCGATGAGCTCCGGCGCTTGGACTGGTTCTGCACGTAGGTCCAGCAGCGCAGCGCGCTGGCCCGGTCGGAGACTGCCTCGGCGGCGAAGGCGAGTGACATGATCCGCAAAGGACTGTCACCGATCCGATCGATGAGGGCAGGCAGCCGCTTCTGCAGGCGCAAACCGTCGCCGACATCGTCGACCAAAGCCGTGGCGACGTCGATCAATGGGTCATCGCGGGTGGGGCCGAGGCTACGGAGGGCCGCTACCACGGCTTGCCGCGGTCGGTCGGCCAGGCCGTGCATACGGCATTCGATGGCGGCCGCCCACAGCAACTCCCGCTGCCTGACATCACCTGTGGGGTACTTGCCGGCCAGTGCGACCAGTTCGCCAGCTGATTGACCGGGAAGGGTCGCCGTCACAGCCAGCACAAAACGGGTAATCGCCAACGACTGTCCATCGGGATGATCCCCAGAGTCGGGTTCGGCCTCCTTCAGCATGCTGATAGCAGCCGTCGTCAGACCGGCGCCGCGCGCGATGTCTGCGGCCGCGGCCAGCCGTCTTACTCGATCCTTCGGATTCGGTGAGAGCGCTGCCGCCCGCCGCAAGGCAGCAGCAGACTCGGCACCGGCGCCACGCGCCCGGGTCCGTTCGGCCGCGCGCTCCAAGTCGGCCGCGACATGTTCGTCTGGCCCGAACGTCGCTTCGGCCCGGTGCCACGCTGCCCGCGTCGGATCGGTGGTGGCCTGCGCCAGAGCGCGGTGCACGAGCGCACGAGCCGACAACGGAGCGGCGCTGTACACGGTGGAGCGGATCAGCGGATGCCGTACGTGTATGCGGCCGCCGCCTACGGTAACCAAGCCTGCCCGCTGCAGCGGCGCCAGCTCCTCCATGAGATCCAGCCCAGCGCCTCGGGCGGCCGCGTCGATCTCGGCCACCGAACCTTGCGCGGCCGCGATCAGCAGCAGGAGCAGACGACTGCTCTCGGGCAGAGCCTCGAGCTGAGCCAGGAAGGCGTGCTCCACACGCTGGCTGGTGGGTAGCGGCTCCCCTGAAAAGATCGCTGTGTCGCCGGAACGTTCCCCGAGCTCAGCACTCAACTCGATGACCGCCAGCGGGTTGCCGTTTGCTTGTTCGAGCACGCGCTGCTGCAAGTAGCCGTCGACCTCGCCAGACGACTGTCGCAGTGTGTGTGCCAGCAGTTCCCTCGCCTCTCCGAGCGGGAGGGGGCCCAGTGACAATCGAGGGGTCCCTTCCAGGCGCACGGCCGAACCGCTGAGGTCCGCCCGCTCGCCAAACAACAACATCAACGGGGCGTTGGTCAGGCGGCGCGCAACAAAAGCCAGGATGTCCAGCGAGGACTGATCGATCCACTGCACGTCGTCGACGACGAGCAGTAGGCGCTGCTGCGTCGCGGCTTCCTCCAACAGGCCCAGCACCGCGAGGCTGACCAGCAGACGATCTGGGGTGGGCCCATCCTCCAGACCGAACGAAGTCATGAGTGCGCTGTGCTGGCGAGGCGGCAGTTTGGTGGCCTGGCCCAGCAGGGGGTGGATGAGTTCGTGGATTCCGGCGAAGCCCACCTCGGTCTGGCTCTGCAGGCCGGAGCACCGGAGCAGGCGGTACCCGTCGGCGGACGCCTGTTCGGCGGCAGTCGCCAGAAGCGTGGACTTACCGATGCCCGCTTCACCGTCGATCACCAACGCCTTGCCGGCGCTGGTGATCGACGCGAGGGCTTCGCTGATGGCTGTAACTTCCGCTGACCGGCCGAGGATCACCTTGGCGAGTTTACACGCTGGGTTGGGCTAGCCAATTCAGCTATCCTTTGAGGATGCGCTTCGATCCATGGACTGACGACGCCTGTCCGATCGCACGCACCATGTCGGTGCTGGGCCAGCGGTGGTCCGTACTGATCATTCGTGAGGCCATGCTTGGCCGATCGCGTTTCTCGGAGTTCCGGCAGCGGTTGGGCGTAGCGCCCGATGTTCTGACCGCTCGGCTGTCCGAGCTGGTGGCGGCAGGCATCCTTGAAACCGTCGATTACCAGCGGCCCGGTGACCGCACGCGTAGCCGCTACGTGCTGACCAACGCCGGGCATGAGCTCGCGCCAGTTCTGGGGGCGATGGGGCAGTGGGGCCGCATCCATCTGGCTCAACCACAGAACAGTAATTACCGTTTCGTCGACCCTGTCACCGGCGAACCCGTCGGTGTCGGGTTTCGCCGTCGAGATGGAACCAGCGTCTCTTCGAGCAGCGTCAGCCTGTCTGACGATCACCCCAGCTGACGAGGCTGAGTGGAACTTCAAGGTCGAGGCTTGTGCGAGGCAGTTCTCCACTGAAGCCGCCGGCGGTACTCGGCGAGGCTCGAGGGCGCACCAGGCACGGGCCTCAGAGGCGGACTGGACCACTCGTGTCACTGTCAGGCACGCGGTCAGCCCATCTTGGGTATCTCCGCAAGGGCCGCGGAGACCAGGTCCAACGCTAGGTCTGCCGTCGAATCTTCGGGTGCCCACCGGTTAGCCGGCCTCGGCCACGGTGGCTGTCCGGATTGCGCCGGTCAGCTGAGGCATGCAGGAGCATTTTCCGACCTCACCCTGATGCGTGGTGAAGGACGAGTACGGCTTTCACGGCGTCGGAGTTTCCGCAGGAGGCGCCAGCCCTTCAGGGTGCCCATGGCCTGTTCACCGACGGTAGTACGGGGTGTCCACGGCGATACGGCCGATCGGTAGCAGGGTGCCTTCGGGGATGACGAGCGCCTTCTCGCGGATTGTCTCCATCGCCTTGGTCAGGGACGAGGCGAGGGTGGCCAGGATGTCCACGGCCTCGCGTATGTAGCGGAAGACAGTTGCGATCCCAATACCGAACCCGGCCGACAGCTGGGCGTAAGTGTCGCCGCATCGCAGATGGGCCAGGGCGAGCAGAGCTTGTCGCGCGGCGGGAGGGCGCCGCAAGCGTGTCCCGATCTCTTGCCTCCTGGCGGTGAGTCGTCCGGTCAGGAACCGTAGTGTGCGGCTGGAAAGATCATCTACAACGGGTAGGCAAGCACGCGACGCCCTGGCGGACGCGGATGATCTTGGTCGAGAACCCGTCTACCAGGAGCTTCGTCGTTGCGCAGCAGGGGCCAACTCCCGGTCAGCCAGCTTGGAAAACGCTCAGTGTCTCGTGTGTTCAAGATCAGGGGTTAAGGCCCTGGCCGATGATTTGGACCATGCCCTACGCCTCCGAATTTGCGTTAGAGCGCACTTCAATTCCTAGTTTCGGCGGCATGCGATACATCAAACTCGGAAAGACCGGACTGGAAGTCTCCGCTATCACTCTCGGCTGCATGAGCTTCGGTGAGCCGGACCGGGGCGGCGAGCCCTGGTCGCTGGGCGGGGACGCCGGCCGGGACATCATCAAGCAGGCTCTCGAGAGCGGCGTCAACTTTCTCGACACGGCCAATGGGTACAGCGCCGGAAGCAGCGAGGAGATCGTCGGCCAGGCCGTCAAGGACTTCGCCCGGCGCGAGGAGGTCGTTCTCGCCACCAAGGTCTGGATGCGGATGCGCCCCGGCCCGAACGGCGCCGGGCTGTCCCGCAAGGCGATCTTCGCCGAGCTCGACGCCTCCCTGAAGCGGCTGGGGACCGACTACATCGACCTGTACCAGATCCACCGCTGGGACTACGACACCCCGATCGAGGAGACCCTCGAGGCGCTGCACGACGCGGTCAGGTCCGGGAAGGTCCGCTACATCGGGGCCTCGTCCATGTACGCCTGGCAGTTCACCAAGGCCCTTTACCTGGCTGACCTGAACGGCTGGACCCGGTTCGTGTCGATGCAGGACCACTACAACCTCATCCACCGGGAAGCGGAGCGGGAGATGTTCCCGCTCTGCGCCGACCAGGGCGTCGGCGTGATCCCGTGGAGCCCGCTGGCACGGGGCCGGCTGACGCGGGCCTGGGACACCGCGACGGCGCGTGCCGAGACCGACCCGGGTGGCAAGATCCTCTACCGCGACGGGGACCGGGCGGTGGCCGAGCGCGTCCACGAGATCGCGGGCAAGCGGGGTCTGTCCCCGGCCCAGGTCGCCTTGGCCTGGGTCATGCGCAACCCGACGGTGACCTCGCCCATCGTCGGGGTCACCAGGCCGGCCCAGCTGGCCGACGCGGTCGCCGCGGTGGACGTCGAACTCGACGAGGCTGAGGCCGCGTACCTGGAGGAGCCCTACCAGCCACACCAGGCCGCCTACCTGGAGGAGTCCTTCTACAAGCCGCGCCCTGCGGCGGGCTGCCGGTAGTCCGGGCCACCGCCGGGCCTTCGACGAGTCCTTGACCCCGGCCTTCACAGCCCTGTGGTGGGCCCGGCCAAACACCGCACACCCAACCGCGGCCCGTTGGAGCGTCTCTCCGCAGGCCAACAGGCCGTCAACTGCTCGCACGCGAGGATCCGGGCACTCGGCGAACAGCTCATCACCTCCTTGAAAGCCTGGTGGCTCCTGCGCAGACTGCGCTGTGCCACGACCCGGATCACCAACCATCGAAGCCGTCCGCACCCTGCAGGTGAACAGCTCAAACTGAGGTCGGAAAAGGCTCCAGGACACAGTGCCAGTCGACGGCCCCTCTTTGGGGCAGGTTGTCTCGGTTGATTGCCTATACCAACGAGCTCCGTTGCCCTGCGTCGAAAATATTTGAGCGCACTTCAACGACCTGTGAGAACGCTAACCGTCCGGCCTTGCCCCTTGCCTCCTGATGTTGTTCGCAGGAGACACCGGATTATGTCTGAACGCGTGCATCTCGTGGTCTTGAAGAACCACCGGCCGGAGTTCAAGGCGGACACGTGCACGGACGCCTTGGACAGGGGCTACAAGGGATCAGTCAGTCCGACCAAGAGGTAAACAGGGCGTTCAAGCCCTCCGCCATGGTCGGATGGGCGATCATCCCGTCGCGCAGTCGGGTGAAGGGCATCTGGGCCCACATGGCCGTCTGTACTACGGACAGCACCTCTGCCGACTCGGGCCCGAGCAGGGCCACTCCCAGGATCTGTTCGCTGTCCCGGTCGACCACTGCCTTCCACAGCCCCCGTGTGTCCCGCAGGGTGCGTGCCCGTGGGATTGCCTTGACCGGCAGCTTCGCCACCCTGATGTCGCGGCCCGCAGCGCGGGCCTGCTCCTCGGTGAGGCCGACGCGGGCGAGTTCCGGGTCGGTGAACAGGTTCCAGGGAACAAGCCTGCCGACCGTACTGCGGTTACCACCGTTGATGTTGGCCTTGACGATGCGGTAGTCGTCCAGTGACACATGGGTGAATTGCGGGCTGCCGGCGACGTCGCCCACCGCCCAGGTGTGCGCGGCGTCGGTCGCCAGCCTGTCGTCGACGCGCACGAATCCCCGCTCGTCGGTGCGCACGCCCGCTGCCTCCAGGCCGAGGTCGTGGGTGACCGGGTCACGGCCGGTCGCCGCCAGAACGTCGTCGGCGGTCAGAGTTCGTCCGTCCCGCAGCAGCACGCGTACCGCATCGTGCTCCCTGCGAACCTCCTTCACCACCGCGTCGGTGATCAGTTCGACACCGTCCTCCTGGAGGTAGGCCGCAAGGGCTGCGGAGATGTCCCGGTCCTCGTGCGGCAGCAGGTGGGGACCGCGTTCCAAGACAGTCACCTGGGTGCCGAAAGCGGCGAACATCTGGGCGAACTCCAGCCCCACGTAGCCGCCGCCGAGGACAACGAGCCGTTCCGGGAGTCGCCGCAGGTCCATGATGCTCTCGCTGGTCAGCGGCTTTGCGTCGGCGAGTCCGGGAATGGCCGCGATGTGCGGCGTCGTTCCAGTGTTGATCACCACGTCGGTACCACGTACGACACGGCGGCCTCCGTCGTTGAGATCTATCTCCACTGTTCGCTCCGCCACGAAACGCGCTGTTCCCAGGACGAAGTCCATACCACTGTCCAGGAACTGGCCATGATTGAGCTGGACCATGTCGGAGACGACCCCCTCCTTGTGGGTGCGCAGCAGCTCAAGGTCGATTCGGGGGGTGCCCAACCGGAGTCCGAGCGAGTCCGCGCCGGCGGCCCTGCGCGCCAGGCGGGCGCTGGTTACCAGTGTCTTGGTGGGGATACAGGCGACGTTGATACAGCTGCCGCCGATCATGCCTCGTTCCACCATGACCACATGGCCGCCCGCTCGTGCGATGTCCATGGCGAGTGTCTTGCCGGCCTTGCCGCCACCTACCACCAGCAGGTCGACGTCTTCCACGATCTCTTCCGTAACGCTCATTTCGCTGGGTCTCCTCGACTGGTGAACGAGTGGTGGGAGGAAGCGGCTGGCACGTGGGACACCACTTCTCCTGGCAACAGTCACCGTGGAGGCGATCACTGGCATCAGTCGAATGACTCGACCCTCGCGGTGTCATCGCCCCACGGTGTCCGCCCCGACCGCGTCCTGCTGGTGCGACGACGGCCGCGATGCGCCGACAGAGTAGGTATCCGACCGGCTCGCAACGCAGGCCGCAGCGCCCGTACGGCAGTGTTTCCGCGCTCCGCGACATCCGGCGTCCGATGCCGTGAGCGGCACTTAGTCATCCGTCCGATGCCCGTTTTCCTGGCCGGACCTAGCTTTCTGATACCGGACGCCGAGCGACCCTGGGCCGGTGGCGCACCGGTCCAGGGTCGGCCTCGGTGCCGGTGTCCGTGGCGGCCCGCCCTCAGCGTTGTGGGCGGGTCCGCCGGGCGGGCTTCCCGGATGGCCGTGAGTCCGGGCGGGGTGGCTGCCCCGCTGTTCCGCCACCGTCCCGACAGCGATAGGAGACGCTGCGATGCTCGCAATACCCAGCCGGCGCATCGGCGAGGAGCCTGAGCCGGAGAAGGCCCTGCGTTTCTCATTGCTGGGTCCGGTGAGTGCCTGGCGGGCCGAGGAGGAACTCCCACTCGGCCCCCGCCAGCAGCGGTTGATCCTCGCTGCTCTGCTGGCCGCTGCAGGGCGAACCGTTTCCGTGACGGAACTTGTCGACCTGCTCTGGGAAGGCGATCCGCCCGCCAGCGCGGTGAACTCGATCCACCGATATGTCGGCGCTCTGCGCCGACTCTTGGAACCCGGTTTGCCCGCCAGGTCGTCGGGCCAGTGGCTCGTCCGGCAGGCAGGGCGCTATCTGCTGCGCGTCGACGCCGGCGGACTCGACCTGTTGAGCTTTCGCGATCTCGTCGGGCAGGCCCGCGTCGCCACAGCCGGCGGCGACCTGTCAGCAGCGGTCGACCGCTACCTGGAGGCGCTGGGCCTGTGGCAAGGACGCTGTGCGGAGGACCTGGGTGCAGTGGTGGCGATGCACCCGGCCTTCACCACGGTGGATCGCGAATACATTCAGGCCGTGTCCGAGGCAGCTACTGCGGCTCTCGGCTGCGGCCGGGCAGGTGCAGTCCTCCCGTTTGTACGGGAGGCTGCCGACCGCTGTCCGCTCGACGAGACACTGCAGGCATCGCTGGGGCTAGTGCTGGCCGCGGACGGCAAACAGGCCGAGGCAATCATGCGGTTCCGAGACTTCCGTACCAGGCTGGTGGACGAACTTGGTGTCGAGCCCGGTCCAGAAATGCGTGCCGCTCAGGAGCGCGTTCTGCGTGGCAGTCCGGTGTCTCGGACGGCGGTATCCGTCATATCGGCGGCACCGGTACCGCGCCCGCTGGATCGGGCCCCGTTGATCGTTCCTGCACAGCTACCTCCGGATCTGCCGTGCTTCACCGGACGTGAGCAAGCACTTGAACAGGCACGGGCCGCCATGCACCGGGCCGGTGACGGGCTGCGCATCCTGGCGATCGACGGCCTTCCCGGCGTCGGCAAGACCGCACTGGCCGTCCACTTTGCCCATCGGGCTGCAAAGGAGTTCCCCGACGGCCAGCTGTATATGGACCTGGCCGGTTTCGCGTCGGGCACGGAGCCCATGGCCGCTGATGACGTTCTGTACGGGTTCCTTGAAGCCCTGGGAGTCGACAAAAACCAGATCCCCGCGTCGCGGGAGGCGAGGTCCGCCCTCTTCCGCAGCGTCCTGTCCGGTCGTCGGATGCTTGTGGTGCTGGACAACGCATCCGACGTGGACCAGGTACGACCCTTGTTGCCCGGAACCATCGAGTGCATGGTCGTGGTGACCAGCAGGAGTCCGCTGATCGGACTCGCGGCCGCTCACGGAGCGTGGCTCCTCGGCCTCGACGTCCCCTCGGCGGCCACGGCGGCGGAGTGTTTTCTCCGACGTATCAGTGCGACGCACCTTGATGCCGACCCGTCCGCCGTCGAGGAGATCGTGGCGCGCTGTGGTCGGCTGCCGCTCGCCCTGGCCATCGTGGCCGCCCGAGCAGTGAGCCGTCCTGAGCAGCCACTGACGCGGCTGGCAGCCGAACTGGCCGCCGCGCAGGGCGGCCTCGACGGCTTCAACGACTTCGACGGGGCCAACGATCTACGCGGCGTCTTCTCCTGGTCCTGCCGGAGGATCAGCGCCGAGGCCAAAAGGGTCTTCTGCCTGCTTCCCCAGATCCGGACCGCCGACTTCACCACGGCTGCACTGGCCGGCCCGGCCGGCATTTCGTGGGAGGCGGCGGCCACGGCCGCCGGAGAACTGGTTGGCGCCCGGCTGCTGGAGGTCCGAGGGCACGACCGATACAGCGTCCACAGCCTGATACGGGCATACGCTGCCGAACTCGACGGCTGGAGAGAGACGGGTCGGACGTTTGCCCTGCGACGACTTCAGGGGCACGACCGACACTCCGAAAGCTACGCGGCTTGACTGCCGCGCTCCCGGCCCGCTGCCCTCAAGAAGGAGCGGCCGCCGAGAGTTGCCACGGTCGAGCCGCTAGAAACACCACAGAAGCAGAAGCGCGGATCACCAACACACGTGCCGTACTGCATGAGGCCGACGACCTGTTGTCGCTGGGGTGAGCGATGTGTTTCACACCTCACGGTGACCGTTCACACTTTCATGGACTCCTACGGTCGAGCCGGCGCGGTGATCCATGGCGCTCCAGGGGCAATACGACACGTAGTCAGGGAAGGGACGGCTCACGCACGCTGGCTCAGCAACGACAGATGGCCATGGGCGTGCGGGGGATTACGCCTGGCGTGAGCCGTCCCGCTGTAGGGCCCTCGATGGTTAGGGCCGGTGGAGTGGTCCGGAACCCCTATTGGATCAGAGGCTGTGCCACGGCGTCCAAGACTGATCTGGCATCGGACGATGCCAGGACGGGATGTCTCCCCGGCGGTGCGAAGACTTGGAAAGGTAGTTCAGTGTGAACACGTATGACGCGGGCATGTTCCCGGGCGGTGCCGAAGCGGACATCGACCCCAGGCTTCTGCGGGCCTTGCTGGCAGTGGCCAGGGAAGGCCACTTCGGACGTGCCGCAGCCGGCCTGGGCATCGCCCAGCCCGCGCTGAGCAGGCAGGTGCGTCAGCTGGAGCGGCTTCTCGGAGTAGAACTGCTTGTCCGCACCCCGCGGGGCGCCGAACTCACCGAAGCAGGACGGACGATCGTTCCGGAGGCGGAACGCGCGCTGGATCACAACCGGCGCATCGCCCGGGCTGCCCGGTCCCTGGCCGTTACCGGAAGCGATGTACTGATGGTCTCGGCTCCCATGCCTAGTTCGCCGCGTGGTCTGCTCGCGGAGGCGGTGCGCCGTCTGCGCTCCGACCATGCGCGCGTGCGGTTGTCGGTCGTGGACTTACGGGATGGCCAGCAGGCCGCCGCACTCGTATCCGGACGT
This sequence comes from Streptomyces sp. NPDC046716, assembly GCF_040645755.1. Classification (NCBI taxonomy): domain Bacteria; kingdom Bacillati; phylum Actinomycetota; class Actinomycetes; order Kitasatosporales; family Streptomycetaceae; genus Streptomyces; species Streptomyces sp. NPDC046716. The sequence goes on from NZ_JBEYYU010000103.1 coordinate 11,623, forward strand.
GTCGACGCCGTCCTCACCTGGCATCCGCCCGTCGGGGACGAACTGGTCTCCGAGGCCTTGGTGGAGGAGAACATCAGTGCGCTCCTGCCTCGGTCGCATCCGCTTGCCGGTGCAGAGGCGCTGTCGATCGCTGCGCTGGAGGCCCAGTCCGTTCTGTTTCCTGTGAGCGAGCGCAGTCACTGCTGGGCACAGTTGGACGCTGCCGCGTCGGCCGAGGGCGTGGAGCTCACTCCGGTGCCCACAGCGCCTACGGCGGTGCCCGACCTGGTGGCGACCGGCTTGGGGGTCTCCGCTGTACCGGGATCGTTCCGGTTCACCGGTCATCCCGGCGTGACGCTGGTGCCGCTGCAGCGGCTATTCGGCACGATGAGCGTTGTCCGGCGGCGCGACGAGGAGTCGCGGGCCGTGACCGACCTTCTCAGGGCCTGCCGGGACGCGGCTCGCTATCTGGCCGATGCGCACGACGACGTGTGGCGGCTTTCCGAAGTGGCCTGACCTGGTGTTCAGGGGGGGAAGACGAGCGATCACTCGCCTCGTCATATGCCCCCGGGCGGGGATCCGCGCGGCCCTACTCGTGGAGTACGTGTCAACGAGGCGAAGAATGCGGGCCGTTGTCGAACTGGCCTGGGCAGGCCACACGCAACGGCACGTCAGGCACGCAGTGCGTCCGGAGCGATGCCCACCTCGTCGGCGCCGACGATGCCGTCTTGGGAGATCCTGTCCCGTAGTGTCGCGCCTTGCATGAGGTCGAGTAGGAACGCGCCAAGGGCCGGGGCCGAGCGGCTGAAGGTGATCTTTCCTGCCGCTGGCCCTCTTCGATCGTCGTACTGATGGCATCGGCCCAGAAAGCCAGCACCTCGCGTGCGGCTGGCGCACTTTTCGCCGGTTAAGGCGCAACCGTACGCGAGGCTGCCCAGCAAACAGCCGAAGTGGGTCCCGTACGCGCGGATGCGCTCGATCTGGGCGACCAAGTGTTGGCGCAGGCGCTTCCAGCGCGGGACCGCTCCCGGCGAGGGCCGAGAAGTCGATGGCACTGCCCGGCGCGCGTCGCGCCGGGCACAAGTGTGTCAGAAGCCGGTGAGGGTCACTTTGCCCACGGAGGTCCCGGATTCCATGATGCTGTGGGCTTCGCGCAGATTCGCTGCGTTGACGGTGCCCAAGTCACGTGTCGCGGTGGTGACCAGGACACCCGAGTCCACCAGGCGCGCCACCTGGGTGAGGATCTTGCGCTGCCGGTCCATGTCCCCTGTCTGGAACAGGGAACGCGTGAACATGAACTCCCAGTGGAAGCTGATGCTCTTGGGCTTCAGCAGGCCCAGGGGCAGGCTGTCAAAGTCGTCGATCGCGACGACCTTGCCGAACGGGTTGAGCGCCTGGGCGTACGCGGCGAGGTTGCGGTCGGTCCCCGCGGTGCTGAAGACGTGGTCGATGCCGTCGGGTGCCACCTTCGAGAGCTGAGGGGCCAACGGTCGGTGGTGGTCGACGACGTGGTGCGCGCCCATCTGTCGGGCGAAGTCGACCGTCTCGGGGCGGGAGGCCGTCCCGATCACCGTCAGGTCGGTGAGGGCGCGGGCCAGCTGGCTGACCATGGCGCCGACACCCCCGGCGGCCGCGGTCACCAGCAGTGAACCCGTCTCGTCGAGCAGGTCGTGGTGCAGGCCGAGCCGCTCGAACAGTCCCTCCCACGCGGTGAGCGAGGTCAGCGGCAGCGCCGCCGCCTCGGCGAAGGTCAGCGTGGTCGGCTTCAGCGCGACGAGCCGTTCGTCGACCACGTGGTACTCGGAATTGGCCCCCGGCCGGTCGAGGGCCCCGGCGTAGAAGACCTCGTCGCCCGGCTTGAACCACTCAGCCTGGGAGCCGGTCGCCACGACCGTACCGGCGGCGTCCCAGCCCAGCACTCGCTCTTTGCCGTTCGGGTCCTGCTGGCGGATTTTGTAGTCGACCGGGTTGACGGCGATCGCCTGGACCCGGACCAGGATGTCCCGTGGACCGGGCTCAGGCACGGGGAGCTCGACGTCGAGGAGGCATTTGTCGTCCGTCACCGGCAGGGGCGCGCGATAAGCGACGGCACGCATCGTGGTGGTCATGTCGGAAGGTTCCGTTCGTTGGATGGTTCTGGTGGTGACGAGATACCTGCGGATATCCGTCGTCATGTCGCCCGGTTCCGCGGTGGCGCTCACGCTCGGCCGGCGCCACCGCGGAAGTGACCTGAGGGTGTCAGGAGACCGTGACGCTCTCCAGCTGTACGGAGACGACCAGCGGGTCCGGGATCTTGTGACCGTTCTCGTCCCGGCTGTAGATCATCCGCGTGGTGGGGATGATCAGGCCGGACACCTCCTGATGGCCGGAGATGTAGTGGGCCGCGGGAGTGTTTCCGGCGATCTCCACGCTGTAGTCGCGCCGGCGGATCAGGCCCTGCGCGTCGACGTACACGGTCTGCTCGGTGCTGAGCGTGGCGATGGTGTCGGGGAAGACGATGTGGAGGCGCCGGAACTTCTCGCCGTCCTCGGTCCACGGATCGATCTCTTCCGTCCGCACCCCGGGGTAGGTCAGGGACAGCGGTTCGGCCAGGTAGGTCCACATGGCACTGCCGGAGAAGTAGGCCAGCTGCAGCCTGTTCCAGGGGGTCATCAGGTCATGCCCCTCGAAAGAGGCGCGCGGATTGGTCAGTTCCTCGATCACGTTGCCGGCGGTGTCTTCCACCGCTACGCGGTCAGGGGTGAACGACACCTGGTGGTCGGGGTCGAAGAAGGGCTTCTGGGTCACGTGCTCGCGGCGCAGGTCGACGGTGACGTCGACGTCGTTCAGGGCGCCGGGGTGGCCCTTCATGCCCCACAGGGCACCGCCGAAGAACTGGCGGGCGGTGATGCGGTTGGCCTCTTCCCAGCGAGAGCGGCCGCCGTAGGCGTCGAAAATGGTGCTGAGCAGGTCGGACACGGTGTTCTCCTGATGAGGTAGGCGCGGTTCAGCCGAGGAAGGTGTTGACGTCCTTGGCCACTTCGGCCGGGTACTGGAAGAGCGACGCGTGGGCCGCGTCGGGGTAGATGCGGACCTGCGCGTCCGGGATCAAGCCGGCGAGCGTGTAGCTGCCCTTGGTCGGGATCATCAGATCGTCGTCACCCTGCAGAATGAGTGTGGGGCACTGGATGCCGGTCAGCCGCTGCAGTGCCGAGTGGTTGGGGATGCCCCACTCCAGTACGGCGTCGTACTGGGCGTCACGCGAGGCAAGGCTGCTGGGCACGTCCCGGGCCTCGGTGCGGGCCATGAAGCGGCCGAGGAACTCCACACCCTTGGCCTGGCTGGTCTCGGTGTGTGCGAAGAAGATGTAGAGCAGATCCTCGCCCGTAGGCACCTCGGCGCGGGCGTGGGTCTCGATGTCCTTGCGCCAGCCGTGCATTCCCGGCGCGCCCTTCGGCCCGGTCCCGGCGAGGATCAGACGGCGGATCAGGCGCGGCCGGATCAGCGCCATGTCCTGCGCGGCGAAGCCACCGATGGAGAAACCCAGGAGGTCGATCTGTTCCACACCCAGCGCGGTGGTGAACGTGATCATCTGCTGGGCCATCTCGGCGATCGTGCGCGCAGGCGTACCGGTGGAGGACGCGACGCCCGGGTAGTTCACCAGGATGACTTCGCGCTCGGCAGCCAGGGCGTCGACCAGCGCCGGGTCCCAGTTGTCGAGGTTGCCGGTGAAGTGCTGCAGCATGACGAGCGGCACCCCGCCGCTGGGGCCGAGTCGTCGGTAGGCGAAACGGACACCGTCGGCTTCGACGAACCGGGTGGGTGCGGTGTGATGGGTAACGGTGGTCATGGGTGGTTCTCCCTGCCGGAACGAGATGGGAATCCTTCGAGTGACGGGGGCCGGAGCAGCTTCCGCGGGCTCACCGTCCGTTCCACAACGGTTCGCGCCGGCGGCTTTGGGCGACCCTGTCGCCGGGCCACGTCCAGGCACCTACTCAGCATGACCACGCGGAGTGGAAACTTTGTGGTCAGTGTCTTGACCGGTTGGTGGGCCCTGCGATGGCGGCATCGAAGCCTCGTGGTCGGTGCTGGCGCTGTGCGTGGCGAGCAACTGACCTGACTGCTCCTATCTGCGAGGATTGTCCGATCGGCCGACACGTATCAGCTACGTGAAGGGCAGATGGTGAATAAGCGGCACATGTGTCGCAAGGGAGTCTGGTGTGAGCATGCGGGAGCTGCTGCCGTGCTGACGCTGCTTGAAAAACCGGCTACATGCCGGCTTCAGTTGACGTTGGCCCAAGCCGCCACCTCACGGCCCTGCGGAGGCGGTTTTCAGCGTTGAGTGGCTGAGCGCGAGGAACGTTGCTGGGAACCGTCTCAGCCGCAGCATCTGCAGATTTTCCGGCTCGCGGCTACCGGGCTCGACGACCGGCAGATCGGTGAGCGTCTCCTTTTGCCCAGCCGCGCTGTCGCCCACCAACCCTCACCGGGCGTACCCAAGCTGGAGCCCGCCAGCTGCGGCCAGTTGAGGGGCATCTTCGGTTCCACTACCTGAGGCATCGCCGGGCAGATTCGCCGACAGAGTGTCACGTTAGGGCAGAAGAGCTGCACGTTGGTGCCCTCGCGGCGACCGTCGTGAGGGCTTCGCGCGTATCTGGGGGAACGTGTTCGTGGTGGCTTCGGACATCTGAGGCGCGCCGTCTGCACGAGAGGTCCGAGGGGAAGCGTGACGACGTGTACATCGTGATAGCAGCCGGGGTTACGGCAGGCATCACGGAGGGTGGGCTGCTCACGCTGCTGTCGCCTCATGGTGTGCCCTATTTCTACGCGCCCGAGGCCAGCGCCGTCTGGATCGCTCTGCGCCAGTCCGGTGGTGACCTGAGTTCCGCCGCCGCGGAGCTGGGAGACGCGTGGGGAGCCGACGTTTCGGATGTTCACCGACTGATGGAGCAGCATGTGGCCGACTGGCGGCGTGTCGGGTTGGTACGGACGTCGGCTGCGCCAGACCCCCGCTGAGCGCCTGACACGCCATGCTGGCCAGTGCCTGCCCTGACTACTGTCATCGAAGCTCGTCGATGTGCCCTCGGGGACACACTGATGGCTGGCAGGCGGCCAGAGAATTTTCCACCGAACGGTCCGCTGCGGGCCGTCACCCTTGAGGACACGACGGACGAGCGCCGATCAGGCCGGCTGCGACGACCTGGTGAAGCACCCCACGCACGCTCTGAACAAGCCCCCGCTGCCTCAGCCTCTGCCCACAATGAGTTCCCGCAGGCTTGTTGACCGTGACCGGTACCGCGCACAGAGTCGTCTGTTTGGACTCGTGCGTCTGAAACCGGCTTGTTCGATCCACAGTGCCCCGCGGGAGCAGGACGCCGTCTCATGGCACGGAGCCCGGCCGCGCAATGCGAACCGGGCTCCGTGCGGTCGTCAAAGGCCTTCTGCGGAGCATTCCGCCCTGTCTCATGAGCCGTCTCACTCACAAACATGGCGATGCGCGCCGTCAGATATGACGGGTGTCGGCGCTGCCCTCGCCTCGTAGGGCGATGGCGTACATTCCGTCCGCGTCGAGACGCCGCAACTCCTCACTGATGAGTTCGGAGGTTGAGCGGATCTTCAGGGCCAGACTGTGAGTGGGCTGTCCGGCCAGTGTGAGTGTGGCCAGTGGCCCCTCGGACCGGTCGATGACGATTTCGCCGTGGGCCGTGCCCAGACGCACGACGGTGATGACCGGCCCCGCGCTGACCTTCCGGTCAATGCTCATGCCGAGGCCGGCCTGCAGCCAGCGCACAAGCAACTCCGCACTGGGGTTGCCCGCCTCGGCCTCTACCGTCGCCGATGTCACTTCGACCTCGGTCTGGTCCAGAGCCGCGGCGAGCGCCGATCGCCAGGGTGTCAGCCGGGTCCATGCCAGGTCGGTGTCACCGGGCGCGTAGGAGCTGACTCGATTCTGGAGCGCACGGAGGGGAGCCACGTCGGCGAAGGCGTCGGTGATCCTGCGCTGACCGAGCGCGCCCAGAGGATCCTTCGCGGGGTTGTCGGGAGCATGCACCGGCCACCAGACGACGACAGGGGCGTCGGGTAGTAGCAGGGGCAGAACGACTGAGTCGGCGTGCTCGGACACTTCACCGTACAGGCGGAGCACGACGGTCTCACCGGTGCCGGCCTCGGAGCCGACGCGGACCTCGGCGTCGAGGTGTGACCTGTGTGATCCGTGCGGATTGCGAGCGTGCCGCTTGATGACGACCAGGGTGCGCGACGGATGTTCCTGCGAAGCTCCTTCCGCCGCCTTGATCGAGTCGTAGGCGTTCTCCTCGTCCGTGACAATCACCATCGTCAGGACCATGCCTACGACCGGGGTGCCGATGGCACGGCGGCCCTGGATGAGGGCACGGTCGATAGCACTTGCGGTGGTGTCCGTGAGTTCGATCTTCATGGGCGCCGCCAGCTCCGTCCGTCTCGTGCGAGCATTTCGTCCGCCTCGGCGGGCCCCCACGTGCCGGACGGGTACTGCGCGGGC
>NZ_JBEYYU010000104.1:0-17371 GCF_040645755.1 Streptomyces sp. NPDC046716
CCCCGTGAACGTCTCCACCCACACACGTTCAGCCCTCAACACCCCAGCCATACACCGGAGATGCCCAGATCACGGCCTTGTGCAACACCCTTTAGTGGGAGCTCCGTTGTCAGTGGGCGGATCTAGCATTTCCGTCATGGCAGATGTGCAGGTGGGGGCGGCCGGGCGGGCCCTGGTCGGGATACTGGAATCCGGTGCGGGGACGGCCGCTGCGAGCGGCACCGCGCTCGATGCGGTGCGGCGGACGCGGCCGGCCCGGTCGGTGGCGGCGAAGGTGGCCGCCGCCGGGGGAGCGGACGGTGAAGCCCAGGACGTCCTGCGGGAGTTGACCGGGCGTCACCTCGGCGGCGACCTGGATCGCTGGCGGGCCCTGTACGGCCTGCTCGCCGGGTACCGGGGCAGCCTGCCCGAGCTGCTCGCCGAGGGGCTGCCGGCCGTCGCGCGGGACGGCGCGTTGCGGCCTCCCGTGCCCCGGTCCGCGCACGCCACGCTCGGGCTGCTCCTCGAACACGCCGAGCCACGGGATGCCGCCGCCGCGCTGGCCGTCCTGCCCGAGCGGGCCACGGCCGACCTGCTCTCCGGCGGTGCGCCGCCCGCGCCCGCACTCGTCTCCGCCGTCGTCGACCACGGCGACAGCCGCTGCCGCACCGCCCTCGCCCGCCACACCCGCCTCGACCCACGGGTGCTGGCCCGGCTGCTGGAGACCGGGGACCCCCGGGTCGCCGCCGCCGTCTACCGCTCGCCGCGCGCCACCGCCTCCCTGCGCCGCACCGTCGCGCACCGCCTCGACACCGTCCCGCTCGACCCCGCGCTCCGCGCCGAACTGACGGCGGGCGGCGAGGTCACGCGCGCCTGGCTCGCGCCGCTGCTCGGCTCCGGCGACCCACAGCTCGTCGCCGCCGCACTGCGTCCCGGCGTCCGCCAGGTCGCCCAGCGGTACGCCCTGGTGCGGGTCTGGGAGCGGAGCGGCCCGGACGCCGTACGCGCGCTGCTCGACGATCCAGGGGTGGCCGCGCTGCTCGGTCGGCCCGTCGTCGACGAGGTCACCGAGGCGCTGGCGGGCGCGCGCGGCCTCGACCACGACGGGCCGCGCGCCCTGCGCGCACAGGGCGAGCCCTACGAGGACCCGGCGCGGCTGCCCGCGCTCCTCGCCACGGCCCGCGGCACCAGCACACTGCGCGATCTGCTGTCCGAGCCGTACGCCCATGACATCGACGCCCTGGCCCGGGCGCACGCCGAGCACCCGTTCATGCCCACGGCCTGCGAGGAGCTGGCCCGGCACGAGGCGGCCGGCGACGCGCAGCGCACGGCGTTCCGGCTGAGCGTGCTCAACGAACCCTGGCGGGCCGGCGGCCGCCGCGCCGGGAACAGCACGCCGCCCGCGCGGCGCCTCGCCGAGGAGGAGCTCGACGACGGCGCCGTCCGCTGGGCCGAGGGCATGGCCGGTGCCGGACTGCTCGACCCGGCCGACCTGATCAGCACCGCGCGGCCCGCCGGGCACGCCCTGGACGCGCTCGCCCGCCTCGCGGAGCGACGGCTGCTGGACCCGGCGACGATCGCCGGACTGCGTGCCGCGACCGAGGCCCATCTCGGGGAGCGTACGGAGAGTTGGGCGGCGTTCGACGCTCTGCTGGCTGAACACCGGGGGAGCCTCGCGGAGTTGATGGTCCGGGCGAGCAAGGCGGACGTGAGCCCACCGCAGGAGCAGCCTCGGCCGGCCGTGGCGGTCCCGGCGCCGCGCGCCCCGCTGAACCGCCGCGACCGGTCCGTCGCCCTGGCCGCACTCGATCTGCTGTACTCCGCGGCCCCCGTCGGCGCGCCGTACCCCGAAGACCCCGAAGTCCTGGGCGCGTTGGCCGAGTACGACTGGGGTGACGCGCCCGGGCTCGCCACGCCGCGCTGGTTCGCCGAGGCCTGCGCGCCGCACCGGATCCCCGTGTCCGAGGACGGCGTCGCGTACCGGACGCCCGGTCTCGCTGAGGTGTGCGCGGAGCTGCCGCAGACCCATGGCTCAGGGGCGCAGGTCACCGAGCACGCCTATGCGCAGGGTGTGTTGAGCGCCGACGCGCTGCTCGCCCTGCTGCCCGCGCACCGGCTGCTGCTGTTGCCCCACGACTGGCGGCGGCTCGCGTTCGCCCACGCCTGGCGGGCCGCGCTCGCCCGACGGCTGCGGGCCGAGCTGGGGACGGACCCCGACGCCTGGCTCGCCCTGGCCGCGCTCGCCTCCGGCGCCGACGCGGAGGGGCCGACCTGGGAGGAACTGCTGAGAAGCGCCCGCACCCGGAGCGCCGTGCCCGCGCCCGGGGAGCGGCAGCAGCCCCGCACCCCCGACGAGGCGATCAAGCTCCTCGAGCGGGGGAACCACCTGTGGGCCTGGCCGGTCGGCACCCTGCTGAGCCTGGCGGACGCCGAGGCCGTCGACGCCGTGCTGCCCCGGCTCGGCCCCGACGGGCCCTGGCTGCTCGCCGCCCATCTCCTGCGGCACGACCACACGCCGCGCCCGCTCCTCGACCGGTTGCTCGCGGCCCGCGACCCGGCCGCACTGCGGGTCCTCGCCGCGCAGTCCCGCTGGCTCGACGCGGCCTCGCTGGAGCGACTTGTCGACCTCGACGACCCCGATGTCGACCTCGAACTGTTGCGGAACTGGATTCCCCGGCCCACCGTGCTGCGCATAGCGCACCGCTGCCGGCCGCCGCTGAGGGACGGCGTGCTGGCCGCGTGGCGTGCCGACGGCGGCGACCGGCCGGACGGGGGCCTGGCCTGGCTGGACTCCGCCGAGCCCGACCTCGTCGAGGGGATTCTCGTCGCAGAAGGGGCGCGGCTCGGCCTCGGGCATCAACTCCTCGGCTGTCTGCGGCTGCTGGAGCACGGCGGCGCCGACCGGCTCGCCCGGCTCGCGGGCCGGGACCTGCTCGGCCGCACCGCCACCACCGTCTGCGCGAAGGCCCTCGCGTCCGGGGATCCGGCCGCGGTGATCCAGGCCCGCCTCGATCGCGAACTGGCGCCGGGGAAGCTGGTCGGCAAGCTGCGGCGGGCCCGGAGCGCCGCGCAGGCACGCGACACGGTCGAGGCGCTGCCGCCGGGGCGGCCGGTCGACTGGGTGGCCCTCGAAGCCGCCCACGCCGAGGACCCGATCCCGTACTGGGCCGACCTGGTCGTACTCGCCGGAGTCCCCGAGGACGTACAGCTGCGGCACGCGGCGCTGCTCCCGGAGCCGGGACCGCACGGTCTGCCCGCGGGAGCGCGGCTCACCCGGGAGCGGGCCCGGTACGGACTCGGCGGCCTGTTCACGGCGCCGACCGCCACCCAGTTGGACGGTCTGCTCGACGCGGATCTGCTGACCGGCACCGACCTCCTGCATCTGGCGGCACCGGCCGGCCGCGTCCTCGCGTACCTGAGCGGCACCGCACGCCGCGCGGACGCGCCGCCCGCGGCCGCCGCGGCCCGCGTCGACCTCGTGGCGCTGGTGCGCGACCGGCTCGGTACGGACCCGGCGGCCTGGCAGCGTGTCGCCGAGCGGCTGACCGGGCGGGATCCGCAGGCCGGGACGCTGCGCACGGTGGCCGGGCTGCTGGACGGGAGAGACTCCTAGGAGCCGCCGGACAGGCGCCGTGGCCACCCCCTGCCCCGTGACCGTCGCGGTGCCCATCGTGGCGACCACCACGAAGATCGACATATAGACCGACTCGATCAGCGGCACCGCGGCGATGTCACCGACTCCGTTTGTCGTGAGGGTGTGACGGGCCGATGGAGATATGTCGCCGGAACCCGTCGGCGTGAGAACCGTCGTCGAGGCGCTCACCACCGTCGCGGCGAACAACGCCACCACGCCCGTCCCCAGGAACGCCGCGGGATGGGCCCTGAGAGCCGCCCGTGCCAGTGCCGTACTCATGGGGCCGGCGTGCGCGGACGGGGCCGTGCGCCGCCCTGGTGCGGCCCCGTCGGGCGGTACGCGGGACAGGCCCACCCCGGGGCACACGCACGGGTGACAGGGGGCTCGCACCACCTGCTGGTTCGGTGCCGGGGGCCGGGGCCCGTCGCACTGACGGCCCCCGACCTCGTAAGGTCGTGTCCGTGTTGGAGGAGATGCGGATACGGTCGCTCGGAGTCATCGACGACGCGGTGGTCGAGCTGTCGCCCGGTTTCACGGCGGTGACCGGTGAGACCGGCGCGGGCAAGACCATGGTCGTCACGAGCCTCGGGCTGTTGCTGGGCGGGCGCGCCGACCCCGCGCTCGTACGGATCGGCGCGAAGCACGCGGTGGTCGAGGGGAGCGTCAGGGTGCCCGTCGGCTCCGGCGCGGCCGCACGGGCCGAAGAGGCCGGGGCCGAGCTGGAGGACGGTGTGCTGCTCGTCAGCCGTACCGTTTCCGCCGAGGGGCGCTCGCGGGCCCACCTGGGCGGCCGCTCGGTGCCCGTCGGCGTGCTCGCGGAGCTCGCGGACGAACTCGTCGCGGTGCACGGCCAGACCGACCAGCAGGGGCTGCTCAAGCAAGGGCGGCAGCGGCAGGCGCTCGACCGGTACGCCGGGGACGCCGTGGCGAAGCCGCTCGCCAAGTACGCGGGTGTGTACAAGCGGTCGAAGGCCGTCGGCGCCGAGCTCGAGGAGATCACCACGCGCGCCCGTGAGCGGGCGCAGGAGGCCGATCTGCTGCGGTTCGGGCTCGACGAGATCGCCGCCGTGGAGCCCCGCGCCGGGGAGGACGTCGAGCTGGCCGAGGAGGCGTCGCGGCTCGGCCACGCCGAAGCGCTGGCCTCCGCCGCCGCGGCCGCCCACGGCGCGCTCGCCGGGAACCCCGAGGACCCGGAGGGCGTGGACGCCCAGACGCTGGTCGGCGGCGCCCACCGGGCCCTGGAGGCGGTGCGTTCGCACGACGCCGCTCTCGGCACGCTCGCCGAGCGGATCGGCGAGGTGCAGATCCTGCTCACCGACGTCGCCGCCGAACTCGCCGGATACGCGGACGACTTGGACGCCGACCCGCTGCGGCTGGCGGCCGTCGAGGAGCGCCGCGCCGCGCTGACCGCGCTCACCCGGAAGTACGGCGAGGACGGTGGCGGCACCGAGGCCGTGCTGACCTGGGCCGAGCAGAGCGCCGCGCGCCTGCTCGAACTCGACGGCGACGACGAGCGGATCGGCGAACTGACGGCCGAGCGCGACGAGCTGCGCGGTGAACTCAGCCTGCTCGCGCAGGAGTTGACGAACGCCCGGGTGGAGGCGGCCGCGCGGTTCGCCGCCGCCGTCACCGAGGAGCTGGCCTCGCTCGCGATGCCGCACGCCCGGATCTCCTTCGACATCCGGCAGGCCGAGACCGACGCCGGCGACGGTGTGGAGGTCGACGGCCGGACCGTGGCGTGCGGGCCGAGCGGCGCCGACGAGGTGGAGCTGCTGCTCGCCCCGCACCCCGGCGCCCCGCCGCGGCCCATCGCCAAGGGTGCCTCCGGCGGTGAGCTCTCCCGCGTGATGCTCGCGGTCGAGGTCGTCTTCGCCGGCACCGACCCGGTGCCCACCTATCTCTTCGACGAGGTCGACGCCGGCGTCGGCGGCAAGGCCGCGGTCGAGATCGGGCGGCGCCTCGCCAAGCTGGCCAAGTCGGCGCAGGTCGTGGTCGTCACGCACCTGCCGCAGGTCGCCGCGTTCGCCGACCGGCAGCTGCTCGTCGAAAAGACGAACGACGGATCGGTCACCCGTTCCGGTGTCACCGTGCTCGAAGGGGAGGAGCGCGTACGGGAGTTGTCGCGGATGCTCGCCGGGCAGGAGGACTCCGAGACGGCGCGGGCGCACGCGGAGGAGCTGCTGGCGGCGGCGCGGGCCGATGGGTGAGCGCGGTCCGGCGGCCGACCGCTGAGTGTGGCGGGGCGCGCGGTTCCCCGCGCCCCTGAGGAGCACACTTCGTGCGCCCCCGGGGGAGACGGTGTGGAGGTGTCAAGTCACCCGTGTGAGTGGTCCGGTGTGCCGTGTTGCCCGGAGTCGCGCGGTGAGAGACCGTGAGCGGTGCCGGAACGCCCGTACGGGCTGGCATCCTTGGCACCTCGAACGCACGCATCCTCCGTTTCCCCCTTTCCCCACCGCGCCTATCGACCAGGAGCCCGGTCACGTGAGCCACGTGAGCAGCCACGCAGCGCACGGACAGACGCCGCTGCGCACCGTGCAAGTGCTGGGCGGCGGCAGTGCGGGCAGCAGCGCCCATGTCCGTTCCCTGACGGCCGGGTTGGTCGCCCGCGGGGTGCGGGTCACGGTCTGCGCGCCGTCCGAGGCCGAGCGCGCGTACGGGTTCAGCGAGGTCGGTGCCCACCATCTGCCGGTGCCGCGCAGCAGCGACCCGGCGTCCGTCGCCGCGCTCCGCGTGGCCTGCGCCGACGCCGATCTGGTGCACGCCCACGGACTGCACGCCGCGCTGCGCGCCTCCCTCGCGCTCAGCGGCCGCCGGATCCCGCTCGTCGTCACCTGGCACACCCGGTCGTACGCGGAAGGGGCCCGGGCCCATCTGCTGCGGATGCTGGAGCGGCGCGTCGCCAGGGCCGCGTCCGTCGTGCTCGGCACCTCGTCCGACCTGGTCGACCGGGCCCGCTCGCGCGGCGCCCGGGACGCCCGGCTCGCCGCCGTCTCCTTCCCGCCGCCGCGCCGCCCCGAGCCCTCCCAGGAGGACGACGCCGAGCGCGCCCGCCACAAGACTCGGGCCGAACTGGGCGCGGTCGGGCGACCGTTGCTGATGTCGGTCGGCACACTCGAGCGGCACCGCGGCTACGAAGTGCTGCTCGACGCCGCCCATGCCTGGCTCGATCTCGACCCGGCGCCGCTCCTCGTCATCGCGGGGGAGGGACCGCAGCGGGGCGTCCTCCAGCGCCGGATCGAGAGCGAGGGCCTGCCGGTACGCCTCGTCGGCCGCCGGGACGACGTCGCCGATCTGCTGCACGCCGCCGACATCGCCGTCCTGCCGAGCAGCTGGGAATCCCGCTCGCTGCTCGCCCAGGAGGCCCTGCACGCGCGCGTACCGCTCGTCGCCACCGACGTCGGCGGCATCCCCGAACTCGTCGGCGACGCGGCCGAACTGGTGCCCTATGGAGACGCGCCCGCCCTGGCCCGCGCGATCGAAGGGCTGCTCGCGGACCCCGAGCGGTGCGCCGCACTGCGCGACGCCGGCACCGCGCAGGCCGCCTCCTGGCCGAGCGAGGACGCGACGGTCACCCAAGTGCTCAGCGTGTACGACGAGTTGGCCGGAACCTTCTGACCGGCCGGCTACCCCACGTGCCGTCGCGCCCGCAGCGCCAGGCTCAGTGCCAGGACCGTCTGCGGATCGTCCAGATCCGTCCCCAGCAACTCGCCTATCCGCGCGAGGCGGTTGTACAGCGTCTGGCGGTTCAGGTGCAGTTCACGGGCCGTCTCCGCCTTGCGGCCCGCGTGGGCCAGATAGGTCTGGAGGGTGGGCAGCAGGGGAGGCTTCGAGCGTTTGTCGTGGTCCTGGAGGGGGCCGATCGCCCGCTCCACGAACGCCGCCAGATCGGGGTGGTCGCGCAGCCGCCACAGCAGCAGGTCGATGTCCAGGCGCCGCGCGTCGAACCACGGGCGGTCGGTGAGGCCCTGCGCGGCCGTCGCCGTCTCCGCCGCGTGCCGCAGCCCCGCGGCGGCCGCCGCCCAGCCGCCCGCGCCGCCGACCACGACCACCGGCGGCCGGCCGCCGGTGCGCTGCATCCCGGCCCGCTCCACGCCCGCCCGCAGCGCCGCCGCCACCCGGTCGGCGACCGCCGTGCGCTCCGACTCCGAACGCAGCCCGAGCAGCAGCGGCACCCGGCCCTCCACGGGCCGTACGCCGAGCAGCACGGGCACGCCGACCGACGCCAGCTCCTCCGACACGGCCCGCGCCAGCACCGCCCAGCCGCCGCCCGGTGACAGGCTCAGCGTCGTGTCCGGCGTCCCCGGCATCCGCATCACCACCGGCAGCAGCGGACCCTGACCGGTCGGCCGGAAGCCGAGGACCCGGGCCTGCGCCGGGGCGTCCTCCGGCGTGATCCGGCCCTCCGCGAGATCGGTGAGGAAGTCGCCGCGCCCGCGCGCCGCCAGTTCCTCCTCCTGCCGCGCCTGCATCAGCACGACGGCCAGCGACCCGGCGGCCCGCTCCGCGGCGATCCGGTGCACGGGCGCCGGCGCCGACGACACCGGGAGCAGCACGAGGCGTGCCCGCACCGACCCCGTCCCGGGACCGCCGCCCGGCACGTCCACGAGCAGCGCCCCGCTCGGCGGCTCGTCCTGGTGCGTGCCGCGCATGCCCTCCCAGACCTGGAGCGGATCGGTGATGTCGCCGTCGGCACCGGCCGCGTACAGCAGCTGTCCGTCGGCGGTCTCCAGGAACACCGGGTTGCCGCTGAACTCGGCCAGGATCCGCAGGACCTGCGGCACCCCGCCGCCGTCCAGCAGCGCGTTCGTGCAGCGCCGGTGGACCTCCTCCGCGCGTTGCAGCAGCGCGTAGTGGCCGTTGACGATCTCGGTGTGGATCTCCTCGGTGACGGTCACGAAGGGGACCTCGCGGTGCAGCTGCACCAGCGGGAGTCCCGCCGCCCGCGCCGTCTCCACCAGCGCGGCGGGCAGCCGCGCGAACCGCTGCCCCAGCTCGATCACCAGCGCGGCGATGCCCCGCTCGGCCAGCTTGCGCACGAAGGCCCGCTGCTCGGCCGGGCGCGTGCCGAGGCCGAACCCCGTGGTCAGCAGCAGCTCGCCGCCCTTGAGCAGCGACGCGATGTTCGGCACCTCACCCGCGTGCACCCACCGCACGGTCCGCTGCAGCCGGTCCCCGCCCGCCACCACCTCGGGCAGCCCACTGCGCAGCCCGGGCAGCTCCAGGGCCCGCTGCACGGTGATCCCGGCGGGTGCGGAGGGAGGGGAGTACGGCGCGTACTCGGGCGAGGTGCTGTCCATGATGCGGACGGTACCGGCGCGGACGATCCCGGAACATATCCGCCCGGTCACGGAGACGATCATCAGCCGCGACGCCGTGACAACTCGTGGTGCCGCACCGGAGATTGCCCGGCGGGCCGACTGTTGTGTCGTGCATCACATTCTGGCCGGGGTGACCGAGCGCCACCGCGGTCGGATGCTCACCTGGGCGCTGCGGCGGCCGCGCCTCGGGCGCCGCGAGTCCAGAAGCCCAATGGGCTCACGTCTTCCATGTGCTGGGAGAAGGGCAGCCACCTGTAACCGCTCCCGTTCAGCCGGTCGTAGACGTCGGCGTCGAACGCCTCGTTCGTCACCAGCGCCACGACACCGACGGCGTCACCCGCGTACGCGTCGTTGAGCGAGGTCGTCCGGGCATGCGCTCGGATCGTCCCGACGAGGGCCGGGCTGGAGATGCGCGATCCGTCGTACTCGCCGTGCCCCGTGTGCAGGACGAGTCGCAGCTGTGGCAGGAGATATCCGGGCCGGTGCGTGATGTCGGTCCAGTCCTCGGACATCATTCGGTCCAGCTCGGTCAGCAGGGCGGCCCCCAGTTCGATCAGGTCCGTCGCCCCGGTGAACAGGAGCAGAGTCCCGTCGTCGCCCTGCTCCTCGCCGTATCCGACCACATTCGGTCCGCCTGTCTCGCGCAGAGCCTGTTCCACGTAGGACCGCACTAGACGGCGGCCTGGATGGACCGACGCGGCCTGGCCGACCCAGTTGATCAGCCCGATCAGAACGGGCACCACGGCTCTGATCCGTGGCGTGGCTGGAGAGACGGACCCGTGATCTCCGGTGCCGAAGACAAAGTATTGATTGATGGTGTTGTGGTCGCCCGTCAGGGCCAGGCCCAGATCGCGGCCGACGGCCACGGCGCGCTCCCCGGTGGCCTCGACCGACGTGGCTCCACACTGCTCGGCGGCCGGTGGCGACGGAACCTGACCTGCCTCGGACATGCGCGCCTCCCCGTCAGTACCGCGCTCGCAGGCACTGATGGCGACATCCGGTGTGGTGCCGCTGTGCGCCCAGAGTAGGGCGGCCGGGCCCCGGACGCCGACTTGGAGTGCGAACTGCTGCGGCCGGGATGCGCAGAGAGGATGATGAACGGATGACGGGGCGGGCAAAGGTCTTGATGTGGTCGGGGATCGGGCTCTGTGCGGCGGGGGCCGTCGGACTGCTCGTGGGCGGAGTGCGGGATGTCGACGCGGTTGATCCCTGGGCGAGCGTGATGGGGGGCGCGGCGGGGCTGATCGGTCTCGCGCTGACCGTCTACGCCCTGTTCGGGCCCTCGGCCGCTCGCGGGCCGTCGGTGACCGCGAGCGGTGCGCGGTCGGTGGCCGCGGGCGGGAGCATCGGGAGCGCGTCCACGGGGGACACGTGAACGACGGGACGTCCGCGGAGGCGTCGGGGGAGCGGGCGGTCGCGGCGGGACGTGACATCGGCAGTGTTTCGACCGGTGACTTCGTCACACAGGTCGAGCGGGCGACGCTTCTTCCGGCCGAGGCGCTCGACTTCACCGGACGGCTGTGTCATCTGCCCCAGCGCACGGAGCAGTTCGTCGGGCGCACGCGTGAACTGGATCTGCTGGACCGGGCACTAGCCGATACCTCGGATGTCGCGGTCCACGCCGTGCACGGCCTGGGCGGAGTCGGAAAGTCCACTTTGGCGGCTCGCTGGGCGGCCGGACACGCCACCGAGTACAACCCCCTGTGGTGGATCACGGCGGACTCCTCGAGCGCCGTCGACGCGGGCCTCGCCGCGCTCGGCCGGGCTCTCCAGCCCGCGCTGGTGGGCGTCCTGACGGATGAGGCGCTCAGGGAGCGAGTGCTCCAGTGGCTCTCCTCCCACGAGGGCTGGCTGCTGATCCTGGACAATGTCTCGGATCCGGCGGACATCCGGCCACTGCTGGCACGCACGCCGGGCGGACGCTTTCTGATCACTACGCGGCTGAGCGCGACGACTTGGCGGGGGGCCACCACCGCGCTGCGGCTGGACGTACTCGAACCGACCGAGGCCGTCGACCTGTTCACGCGTGTCCACTCCGGCCCTCCGGACGGCGTCGGGGAACTCTGCGCCGAACTGGGGCGCCTTCCCCTGGCCGTCGATCAAGCAGCCGCGTACTGCCGTGAGGCGGGGGTTTCTCCGAGGGGATACCTGGATCTCCTTCTCCGGTGGCCTTCCAAGATGTTCGCCGCCTCCGCGGAAGGCGGGGACGGGCAACGGACGGTAGCCCGGGTGTGGCAGGTCACCCTGGAGCACCTCGACGAAACGCCTACGGCGACAGGCATCCTGCGGACCATCGCCTGGTGGGCGCCGGAGGAAATCCCGAGAGCGTACTTGGACGGAATCGCGGACCCCTTCGCCGTCACCGAAGGCATCCGCCGTCTCGCGGCCTACAGCATGATCACGCTGCGGGAGGACACCCTTTCGGTGCACCGCCTGGTCCAGGCGTCGGCCCGGGCAGCCGATCCGGAGCTGGCGCTTCGACATCGCGACCACGCGGCTCGGGTACTGGGGCGGGCGAGAGTCGAAGGCCCGGCGTGGGGGCCGGCGGCAAGGCTCTGGGCGACCCACGTGGAAGCGCTGGCGAGCCGTGCCCCCGCGGAGTCCGATACTGCCGAGACGGCGGACTTGTTGAACAAGGCGGCGCTGTACCTGGCCGGGGTCGATCCGTCGCGCAGCGCGGATCTCAGCGCACGGGGCGCCGCCTCTTTCGAGCGCGTCGGGGGCACGGACAGCCCCGCGGCCGCGGGAGCACGCCTGCTCACAGGACTGGCCCATACGTGGCAGGGCGACTTCGTACGGGCCTGCCCGCTGTTCGAGGAGCAGCTGACGAGGGCGAGCCGTCTCTTCGGAGCGGATCACCCGAGCACCTTCTGGCTGCTCTGTCTCACGCTCTCGGTGAAGTCGCGGATCGACCCGGCAGGGGCGCGAGCGCTTGTCGACGAGACCGTGACGCGTGCGGAACGCGCCCTCGGCCGCGACCATTCGCACGTCCACCGCCGTCGAACCCAGCTGAGCGTCCTGGCTCCTCCGGAGACGGAGTCCGGCGATGCCGGGGCCCGACTCGCCGTGAGCGAAGGGCTGTTGGGCGTGAACTCCTGGGAACTGATGCCGCTGCGGCGCTCATTGCTCACCGAACTGGCGGCGCGAGGCGATTTCAGGCGAGCCGTGGCAGTAGTGGAGGAGATGGTGTACCGGTGCCGATCGGTTCTGGGAAGCACGGACGGGGTGACCCTCGTGCTCCGCATCGAACAGATCAGCCTGCTGCTTTATGCCGGCAAGGCGGAGCGGGCCGGACGTCTGTTGCCGGACCTCGTCGACGACTGGGCGGAGGTCATGGGTGACGCCGTGCGCGCGTGGCGCTTGAGCCCTTACCTGGCCCTGCTCAGCAGTCGGCCGGAGGAGGCTTGAGCGGGCTGTCGTTTCGGCCCTCGCTCCGTGTCATGAGCGCCATGGTGCGGTCACCATGGCGCTCATGACACGGATGACAGGGCCTGGCGGTCTCAGCCCCCGTACGCCCCCGAAGCGGTCAGCCGCAGGGCCGTGTCGATCAGGGGGACGTGGCTGAAAGCCTGCGGGAAGTTGCCGACCTGGCGTTGCAGCACCGGGTCCCACTCCTCGGCCAGCAGGCCCAGGTCGTTGCGGAGGGCCAGCAGCTTCTCGAAGAGCTTGCGGGCCTCGTCGACCCGGCCGATCATCGCGAGGTCGTCCGCCATCCAGAACGAGCAGGCGAGGAAGGCGCCCTCGTCGCCGGGGAGGCCGTCGACGCCCGCGTTGTCGCCGTCGGTGGGGTACCTGAGGATGAACCCGTCCGTCGTCGACAGCTCCCGCTGGATCGCCTCGATGGTGCCGATGACGCGCTTGTCGTCGGGCGGCAGGAAGCCCATCTGGGGGATCAGCAGCAGCGAGGCGTCCAGCTCCTTGCTGCCGTACGACTGCGTGAAGGTGTTGCGCTCCTTGTCGTACCCCTTCTCGCACACGTCCCGGTGGATGTCGTCGCGCAGTTCGCGCCACTTCTCCAGCGGTCCGTCGGCGTCACCGGACTCGATCAGCTTGATGGTGCGGTCGACCGCCACCCACGCCATGACCTTCGAGTGCACGAAGTGCCGGCGCGGACCGCGCACCTCCCAGATGCCCTCGTCCGGCTCGTCCCAGTGGCCCTCCAGGTACTGGATGAGCTTGAGCTGGAGCAGCGACGCGTAGTCGTTGCGGGCCAGGCCCGTCATGTGCGCCAGGTGCAGGGCCTCCGTCACCTCGCCGTACACGTCGAGCTGGAGCTGGTGCGCCGCGCCGTTGCCCACCCGGACCGGCGCCGAGTTCTCGTAGCCGGGCAGCCAGTCCAGCTCCGCCTCGCCGAGCTCCCGCTCACCCGCGATGCCGTACATGATCTGCAGGTTCTCCGGGTCGCCGGCGACGGCCCGCAGCAGCCACTCGCGCCACGCCCGCGCCTCCTCCCGGTACCCGGTGCGCAGCAGCGACGACAGCGTGATCGCCGCGTCCCGCAGCCAGGTGTACCGGTAGTCCCAGTTCCGTACGCCGCCGATCTCCTCCGGCAGCGAGGTCGTGGGCGCGGCGACGATGCCGCCCGTCGGCGCGTACGTGAGGGCCTTCAGCGTGATGAGGGAGCGGACCACGGCCTCCCGGTAGGGCCCGTGGTACGTACAGTGCTCCACCCACTCCCGCCAGAACTGCTCCGTCGCCACGAGCGATCCCTCGGGATCCGGCAGCGGCGGCTGCTCCTTGTGCGAGGGCTGCCACTGGATGGTGAAGGCGATGCGGTCGCCCGGGGCCACGGTGAAGTCCGAGTACGTCGTGAGGTTCTTGCCGTACGTCTCGGCGTCGGAATCCAGCCACACGGAGTCGGGCCCGGCCACCGCGACCGTACGTCCGTCCACCTTGTGCACCCACGGAGTGATCCGGCCGTAGGAGAACCGCATCCGCAGGGCCGAACGCATCGGCACCCGACCGCTGACCCCCTCCACGATCCGGGTCAGCTGCGGCGCGCCGTCGCGCGGCGGCATGAAGTCGGTGACGCGGACCGTGCCGCGCGGTGTCTCCCACTCCGACTCGAGGATCAGCGAGTCGCCCCGGTACGTGCGCCGGGTCGCCGTCGGCGGCTCGGCGTCGGCCGCGTGGGCCGGGCCCAGGCGCCAGAAGCCATGATCCTCGGTGCCGAGCAGCCCGGCGAAAATGGCATGCGAGTCGAAGCGGGGCAGGCACAGCCAGTCGACTGTGCCGTCCCGGCAGACCAGGGCGGCGGTCTGCATGTCCCCGATGAGTGCGTAATCCTCGATGCGCCCGGCCACGTGCATCTCCAGTCGAACGGCCACGTACACCCCTGCGAGGCGAAAGTGCTGCGAGGGGCATGCGCTCTGCGGTCTTCACGGTCAACTAACGATCGTCAACCACATCAAACAAACGGTCAACGAATGGTCTTGATACGTCGTCCTGATACGTGGTTGTCAAACGAACTGACGAGCCGGTTGTTCCGGTGGAGGCACCGGCGATCGGATGCGATCGGACTTCGTGTTCCGGTGAACGGGCGGGAACGGGCGGGGGTGTTGCCGTTGTGGTGCCGTTTTCCTGGGTGACTCGCCAGCCGAGTGTCCGAGCAGGATACGACGCGCTCAAGTGATCCGCGTGCCGCTCAGGGCAACGCGCCTGAGCCGAACGGGTGAGCAACGGGTGAGTGTGCCGTGACGGCGGTATACCGGTGCACCTTTGTGGTGACGCGTGTGCGGAGCGTGGCCGGAAGCAGTCTCCCCGATGCGCTGATACCCTGGTAGCCCGTGAGCCGGTGGTCCTAGAACCCCCGAACCGCAGCGACGGCGCCTCCCCAGGAGGACCCGGCACGCACCCCAGACCGCGACCACGGGAGCCCCCTCTTGGCCATGACGCCCAAATCCACGACGACCAAGCACATCTTCGTCACCGGGGGTGTCGCTTCCTCCCTCGGCAAGGGCCTCACCGCCTCCAGCCTCGGGATGCTGCTCAAGGCACGGGGCCTCCGCGTCGTCATGCAGAAGCTCGACCCGTACCTGAACGTCGACCCGGGCACGATGAACCCGTTCCAGCACGGTGAGGTGTTCGTCACCAACGACGGCGCCGAGACCGACCTGGACATCGGCCACTACGAGCGTTTCCTCGACGTCGACCTCGACGGCTCGGCCAACGTCACGACCGGCCAGGTCTACTCGCAGGTCATCGCCAAGGAGCGGCGCGGCGAGTACCTCGGCGACACCGTCCAGGTCATCCCGCACATCACGAACGAGATCAAGCACCGCATCCGCCGCATGGCGACCGATGAGGTCGACGTAGTGATCACCGAGGTCGGCGGCACGGTCGGCGACATCGAGTCGCTGCCGTTCCTGGAGACGGTCCGCCAGGTCCGCCACGAGGTCGGCCGCGACAACGTCTTCGTCGTGCACATCTCGCTGCTGCCCTACATCGGCCCCTCCGGCGAGCTGAAGACCAAGCCCACCCAGCACTCGGTGGCCGCCCTGCGCAACATCGGCATCCAGCCGGACGCCATCGTGCTGCGCTGCGACCGCGAGGTCCCCACCGCCATCAAGCGCAAGATCTCGCTGATGTGCGACGTGGACGAGGACGCCGTCGTGGCCTGCCCCGACGCCCGTTCGATCTACGACATCCCGAAGGTCGTGCACACCGAGGGCCTCGACGCGTACGTCGTCCGCAAGCTGGACCTGCCGTTCCGCGACGTGGACTGGACGACCTGGGACGACCTGCTCGACCGCGTCCACAACCCCGACCACGAGATCGTCATGGCCCTGGTCGGCAAGTACATCGACCTGCCCGACGCCTACCTGTCGGTGACCGAGGCGCTGCGCGCCGGCGGCTTCGCCAACAAGGCCCGCGTCAAGATCAAGTGGGTCACGTCGGACGACTGCAAGACGCCAGCCGGCGCCAAGAAGCAGCTCGGCGACGCCGACGCGATCTGCATCCCCGGCGGCTTCGGCGACCGTGGCGTGTCCGGCAAGGTCGGCGCGATCCAGTTCGCCCGCGAGAACAAGATCCCGCTGCTCGGTCTCTGCCTGGGCCTCCAGTGCACCGTCATCGAGGCGGCCCGGAACCTGGCCGACATCCCCGACGCGAACTCGACGGAGTTCGACGCGGCGACCGCCCACCCGGTGATCTCCACCATGGCCGAGCAGCTCGACATCGTCGCCGGTGAGGGCGACATGGGCGGCACCATGCGACTCGGCATGTACCCGGCGAAGCTCGCCGAGGACTCCATCGTGCGCGAGGTGTACGACGGCAAGGAGTACGTCGAGGAGCGCCACCGTCACCGCTACGAGGTGAACAACGCGTACCGCGCCGAGCTGGAGAAGAAGGCCGGGCTGCAGTTCTCCGGCGTCTCCCCGGACGGCAAGCTCGTCGAGTACGTCGAGTACCCGCGCGACGTCCACCCCTACCTGGTCGCCACCCAGGCCCACCCGGAGCTGCGCTCGCGTCCGACGCGACCGCACCCGCTGTTCGCCGGTCTGGTCAAGGCCGCCGTCGAGCGCAAGGTGAAGGCCGCCGCGGGGGCCAAGAAGGCCAAGTAAGGCCTGTCGTACCAGCGATGTACGGTTACCGGGGTGCGTGCCAAATGCGGCACGTGCCCCGGTTTTTTTGCGCTCGTGGGAGGACGTTCCGGCATGACGACGATCAAGGACACCGCCGAGCAGTGGGAGGTCCGGGCGACCGAGACCCCCTTCGTCGGGAACAAGACCTCGGTGCGTACGGACGAGGTCGTCATGCCGGACGGGTCCGTGGCGCGGCGCGACTATCAGGTCCACCCCGGCTCGGTGGCCGTGCTGGCCCTCGACGACCAGGACCGGGTGCTGCTCCTGAAGCAGTACCGGCACCCCGTCTCCATGAAGCTCTGGGAGATCCCGGCCGGGCTGCTCGACGTCCCCGGTGAGAATCCGCTGCACGCGGCGCAGCGGGAGCTGTACGAGGAGGCGCACGTCAAGGCCGAGGACTGGCGTGTGCTGACCGATGTGTACACGACGCCGGGCGGCTGCTCGGAGGCCGTGCGGATCTTTCTCGCTCGCGGGCTGTCCGAGGCGGACGGGGCGCGGTTCGAGGTGGAGGACGAGGAGGCGGACATGGAGTTCGCCCGGGTGCCGGTGGGGGAGCTGGTGCGGGGGGTTCTTCAGGGGGAGCTGCACAACAACTGCCTGGTGGTGGGGGTGCTGGCGTTGAGCGCGGCGCTCGCGGGGGGCGGGGTCGAGGGGCTTCGGGCCGCCGATGCCGAGTGGCCGGCTCGGCCGTTCGACGCCTAGGCGCCGTTGCGGGTTCGGTTGTTTCGCGGGTGCGGCTCTCGTCGTGGCTGGTCGCGCAGTTCCCCGCGCCCCTGAAACGAGCTCCGCTCGTCCAGGGGCGCGGGGAACTGCGCGAGAAGCCCCACCGGCCGTCAGCCGGACGACAAGCAGACGAT